>JASEFB010000009.1 GCA_030019325.1 archaeon | reverse complement strand
TGGGTCGAAAGCAAACTTGGGGAAGGAAGCACGTTTTATTTTTTTATACCCAAAATTTGATTTCATCTATGGCTTTTCTGTCCCGCGATTGCTCACGCAATACTGTTTTTCCGGTGAAATAAGCTTTAGCTTTTTGAGGTATGTATATAAGCTTTTGATGTAGATAATGGATTCAGAGAGAGATAGCAAATATGCTTGATAGCGAAGGCAAAAAGCAAGAAGATGAGCAAAAATTCAACTGCACAATAGTTGCGGGTAACGTCAGTATATCAGATGTAGACGTTTTTCTTTCTCGATTGAAAGCCATCGCGCATAAATACGCTGTTACGATACAAGCCATGGATGCAGAGTTAATAGCGGGGGAGGAGCATATAAAATCCGCAGTGGAAAAGGCGATAAGAGCTTTGAAGAGGAAAAGGAGTATAACAAGCGATTTAGGGTTGGAGATTCTTTTATATGCGTCGGGAAGGAGGCAGATAGAAAGAGCTCTGAGGATGGGTGTGACAGAAGGTGAGAAAAAAGTTGCAATTGTTATTGTGGACGAAAGGGGCGAAAAAGATTTAGAGGTCGTTGCTGAGGAAGTGAAGAGGAAGATAGGAATAGAGGAAGTGCCAATACGGGAATTGGAATCAGAATTATCTAATTCGAATAAAAAAGAGAGAATAAAGGAGTTTTATAACATAACGGAAGACGAAGTAAATGCGGTAGGCGAGGAGAAGGTAAAGATGTTGGTGTTAGAGAGGGTTGCTCTGTTAGATGTGTTGAAATAAAATGGCAGACCATTTATGAGCACAAACAGTTTCCCAGGAAGAAGAGCTTTACTAACTCTAATAAGTTCAGATTCTTTATAGAGCACTCAAAATAGACCGATTTCAGACCATTTGCTGTATAATTATTTATACCATTCTTAGGTATATATATTATAGAGTGTCGTAGAGTGATGACCCTATGAGGCTTGACAAACTGACTTTAAAGGCGCAAGAGGCACTTCAGGAAGCAAAGAATATCGCTGATAAGTATAATCATCAGCAGATAGATGTAGAACACCTCTTGTTAGCTCTGGTTGAACAATCGGAAGGTATAATTGTCCCGATATTGCAGAAAATAGGCGTTGATGTTGGCCAGCTCAAATCACGCCTCGATGCTAATTTAAGTTCCTTACCCGAAGTATATGGAGGCGGTGGAATCGACCAGATTTACATAACGCCACGATTGAATAAGACGCTGGAGAATGCTTGGAAAGAAGCACAAGCGATGAAGGATGAATATATGAGCACCGAGCACATGCTCCTTGCGATTGCAGAAGAGGATGAGCCCTCATCACCGCAAATCCTTAAGGGAATGGGAGTGACAAAGGATAGGATATACGAAGCCTTGAGAAGTATTCGTGGTCAGCAGCGGATAGTAGATCAAACTCCGGAGGAGAAGTATCAGGCGCTCGAACGATACACCCGTGATTTGACAGAGCTCGCTCGTAAAGGGAAGCTCGACCCGGTAATTGGTCGAAATGATGAAATCCGTAGGGTTATGCAAGTCTTATCACGAAGAACGAAGAACAATCCCGTACTTATAGGAGAGGCAGGTGTGGGAAAGACCGCGATCGTTGAGGGTTTGGCACAGCGGATTGTAAACGGCGATGTTCCCGAGACTTTGAAGGATAAGCGTGTGGTAGCCCTCGATATGGGGGCATTAATTGCCGGGACGAAGTTCAGGGGTGAGTTTGAAGACCGACTTAAGGCAGTATTAAAGGAGATTGATACAGCTGCCGGTCAGATTGTACTCTTTATTGATGAATTACACACGGTTGTCGGAGCAGGTGCGGCTGAGGGTGCGATAGACGCCTCTAACATGCTCAAGCCCGCACTTGCACGTGGAGAACTCAGATGTGTGGGTGCTACCACCACCGATGAATATCGCAGATATATCGAGAAGGATGCTGCCTTGGAACGGAGATTCCAGCCTATTACAGTCCGTGAACCATCAGTAGAAGATACGATCTCGATTCTGCGCGGATTAAAGGAGCGATACGAACTGCATCACGGCGTGAGGATTCAGGATTCCGCGCTAATTGCTGCCGCCACGCTTTCCAGCAGATATATCACTGATCGATTCCTGCCGGACAAAGCGATTGATGCCATTGACGAAGCCGCTTCGAAGTTGAGAACGGAGATTGATAGCATGCCCGCTGAGATTGACGAGGTAGAACGAAAAATCAGGCAAATGGAGATCGAGGAACAGGCTTTGAAGCGTGAGAAAGATAAAGAATCGAAGGAGCGGCTTGAAAAGCTCAGAAAGGAACTGGCAGTATTAAAGGAAAAAAGCGACCAGCTCAAAGCGAGATGGCAGAATGAGAAGGAGATAATACAGAGGACAAGGGAGATCAAAGCGAAGATTGACCAGGCGAAGTTAGAAGAACAGCAGGCTGAGCGCAGTGGTGATTTAGAACGCGTGGCGCAAATTCGATATGGAACGCTGGTCGAACTGCAAAATGATCTGAATACACAGAATAAAAGATTGCAAGAGCTGCAGAAGGATCAGATGATGCTCAAAGAAGAGGTTGATGAAGAGGACGTTGCAGAGGTGATTGCGAAATGGTCTGGAGTACCAGCCTCGAAGATGTTGGAAGGCGAGACTGAGAAACTGCTTCACATGGAAGAACGATTGAAACAGCGCGTTGTGGGTCAGGATAAAGCGATCTCTTTGATATCCAACGCGATTAGAAGGGGACGAGCAGGGCTCAGCGATCCGAACAGACCCATCGGGTCATTCATATTCCTGGGTCCAACAGGCGTCGGGAAGACAGAACTCGCAAAGGCACTCGCAGAATTTCTCTTTGATGATGAACGAGCGATGGTGCGTATGGACATGTCTGAGTTCATGGAGCGGCACTCAATTGCACGACTCATCGGTGCACCGCCTGGATACGTGGGGTACGAGGAGGGCGGATTCTTAACCGAAGCCGTGCGAAGAAGACAGTATACCGTAATCCTCTTTGATGAAATCGAGAAGGCACACACTGATGTCTTCAATCTGCTGCTTCAGATCTTGGACGATGGTCGTCTCACTGATGGTCATGGGAGAACCGTGAACTTCAGAAACACCGTCATTATTATGACTTCCAATATCGCAACCCCATTCATACAGGAATTGAAAGGCAAGGAATTGGCGGATAAGGTGATGGAAGTGCTGAAAATGAACTTCAGACCTGAATTCTTGAATCGCATAGATGAGACGGTCATATTCAATCCGTTGGGCATGGAGGAAATAAAGAAGGTTGTGGAGATTCAACTCCGGTATCTGCAAGAGAGACTTGCCGAGAAGAAAATTACCATTTCAGCGAGTGACGGCGTAAAGGAATTAATAGCAAGTAAAGGATTCGACCCGGTATTTGGGGCACGACCGGTAAAACGAACAATTCAACGGATGATAGAAGACCCCTTATCGATGAAAATTTTGGATGGCGAGTTCCGTGAAGGCGATACGATCAAGGCTGATGTCTCGGATGGAACGATTGTGTTTTCACGCGATTAGCTGGGGAACCATCGAGCAGTAGAGGAAAAAGATTTGATTATATATGAATAAATCAGAAATTATTTACTATGCTGGATATGGTAGTGCAGGGATGCTTTTGGGTATTTTTGCAATGTTATCTATTCTTAGACTATTAACTCTTTTACAAGCGTTTACGCTATGGCTGTTTTCTGTTGGCTTTGTACTCATTGTGCTGGGCTGTGTGAGAGTTTCACCTTCAAGCAAAAGGTTATCCGCTCTTACAGGATTCGGTTCTGGGCTCGTGATAATATTTGGATGCTTAAGTACTTTTGCATTCAAGCTCATATCCTTTTATACTTCAGTAGTTATAATCATTATGTTGGTTAGTGCGGAAGTTATTGGCTACGGGTTAGCAAAAGCGAGAAGAGGAATGTAATATGGGTGTAGATTTACGTAAAAAGGTAGAAGAAGACAGGGGTTTACTAAAAAAATTAGAGCTTGCAATCCCCGGCTTCAGAGGTTACAGGGAACGGGAAGACCTCAGAATAGCAGATAGTTTATTAAGAGCTCAATTAGCAGATAGATTGAAAGGCATTGGTGCGCAGGTCGAGCAGTGCAGGCAGGATCTGGTCAAAAAGTTAGAATTGGAATTTCTTGAAGATGCAGCACGAGTCGTTAATAGTATGCAAAAAACAGAGAGCCGTGTGCGGCATGCCGAGCAAGGTTATAGTGGGATATCCGCAGGTATTCGAATAGAAGGAGAGGAGTTGAATAGACTTTATGAATGGGATTTGCAACTGCTCCGTGATATTGCTACGATAAAATCGAAAGTTGAAGAACTGCAAGGCGTCATACTTGCCGGGAATAAACGCGAAGTGCCAACACTCATGCGTGCAGTTAATAACATCGTTCAAGATTTGAATGCGACTTTTGATAAACGATTTGAGATAATTAGTGGAGTGGGAGTGTGAGGTGAACTAAAATGCCTTTACTATTTAGAAAGAGCGACATACCAAAAGCAGATGCGAGAGCAACCTTTCACTGGGAAGATACACAGAAGAGTGAGAATGTAATGTATCGAATCCCCCGAAATATCCAGTGGAACGATAATGTGGTGGTGAGAGAGGATGAGTATGCGGTCTTCTTCAGAGATGGTAAAGCGATGCACGTATTTGACAGACCCGGTAGATTTGCGATGACCACTGAAAATGTCCCGGTGCTGGGTAAACTTGCAGCAGCACTCACAGGTATCCAGCAGCTGGGTGAGATTTACTATCTACAAAGGCGAGAACTGAGGGGTAAATTCGGCACTGCGGAACCACTTGCTTTTAGAGATTCTGATTTTGGGCTTGTTAGAATTCGTATCTTCGGTGATTTCGCATATAAAGTGATAGACCCGTTGGTTTTCATAACGCAGTTCGTAGGCACCGAAGTGATGTCATCGAGCGATAAGGTTATCGAATGGATGAAAGCGCAGCTGGTAATGTGTATTAATGATGCGCTCGGCGAGCTGAAACGAGATAAGAACATGGCTGTGGTTGATATGCCAGCCTACTTACAGGAGATCGAGCAGATTGTTCTGAGTAAAGTATCAGATAGTGCGGAAAGATATGGGATAAAGATCACCAAAATCGCTGGTTTAAATATTAACTTACCTAAGGAAGTGCAAGAGGCTATTGATAAAAGGGGTGCGATGGGCGCGCTCGGCGTTGGCTATATGCAGTATCAGACAGGTAGGGCGGTAGAAGGCGTTGGTGTCGGTGCTGCGACTGGTGAAGGAGGCGCTACAGGCGCAATGGCAGGCTTAGGTGCTGGCGCCGGTGTGGGTATGGGCATAGGCACGGCAATGGCTCAAGCTATGCAACAGCCAGCGCAAGCACCGCCTGCACCACCACGACCCACGGTTAAGTGTCCCAAGTGTAATATCGAAGTGCCGGAAGGGACAAAATTCTGCCCTAACTGTGGCACAAGATTCACTGCGCCGGAGATGACCGTCTGCCCCAGGTGCAATGCAGAGGTGAAATTAGGCTCGAAGTTCTGTCCTAATTGTGGTGAAAACTTGATAACTAACTGTCCCAAGTGTAATGCAGAATTAGCGCCTGGCGTTAAATTCTGCCCTGAATGTGGGCAAAAAATAGAATAATGAGGGAAGGGATAAGAATGGCTACGTCTGGTGGTGTAGAAAAAGAGAAACCGATACTGTGTGAAAGTTGTGGTGCACCGCTCAAGATCGGCTATGGAGCTACTTTAGTTACCTGTGAGTATTGTGGCTCGAGTATGACAATAAGCGGCGAGGTAGCGAAACTTATTTCCAAGCACAGCATGTTGCTCAATAAAATACCGCATGAAAACGCTGTGGATGTGGCAAAGAGGTGGATGGATTCCGGTATTTTCAGGGTCGGAGTATCAAAAGAAGCTGCAATTACCGAGGTAAGTCTAAAATACGTGCCAGTTTGGACTATACCGGTATTTGTAACAGGTAGTTATTCAGCTTCCAGTTCTGGAGGTTACACTGCTGATATGCGGCAAATGCGCGATGGCTGGAAGGAGAAAGATAAAAAGGGATTTCTCAAAGGTCTTGGTAAATTAGCCGTTAAAGGTGCTGCGATAGCCGCTATCGCCGCAGGTGCGGGAAAGGCAATAAGTTCTGGTGGCAAGGATTCAAAAGGAGTTAATATAATGATTGGCGGTGCTGTGCTTCACGATATGTCTACTGGAGGACAATCTGGTCAGGCAAGGGGAGAAATAAGCAAACAGTATTACGAACTTATGCTCGCGAGGAGAGCAAGCGATATAGATTTGAATCAATATCAAATACCCGTGGAGGAGAAGGAAGTATTTGTAATCAGTAAAATACCTGTTGATGCGGAGATACTCAGTGGTGATATGTTGGAAGACGAAGCAAAAGCAAGAGCTGATCAACTCGCCAGGGAGCAGGTAAGAAGGGAGATCTCGCATCAATACGATACTATACATGCATTAGATCTCAATACAACATCCGGTGAGGACGAACTTGTGCATATACCAATATGGTTTGTGACCTACGAACACCGGGGTGTATATAGAATCGCGGGCGTTGATGGAATTACTGGAAATGTAGTAAATGGCACGAGACCTACGGTCTCTTTGGGTATTTTGGGTAAGAAAAAAGAAGAAAGGGAAGGGGAATTGAAGGAGGTGGCGAGTTGAGATGGTATTAGGTCTTGGAAAAGGAAGAATTGAAGTATTTCTGGAAAAGTACAACTATCAACCTGGTGAAACAATCGGTGGGGCAATCAATTTAAAACTCAAGAAACCGATTCATGCGCGGGGATTAAATGTTTGCTTGATAGGGGAACAAACGGTCACAACGCGATCGGGCGGAGGTATTTTAGCTGGCGGAACGAGCCGAGAAACGAGAACAGAAAAGAGCCAGATTTATCATTTCAAGATTCCTTTGGATGGCGAGAAAGATTACCACGAGGGAGAATACGCATTCCAAATTAAAATCCCAGAAGACCTTAAAAACGTTGCTCTTGGTCAAGTTAACCTGCCCGAAGGTACGGTTGGAACGGTACTAAAAACAATACAGGCTTTTTCTGGAACTTCTCAAAGTGTATCTGTCTCATGGCATGTGCGAGCACAGTTGGATATCCCGCGAGGGCTTGATGTTTCAAGAAAAGTGAGCGTTACGATAGGGTAACAGGATAGTAAGTAACGCCGCATAGTTACAATTTAAATCATGAGAAGTACGTAAAACTCACAGTATAACACCCGCACCTATTAAATGCCATCTCTCATGTATCTTTCTCCCGATTGCCACGCGAGAGCCTTTTTCTGCACATACCGGTCTGCTCAGTTTTACCTCAATGGTCTTCTTCGTCACCCTCTTCACCTCACCTATCGTAATCGCAGTTCCTGCACTTAACATGATATACTCACCCACTTTTATCGGTGGGACCTCCACTTCTTTTGCTACACCAACCGCACGCTTGAACAAATGAAATTCTATCGTCAGTTCATTCCATGTTGGGGGTAAAGTACCAGGTTGCCCTGCACACTGTCCCACTAAAGAGTCCTCTTTCGTCATGTACGGGTCCAATTTCGTACCAATACCCACGAGTCCGCCTGGAGTCACCTCCTTTACCCGTTCCCCACCTACAATGATCGAGGTTATCTCTGTTTCTATCGGTATCCATTTCTCCCTACCTCCTGTCGTCACCATCCTTCCAGGTCTTATCTCTAGCTTATCACCTTCTTTCATCCTCCCCGTGAGTATAGAACCACCGATTACCCCGCCTTTGAGCTCCCTTATAGGTGTTCCGGGTTTATTCACATCGAAGGAGCGTGCAATATACATCCTCGCAGTTTCATTAGAGGAACGTTGCGGTGCGGGTATCGTTTTCTCTATGCTCTGTATCAATACATCCCGATTAGCGGACTGTTGCGCCGAGATAGGCACAATAGGCACGTTTTCTGCAATTGTTCCTTTAACAAACTCTTTTATTTGTTTATAATGCTCTATTGCCTCCTCTCTCGAAACGAGGTCTATTTTGTTCTGTGCGATCACGATTTTATCTATGCCCACAATGCTCAAGGCCATCAGATGCTCTTCCGTCTGCGGCTGTGGGCATGGCTCGGAAGCCGCAATAAGAAGCACAGCACCATCCATTATTGCCGCGCCGCTGAGCATCGTTGCCATTAACGCTTCATGCCCCGGGGAATCAACAAATGAAACCGTTCGCAGCTCCTCTGTCTTTGCCCCGCAATGCTTGCAAATTTCTTCAACGGTATAACAATCCGGCTCCTTGCAAATAGGACATCTCCTGAAGGTAGAATCCGCATAACCGAGCCGTATAGATATGCCTCTCTTTATCTCTTCGCTATGCCTGTCCGTCCATTCACCAGATAGAGCATTAACTAACGTTGTTTTCCCGTGATCGACATGTCCCACCATCCCTATGTTCACAGAAGGTTTCTTCGTTTTGCTTACCCCCTCTTTCAACTTACTGAGCGCAAATCCGTCGCTCTCTAACCTTTTTCTTCTCGTTCATTTAAGATAAACACACTAATAAAAGATTTCTTAGGTAAAGATTTCCTTACACTTTTTCTTTTTTCAAAACACTTTCTTTTAAAAAAGAACCTGTGCTAAAACTTTTTAGAAAAAAGTTTTATCAAAAAATAATAGTTTCTTTGGTAAAGCTTTCTTTTTTAAAGAAAGGTTTGTGGTGAGGAGAATGGACTTTGAATTAAAAGAAGGAGAGAAAACAGTTCAGAAGATAGCGAGAGAGTTTGTAGAGAAGGAGGTACTGCCACGAGCGGCTGAGATAGACCAAAAAGGGAAGTTTCCTTTGGATATCATGAAGAGAATGGCGGAACTCAACCTTTTTGGGTTACCTTTTCCGATAAAATACGGCGGTGGGGGTGCAACGTTGATGAGCTACATGGTTATGGTAGAGGAGCTTTCCCGAGGAAATGCAAGCATTGGATGCTTAGGCGCAGCAGGGCTCATCTCCATGTTTCCCATCCACTATGCGGGTTCAGAGGAACAGAAGGAGAGATATCTCAGACCTTTATGTGAAGGTGCCAAATTAGGCGCCTTTGCTTTAACAGAGCCTACAGCAGGTTCTGATCCGACTTCTATTGAAACAACCGCGGTTCATGACGGCGATGAATATGTGTTGAATGGGAGAAAGGCGTATATTACCAATACCGCTGTCGCAGATATCTACGTGGTTTTTGCCTACACGGATAAGAGCAAAAAGAAGGAGGGGATGAGTGCTTTTATTCTGGAAAAAGGGGCAAAAGGATTCTCATTTGCGAACATGGAAGATATGATGGGTATGCGAGGTTGTAGTGTAGGTGGCTTACGGTTCACGGATTGTAGAGTTCCTGAGGAGAACAGGCTTGGCAACGAGGGTGACGGACTGAGAATAGCTCTGGCAACTCTGGACAGGGATAGAATAGCAATGGGCAGCATTGGCGTTGGTATTGCTCAGGCCTGCCTTGACGACTCCAAGAGGTATGCAAAGGAGAGAAAGCAGTTTTCCCAGCCAATCGCCAAATTCCAAGCGGTCCAGTTCATGCTCGCAGACATGGCTATGGAGGTAGAAGCAGCACGGTTACTCACGTACAAAGCCGCTTACCTTGCGGATAAAGGCGAGCAATTTACGAAAGAAGCATCTATGGCAAAGCTTTACGCCTCGGAGGTTGCGCAGAGAGCTGCTATAAACGCAGTGCAAATACACGGGGGATATGGCTGCACGAAGAGCTGTCCTGCAGAAAGGTATTACAGAGATGCCAAGATACTAAGCATTGCCGTCGGCACTTCAGAGATACAGAGAATGGTGATAGCGAGGGAAGAGTTGAAATGAAAAGAGGAGTAGAGTCCTCTCTCATACGTTCAATCTGTCAAAAACTTTCTTGAGTTAGAAAAAGGGTATAAATAATAACAGCTTATAAATCCTTGTTCACCATGTCAGGCAATTCTTTTGGAAGGATATTCAAGGTGACCACCTGGGGAGAGTCGCACGGAGAAGCGATGGGAGTGGTCGTGGATGGCTGTCCTGCAGGGCTTGAACTCTCAGAAGTGGATATACAGCGTGAATTGGATAGGAGGAAACCCGGGGTAAGTGCAATAACCACAGCAAGGAAGGAAGCAGATGAGGTGAAAATATTGTCTGGCATCTTTGAAGGTAAAACGCTTGGCACTCCTATCTCTATGCTCGTGTGGAATAAAGATGTGGATTCGAGTCCTTATGAATCTCTAAAAGATATCGCAAGACCGGGTCAAGCAGATCTCACATACCAGCTGAAGTATGGGATAAGGGACTACCGAGGTGGTGGGAGAGCTTCAGGACGAGAGACTGTTGCGCGAGTTGCCGCAGGTGCAATCGCAAAGAAGATTTTAGCGAGCCATGCTATCCAAATTCTTGGACACGTCGTAGAAGTAGGTGGAATACGAGCGAGGAACGTGAGTAAACCCTTACAGGGTTTTCGGGGTCAACGGGGCGGAGCCCCGTTAGTCGAGGAGATAATGAGGAATGCGGAGAGCAATGCAGTCAGGTGTGCAGATTTAGAAGCGGCGCGGAGAATGGAAAGGTTAATAACCGAGGTGAAGGAGGAAGGAGATAGCGTAGGTGGCATTGTGGAGGTGATTGCGCTCGGTGTTCCCGCGGGCTTAGGCGAGCCGGTCTTCGACAAATTGGATGCAGAACTTTCGAAGGCGTTGATGAGTATCGGTGCGGTGAAAGGAGTGGAAATAGGCGCGGGTTTTGAAGCGGCGAGGATGAAGGGAAGCGAGATGAACGATGAATTGTATCTACAAGAAGGCAAGATACGAACGAGAACAAACAATGCAGGTGGGATTTTAGGTGGCATCTCAACGGGAGAACCGATAACATGCAGAATAGCGGTGAAGCCCACTTCTTCCATTTCAAAGCCACAAAGAAGTGTTGACCTGGAGAAGATGGAGGAGGTGGAAATAAAGATAACAGGTAGGCATGACCCTTGCATATGCCCGAGAATAGTTCCTGTAGCGGAAGCGATGGTTGCTCTGGTGTTAGTGGATTATTTGATGAGAGCACGAGGTAGGTAGAAGAGAAAGAAGAGGAATAAATCCTCTGCTTTTAAATTGCGGTTGTTATAGAGGCGAAGTAGAATACCACCGAAAACAATTAGTAGGGATATGATTTTTATGATAATTATGGTAACATCCGCAAAACATAAGACCCTCATGGAGGGTATTGTCAGACGCGTGAAAGTAATGATGATGAACTGGGGCTTAGGAGAAGGCTGCAGTTCCATCTACGCGGTGCTTATCGCATCCTGTGAGCCGCTCTCTGCAGAAGAGATAAGTGCAAGAACGAGCTACGCTTATTCCTCGACCATAAACTATCTGAATACGCTTATAAGAATGGGTTTGGTGGCGCGGTTCCGAGGCATCAGAAAGAACCGATACCTGGCAAGTGTGAACTTTGTGGAGCTGATCAAGGCTGAACGGGAGAGGGTTATGGGATATCTCAACCAGCTCAGGGATGATCTCGAGGGAATCAAAGACCTCGAGCATCTCAGCGAGAAGGTAGAGCATGCGATAGATTACCTCAGAAGAGTTGAAAACGCCGAGAATGAGGCTCGGGAGGATAACGAATAACGATGCAAAACCCCTGCGTGTTATTCTCAAAAACGAATAGCAGCCCTAAAATCGTGTTGACTGCTGATGAGACGATGATGAGCAGGTATCGCTGGGGGATATTTGTGGGATTCTCTACCTGCATGCCCCAGGGTATTATCCCCGATTGGTTCTATTTCAACGTTTTCTCTCCGTCAGTGCCGAGGAAAAACGGGAGAGCTCTGTATGCCGACTTCGGACTTAGAATTGTGGAGGCTTCTTTAGCAGAGGTGTTTGGTGAGGATGAAGTCGCGGTTGTTCACCCGAAGGATTTGGAGAAGGTGGTCGGCAGTAGGACGGAAATAATCGGAATTAGTGGACATGACTTCTTGGGTATCAGTCCACCCACCTCGGAGTTTGTTGACCTTGTCAATACTGGACCGCCGTACAACCGCGTGAAATTTTTTGAATTGATGAAAAAGCGGGTGATGAAAGAGAAGATAGTGGTAGCGGGCGGAAAAGCTGCATGGCAGTTAGCGGATGAAGAGATTATGGATAAACTCAACATTGATTATGTACTTCTCGGTGAGGGTGAAATCACCGTTCCTAAAATGTTCAAATCGATCCTTGAGGGTGAGAACCTGCCACGGATAATAACCGGAGAAGAGCCAAAAGCAACGGAGATACCAAATATCAGAGGTGCCACAATTCACGGATTGGTCGAGATCAGCAGAGGATGTGGAAGAGGCTGCTCGTTCTGCACGCCGGACATGTATAGGCTCCGTTTCAAATCTATAGAGCATATTGTAAGGGACGTGAGGACAAATATAGACGCAGGGCAGAGGGTAATCTCACTTCATTCAGAGGATATCCTACGGTATGGTGCCAAAGGGATAACACCGAATGGGGAACATGTTCTCAATCTAATCGAGCGTGTTGCAGCTATTGAAGGAATTGAGAGTATCGGAGCGAGCCATATAGCTCTCGCTACGGTTTATCATAATCCCGGTCTGCTTACCGCAGTCTCAGAAACATGCTACTCCATGCTGGGTCAGGACTGGATGGGTGCACAAACAGGGATAGAGACTGGAAGCGCACGGTTGATTGCGATGCACATGCGTGGTAAGGCATTACCCTCACCAGTTGAGAAGTGGCCGGAGATAGTCAAACAAGCTTTTGGTGTTTTGGATGACAATAATTGGTTCAACGCTGCAACACTGATAAACGGGCTTCCGGGTGAGACTGCGGATGATGTAATCGAGAGTATAGAACTGGTAGAGGATTTGAAAGGAACTCCCTCCATTATAGTGCCGATGAACTTTGTTTCAATGCACGGCCCTACTTTAGATAACGAGGAAACGTTTACCATAGCTAAGATGACACCGGAGCACTGGCAGCTCATGGGTGAATGCATAGAGCACAATCTGAATGTTTTGCCAGGGCTGCTGAGGAGATACAAAACCACCAGAGGAGGTTTCATAAAATGCTGGTTACTGAGCACTGCGGCAACGTACATGGCTAATGCACTGAAAAAATATGTGACCAAGATGAAGAGGGGAGAGCCGCCAACAGAGCGGAGAGAAGTGAGCAAATGGCTCAATCCAGATATACCTGACTTGTAGTTTTAGCGTCGAAAAATTTTTTTAACCCTTATACTATACTAGATAACCGAAATGTACTTCTCCAGAATGACGGAGGATAGATAGATAGATAGATAGATAGATAGATAGATAGATAGATAGATACAAATATACAAATAACGCGATAACAGTTGGGTAGAGGAAAAGTGATAGGAAAAATTATATGCAATTTTTTGAACTTTTTATAGAATAAAATTATAATTATCGATCGCCTATGCAAAAAGAAATCACAAAGGAGGGAGTGAAAATGAAGGCGGGTAATGGGACTAAAACCAAAAGGAAAATGGTGATTTCGCTCCTCACGCTTAGCATGGTACTCTTTTTTGTGTTCTTTTCACCTTTTTCTTCCTCGCCCTTACCTTCCGTAGTCCCTACTGCTATGGCCACGTTCTCTTCCATTACTATCACCGATGTAACGCCTACTGAGTTCACTCCCGGTGAAACGAGCGAGGTGATTGTGACGGTGAAGAACAATGGAGGAACAGATGCGAGGGACATCAAACTGGCTTTTCAAGGTACCCAAAACGTATCACTCGTAGGCTACACAGTGGCACAGATAAACACGCTGAACTCGTGGACTTCGAAAGAAGTGAAAATTACCGTGCACGTGAAGGAGGAAGCTCCTAATGGAGTTTACTCTATTCCAATAGCATGTTCGTGGAATGAAATAACTACCAAAACGACAATTGTAGGTTATACTACACAAACTCTTCCTGATGGAACGACGATCACATCTCCAAATACAAGAACAGACTATAATTTCCCAGAGCCAAAAAGCACACAGCTCGGCATAAATTTCAATATAAAAGGGCGTGCGATAATAAACGTGGGCGATATAACCACTGATCCTACGGACATAAGACCGGGAGATGAGAACGTTGAACTACGAGTAGTTATAGAGAATAGTGGAGAAGCGGCAGCAAAGGATATCGAAGCAAAATTGCTTCTCAATGGTAAATTCACACCTTCATGGTCTGGAACAGATCGTTCATACCTAGGCCGGTTAAATTCAGGCGGGAAAAGCGAGGCAATATTCCATATTGATATTGCTGAGAATATTGAATCGGGTACACACCGTATTCCCCTGCGGATAACCTATAAAGATACCCAGGGCGGAGAATACGAGGTCATGCGGGAGATAACGATACTGGTGAAGCCGAAACCGGACTTTGAGATTATTTCATTTCATTCCGAGAAAGGAAACATCAGTGCGGGCGATACGGGCGTGATATTGCATGTGAGGATAAGGAATATCGGATCCTCGAATGCGGAATCGATAAGTGTGCGGATTACTGGTGAGGCGGAGGTACCTTTTGAGTTCAATGTGAAGAGTGATTTTGTGGGTAATTTGAAGACGGGCGAGGAGGGTGAAGCGATACTGAAGTTTGATGTGGATAAAGATATCGAGTCAAAAGTATATCCGCTGGGCATCGAGATACGATGTACGGGAGATCGTAACCTAGGCGATGATAATGTCTATATCTTTGATACGGAAATCCGGTTGGACGTGTCCTCAGGTAGTTCTTCGGGATTTTCAGTCCCTGGATTTGAAGTTCTCCTTTTCCTGTTCGCACTTATTTTCGCCTTTGTCGTTCTGGAAAGGAGAAGAAAAAGGCTGTAAAATCCTCGTCATTCAGGAGGGATTTGCGATTTTCACGGCAGAATAAGAAGGGGATTAACCGGATGGCGCTAAAAGAGAAGATAAGTGTGGAAAGAGCATTAGAACGGCTGGCTTCTTTTCAATGCCGGCATTATAAGAAGGTGATCGTGGTAGCGCTGCTCATAACCGTGTTTCTCGGCTACGGTATGACAGGACTGCGATTTCAGGGTGATTTCAGCAAGGAGATGCCACAAGACTTACCCGATATCGCTTTAGAAAATAAAGTAGCACGTACTTTCGGAGGGGCAGAGACACTTATTATAGTAGTGAGTTTGAATGAAGAGACCGGTGCAAAAGATATACCAAGAGACGTCAGGGATCCGAGAATCATAGCATCAGTGGTTGAATTGCACGAACGACTTGAAGCAGAACCTTTGATCGAACGTGTTCAGTCTGTTGCTCCTGTTTTTCAGGGTGGCGTTCCGGATGATATCGAAGGGGTGAAGCATGTTTTAGCTTCTGTTTCCGGTGCAGAAAGCTATTTCAATCGCGATTTCAGCATTATGGTGGTCTATGCGTTTACAACGGCGGGATTGGATGCGGAGAAGGTGGAGGAAATAACAGACATCATACAAAATAATGTTGAAGCCATTACGACGCCTGCAGGTGTGGAGTATAAAATAACCGGTGTAGCGCCGCTGATAGCTGAGATCGTACGACTGTTACAGGGGGACATGGTCTTCACGACACTGGTGGCAGCAATCATCATATTTGGGTTATTGGTGATGTTGGAACGGTCAATCAGCAAAGGCTTTCTTGTATTTCTGCCGCTGATTTTTGCTGTTATCTGGACCTTCGGGACGATGGGATTCCTCGATATCCCTATATCCGTCAGCACAGTTGTGGTAGGTGCGGTTATCCTCGGTCTGGGTGTCGAATACGGAATATTTATGGTATCGCGGTATTATGAAGAGCGAAGAGATCAGAGCAAAGATAGGAATACGGCCCTCAGGAACGCCGTGTCTAATATAGGCGGATCAACATTCGGCTCGGCGGCAACGACAACTGCAGCCTTTCTTGCGCTGACACTCTCTATAATGCCCTTGATTCAAAACTTGGGGAAGACACTTGCTTTGGGTATCACTCTCTGCTGGATCGCTGCCGCAGTAGTCAACCCCTGTTTTATCCTGTTAGAGGAAGAATGGCGCGAAGGAGTGCTTGAAAAATGCGAGATAAGTTAAAAGAAATGGGGAAAGGACTTTTGAGGAAGTACGCGCAGTTCGTGGTTTATCGCGCACCTCTCGTTTTAGCGCTCTTTCTTGTATTCACGCTTGTTATGGGGTATCAGGCATCCTTTATAGAAACTACCGGGACATCGCAACAGGAACATCTTCCACAGGATATAGAAGTGTTAAAGTCGTTTAATCTAATAGCAGACCAATTTGCTGGGAGCTTCTCCAGCTCGACGATTGTGGTGGAAACCGATCCGAGCTATGCACGATCGGATGAGATACGAGATGTGAGAGACCCCGAGGCCTTACGCTATGTCGATGTGCTCACCAAACGAGCAACGCTTGTATATGGTGTGATAGACGCAAAAAGTGCAGCAGACGTGATAAAAGAAGCGAACGGAGGTAGAATCCCAAGTTCCTTGCAAAGTGTGAAACAGCTGTTAAAGGAGAATGAAGTGGCAGGACAGGTGATAAGCAGGTACATAAGCGATGATTATCGAATGAGCGTGGTGCGATTGAAGTTGTTGGAGGATGTGGACGAAAACGAGGTGGTTGAAGGATTACGAGAAGTGATACGGGTAGATAAGCCGCCCGGGTTGAACGTGGAGATAACAGGTGATCCAGTGATATTTGTAACGATGATAGAACTCGTGCAGGAAACGATGCAAATAACCTCGTTCGTCAGCCTCGCCTTGATTATACTCATCCTCATACTCGTATTTGCCTCGATAAAATACGGACTCACCCCGTTACTAACCATTATTCTCGGTACCATATGGACCTACGGCGTGCTTAATTTAGCGGGATTTAACGTAACACCGGAGACTTCGGGTGTACTCGCCTTGATCATGGGTATCGGTATAGATTTCGGCATCCAGGTAACGAAGCGGTTTAGATATGAGCTGCAATTACGTGAACGAAAAGAGGCAATGGTGAATACGCTCTGCAACGTATTCTATCCAATGAGTATAACGACGGTAGCAGCGGTAACCGGATTTTTAAGTCTCAAACTTGGTGAACTGCCGATGATGAGTGATTGGAGGACGATGATGGCTTGCGGGGTGCTGTTTTGTATGATTGCCGCACTCACGGTGGTACCAGCGATTCTCTTGTTCTTCGAACGGAAAAAGGACGTCTGGGAAAGAGGTCCGCGAAGACCCTCTCCGGTTGCCTACCCTCTTGATCGGTGATGAAAGCCATCTGTTCAGGAGGCTCCAAATCCTGATTCATCCTCTCACAACCTGATGCCTGGCCACCTCTCGATGGGATCGGTGGAACGGACAATGTGCATACCAGCGTCAGCAAATCTCTGGAATGCGGCGTTCGCTTCATCCGTGTAGTCCATTACACCGGGTACTACGACCGATGAAGTACAATCTTCCAGGAGATACACTTTCTCAGCCAACTTCTTATCACGAACAAAAATCTCTTTCAGCAGATCGTCAATTGTCCAGGCGACACAGTGACTCTTGGCCTGGCCCGCGATGATGACTGCATCGAACTGCAAGAGCTCCTCGATAAATTTGACATTCTTCTGGGCGATTTGATCTTCGTCCGGGCCCTCGAGCACCTCTGGGCCAAAGACCGAATAATGCTCGGTAAACGGATTGTCTCCCTTGACTTGAAAATTCGGCTGACTGGCGCGTGCTATGCTGTGGAAGAAGATAGCTTCCTCAACAGCTGAAACAAGGGCATGACCTATGCTTCCCAACATGACGTGATAGGGCCATATGGTGAGATCATATTTACCGCCCTCTTTCAACGTCCTTGTATAGTGCATGAGGTGGCGCTCTGCATACTTCTCACTGATTCCAAGAGTATGACCAAGTAGGGGATTAAACTTCCACCAGCCTTTCCTTACATCCTCTTCCGAGATGAGCGTGAACGGTTCTGGATGTTCGCCTTTGTCATTGACCCAAAATACAGAATGGAAGATCTGCACCGCTTGGTGCGTGTCCATCGTCGGTGAGATCTGAGTAATCACATCCATGTTCCGGTAGATGAATTCACACAACCTTCGATTGTCCTCAACTGCTCCTGTCCCTGAACGTCCACCAACAAATAATTCAAAGCCAGGAATGCAAAACGTATTTTGCACGTCTACTGCCACGAGACAGATCTTGAATCGGTCATTGGTCGCAGGCTGTATGTTATGGAGCTTCGCCCACCTCTCAGCCTCCTCAGCCCGTTCCTGATAGGAAACTTTCCAAACTTCACCAACGTTATCCGGGTCGAAGTGTGGTGGAATAGGAAGGTCACGGTGTGCCATATGTATCATCCTCCCCAATCTGTAGGGGCATGCCGTCCGTACATATTTGTCTATCTACATAGACCACTCTTTTATTTTAAAAAGAAAAGACTTGACGGAAGAAAAAGTTGTCAGATAAATGGGTTAAGGTTAAATCTCATACCATCTCGTGCTGCTATTACTTCCACACCACTCTCCTTGCTGAGCTGCTTTGATATCTCCCATGGCTTATTTCTGAGCATAGTCATCCCAAAATGGGTGAGTATCGCAACCTTGGGTCTCCTTGCTTCTATAATCTTCTTCGCATCTTCCACACAGAGATGATCTACTCCCTCTCTCCTTTTATACATCGCTACGTTCATGACGAGCACGTCTCCATCATAATACTGCTCCAATCCCTCGAAATAGAGCGTATCAGCGATAAAAGAGAGGAGAGTCGTATCTTCACCGCGTACCTTTATGTTCAGACCATAGGTTTCAACTACTCCATGCACATGCCGTTTCGGTGTATGTATCTCGAGGTTCCCAACCGCATAGATACCACCCTCCTCGAGCACCTCGATCTTATCTAGAAGTCCTTTATAATAGTTCAAAACAACCGCATTTCCCTCATCTGATAACGCATCGTTTGGGCAGAGAAGTACTCCTCTGGGCTTGAAGCCGCCTTCAGTCATCGCTTCTATCATCACGTTGACATCGTTAGAATGGTCTAAATGCTTATGCGTGAGAATAATAGCATCCAATTTAGCAGGGTTGAGCTTTGGCTTGCTTGATGCGAATTTTACCAACGTGCCGGGACCCGGGTCTATAAGGACGCTGGTATCTTTCAAGCTCAGCACAGTCCCCGCAGAGGAGCGAAACTGCGTTATCATGACGAATCTCGCACCTGCAGTTCCCAGAAATCTTATTTCGTTCTCTTCCTTACCCAACATTTTTAACCTACTCAAACCCTCGGTGCAGACCCCACTCCTTCGCACTATCAAGTGCTTCCCTATATTCGCTCATCTTTATTTCCCTGTTCAGTTCCTTATACTCGTATGCCTTGTACATAGGTCTATATTGTAGCATTATATTTACGTAGGATTCCTTTGATAGTTCGGTAGCAATAAACTTGAAAACTTCTGCAGAGCCTGCCAAGCCATTCGGCAGTACCAAATGTCGTATCAGCAATCCCCTCACTGCTATCCCCCGTTCGTCCACTGTTAAATCACCAACCTGGCGGTGCATCTCCTTCACCGCTTCTTTACACACTGTAAAGTAATCGGACGCATTAGAGTACTTCTTTGCACTTTCTTCGTCACCATATTTTATGTCCGGCATGTAGATGTCCACGATACCATCCAATAGCTCTATGGTACTTTTGGATTCGTATCCACCGCAATTGTATACGAGGGGGATGTGAAGACCATTTTCAATTGCTATTTTCAGCGCTTTCATGATTTGCGGCGTAAAATGAGTGGGTGTGACGAAATTGATGTTATGGCAACCCCGTTTTTGCAGACTGAGCATGCTCTGCGCGAGTTCCTCCTCCGTCACCCGCTGTCCATATCCCAGGTGGCTGATGTCGTAGTTTTGACAATAGATGCAGCCCAGATTACAGTTTGTCAAAAATATCGTTCCTGAGCCGTACGTTCCAACCAGCACCTCTTCCTCTCCATAATGGGGGTGCACGCTGGAGACCATCAGCTCATTACCGGATTTGCAATAGCCCTTCTCACCTTTGTTTCTGGTGACACCGCATGCTCTCGGACATAGCTTACACTCGTTGAGTATATCCAGCAACTTCTCTATCCGTTCCTCAAGTTCGCCCGTTTCGTACGTTTCAAGATAAACCGGTACAGGCATGGGTATTTGTATTTTCATATACAAGAAGTAACAGTAAATAATAAGATTTTTCAGAAAAGAAAGAGAAAGGAACGTCAGTAAAAATGGCGAAAGGGGCTAAAAAGGCTTTTATCATCGCGGTAGCGGGGAAAGGAGGCACGGGAAAGACGATCATAGCGACGCTCTTACTCAAATTTCTCACAGAGAAGGGGAGAGGAAGAGTGCTGGCAATCGATGCTGACCCTGCAACGAGCCTGCCAAGCGCATTGGGCGTGAGAATAAGGAAGACGATCGGCGATGTCAGGGAAGAGATCGCATCGCCATCACAGGTCTTTTTCTCCGATACCATGCCCACTGATATGCTGATTGAATACAAGCTCGAGGAGATCCTCATAAACACACCTCGTTTCTCGGTACTAGCCATGGGACGTTCTGAAGGTCCTGGCTGCTATTGCCTGATTAACGACATGTTACGGCATTTTATTGATAAGTTATCATCCCGTTTTTCTATAATCCTCATCGATTGCGAAGCGGGATTGGAGCATCTCAGCCGCAGAACGACGAGGGATGTGGATACCATGCTGGTGGTGAGCGATCCCACAAAACGGGGTATTGACACCGCGTCGTCTATAAAGAATCTTGCAGAGAAGTTGCAGATAAACGTTCGTCAGATCTATCTGGTGGTGAACAAGGTTACAGAGGATGAGGACGTTCAGAATGCGTTGCCTGGGCTGATAAAGAATAGTGGGCTTACGCTTATGGGGATTGTTCCAGAAGATGAGAAGATACGAGCGTATGATTTGATCGGTAAGCCGATAATAGACCTGCCTGAGGATTCCAAAGCGGTTGTTGCCGTGAAGGAGATATTTGTGAAGATTTGTGAAGATTTATTGTAGGCATGGCACAGAAGCATGACCCTTTTTAACTGAGGGGTATGGATCCGAAAGGGGTAGATGTAATAACACCCTTTACTGATCTCTTTCGATAAATAGGCTTTGCGATATTTCTGTGCTGTTTGTGGTGTTCTTTCATCGAAATCGTAAGTAGGGTTTAGAGGTAGAAATCGCCCAAAAGCATAAGTTTTAAATATTTTCCATGCCTTGGTAACGGGTAGGGAGGTTGTATATGACTAATAAAAGCTCTCCAACGGATTTTGAAAAAGCGAGCGAAGCAAAATGTGGGATAAGGATATCAGAAAATTTGGGTAGAGATACCGAGTATATTGTTAAGAACGATGATCTAGGAATTAAGCTTAAACATCGAATGAAAGGTAGGTTGCTAGAAACAGAATTATGAAAACGGAAGATTCTGGAGATCAGATATGTCCTTTTTGCAGATTTCGATTGAAAAATTTTGCAGAACTTCAAGATCATATTGTAACGTATCACGAAACGGAACTTAAAAAGGTGGAAATTACCGATGATGTCTTAACTGAAGCTTTTCTTGAAAAAGAAGATTTAGAATATTTTAAAAAGTTGCAAGAGGAGGAGAGAAAAAAGTCTTATATGAAGCATGAGAGAATTTTAATAGAAAAGGGATTTTTAATAAAACCTGCTCTGGAAGTGCATACTATACCATTAAAAGGCTTTAGAAAGAAAAAATTGTTGAGAAAAGCAATGGAAATATTAAAGAAAACGGACATTGATTATTGGTATTTAGACGAAAAAAATTGGAACTTAATAATACGCGCAGATCCTAAGACAGCTAAAGTGGTCAGAGAAAAGTTGATGGCAAAGAGATGAATAAAAGTGCGAATATAAGTGACACATAGGAGAAGAAGAGGCACAGCAATAGTAGAAACAACTGAGGGTATTTTGGTAACTTCGGGTCATAAAAGAGTTTTTAATTCTTCCTGGTGGTAAGGCAAATAAAGATGAATCTAGAATGCAGGCTGCCATTAGGGAATTAAGAGAGGAAAATTGTAATTTCCCCCTGACTTCTCTCCCCTTATAATTCTTTTAACAAAACTTTTCTCTGCGAGCAAAGCTTAAATATACCTGAGAACAAAAGTATAAACCATGGACATAATCTCATTTCCCGTGCTCATAAGTAAAGAAGGAAAATGGTTTGTGGCATCTTGCCCTATACTGGACATAGCCACGCAGGGGAGTACCGAAGAAGAAGTTAAAGAGAATATGGTGGATTTAATCAAGGAGTACATGGAAGACCCGGATACACAGAAACCTGACTGGGAGACTATTATTTCAACTTCAGTAACCATGACTTCCATTCCCGTTAAGATAAGGGGCGTTTACCGTGGCACAAAAACTTCGCCCACTACCTCAACATGAGGTCATAAAAATCCTTGAAACTAATGGATTTCAGCGAATGAGGTCAAGAAAACACATAACATTCAAAAAGAAAGACCCTGATGGTCGTGTATGGACAACCTGGGTACCAAAGCATAAGGAAGTTACCGTTTTTGTTTTAAAATCTATAATCAGACAATCAGGGAAGTCACGTGAAGAATTTTATTGATCGAGGCGAGGCAGAGCATGTTGAGGCATTTTACATTATTCTAAGCATGAAATGTTATTTTGCCGCAAGCTTCTCTATCAGAATACTCTTCTCACAGTTGTTGCATTTCAATCGGTACGGTCTTTTCTTGAAGAAAACGTGTGATTCTTGTTCGACCCCACAATATGGACACTGCAGCAGGTAGTTAAATTCCTCTTGACCCTTCTTTCGCCACATCACCTCCTTTATTAAGAACACGCCACCGCAGCAAAGCACCCTCGTCAAGCTTCTCGCCATCTAAGAGCTCCAGCTTTACTATTGCCGCTTCATCCTCAAACCCTTTACCACCGACCAGTGTCGGTGCGGTTTCGCCGCCTATAATCATATTGCCTACATACGTATATAGCTCGTCTACGAGCCCTTGCGAAATCAAAGACCAGTTAAGTGTTGCACCCCCTTCTACCATCAATCTGCGCACACCGCGTAGCCATAACTCATAAAGAAGTTTCTTCAGGTCCACTTCTCCAACGCCACAGATCAAAATCTCCGCTTTCTTTCCCAATTTGGCCATATCCTCTATAATCGCTCGCTCAGAAACCGCAATCATTCGTTTGCCTTCGCCTTTATTCAGTAGCTCTGAATCAACGGGCGTTCTCGCCATGCTGTCCACCACGACTCGAAGTGGATTTTCATCTTCTCCCGCCATTTTCCTTTCTTCCCGCCTCTTTTTCGATTTTACTGTTAAAGAAGGGTTATCAGCTAAAACCGTGCCGATACCAACCATTATTGCATCGCATTCCGCCCTTAGTGAATCGACCCTATCAAGATCTTCCTTACCACTTATTCGCGTCTGTTCTCCTTTTACCGTTGATATCTTTCCATCCGCGCTCATTGCGGCATTTATGAAGACCAGTGGTCTCTCCATTTTACGTTATTCCCTTAAAAACCAGTGCTTAGAAACTTCCTCCACACCATCCCTGTTCGTAGCATCAATGTGGTTGAGCGTATTCTTTGCCATCTTTGATGAAGCTCTTCTCCTTACTACTAATACCTAATGTTTATAAAATTAATGGACTAATAAAAACACAGTGTTTCTCATGATCACACGAGAAGAGATCAGAGGGATTTTAAGGGACTATAATAGGGATGAGGTAACCATCGGTGTCCTGGGATCACATTCCGCACTGGATATATGTCGCGGAGCGAAGGACCTGGGCTTCAGAACACTGGTGGTGTGCCAGAAGGGCAGGGAGAAAACGTATGACCGCTACTATCGGACGGAACATTCCCTCGGGATAGTGGACCAGACCATTATCCTTGATAAATTTTCAGATATAACCAAAGAGAGGGTACAGAGGCAGATGCGTGAAAATAACGTTGTTTTTATCCCTCACCGCTCTTTTGAGGTCTACGTGGGCTTTGACCGTATCGAAGATGAATTTCTTCTGCCCTTATTCGGGTCGAGAAGTATGCTTCGGGCAGAGGAACGAGATGCTGAGAAGAACCAGTATTATCTGATGGAGAAAGGAGGGATTCCCTATCCCAGGGTATACACAAGTCCTGAAGAGATAGACTGCCTGGCTCTGGTTAAAGCACCAGAGGCGCAACGGAAATACGAACGTGCATTTTTCTTCGCCTCTTCTCCCGCGGAGTTCTACAAAAATTCAGAGCAGATGCTTCGTGAGGGAAAAATAACGGAGGAAGGGCTTAAGAAAGCGGTCATCGAGGAATTCGTTATAGGAGCGCAGTTTAACTTCAATTACTTCTACTCCCGTTTAGATGAGCGGCTGGAACTGTTGGGAATTGATACCCGGCGACAGACAAATCTCGATGGCATTCTTCGCCTCCCGGCATCACAGCAGTTAGAAGCATTGAAGTACATTGATGTCAAAGCTATCGAGGCGGGACATATCGCATGTACGGTAAAGGAATCCCTTTTAGAGCAGATATTCGCGCTGGGCGAGAAATTTGTCCGAGTTGCTAAGGAGGTGTATCCGCCTGGAATTATCGGTCCCTTTGCATTACAGTCCACGTTCATTCCCGGCCCTCCGGAGGAAAAAGCGGTCGTTTTTGACATCTCCCTGCGAGTGCAGGGCTCTCCTGGAACCCGTTTTACACCCTATCCGGGATACCTCTACGGGGAGTCACTTTCGGTAGGGACGAGGGTGGCTATGGAAATCCGGAAAGCCATTCAACTGAACCGATTAGAAGAGACGGTTACATAATATGATCCCGAGAAGCGAAATTCATCACATTTTGGAGGGCTATGCCAAGGACGAGATAACCCTCGCTACCATGGGGAGTCATACCGCACTCCAGATACTCAAAGGAGCGCGAGATGAGGAGTTCAAAAATCTGGTGATCTGTAAACGAGGTGTTGAAGAGGTCTACCAGCAGTTCGGAGTGGCTGATGAACTCCTCATTGTTGAAACTTACAACCAATTCCTGGAAGAGAAGTTTCTGAAGAACCTGAGAGAACGAACTGTCATCCTCATCCCGCACGGTTCCTTTGTGGAATATCTGTCACCGAAAAGGATTGAAACAGAACTCTCAGTTCCTCTGTTTGGAAACAGAATGGTCCTGGAGTGGGAATCGGATCGTGAAAAGGAGCGGAAATGGTTGGCTCAGGCCGATTTACGACTTCCTGAAGAGTTCAAAACTCCAGACGAGATAGATAGATTGGTACTCGTCAAATTTCCCGGTGCTAAGGGAGGGAAGGGCTATTTTATCGCGAGTAATCCTGAAGAGTTTGAGCGGAAGTTCGAGAAGCTGAATCTACGAGATAAGGAGCGATTTACCATCCAGGAGTTTGTAATAGGAACCCGGTTCTACCCCCATTATTTCTATTCACCCCTGAAGGATCGGGTGGAGCTGCTCAGCATGGACATCCGGTATGAGTCCAACATTGATGGGATCTCAAGGCTCGCTACTATTTTACAGGACTGCCCTCCAGAGCCATCCTTTGTGGTTACTGGCAATATACCGGTCGTAGCGAGGGAATCTCTCTTACCTCAGATCTTGAAAATGGGCGAGCGCATAGTCAAAGTTTCCAAAGAGCTGTTCAGTCCGGGTCTGATAGGACCATTCTGTCTCGAAACGATCTGCACTGAAGATCTGGAATTTATCGTCTTCGAAATCTCAGCCAGAATTGTCGCAGGTACCAATCTTTACATCAATGGCTCTCCCTATTCCCACCTCCTTTACCACGAGCCGATGAGTACCGGCAGGAGAATAGCACGAGAAATAAAGGATGCACTCCGGGAAGATTCGCTTGAGAGCATTATATATTGAAGGACGACCCAAATTCTTCGGGGCTGCGATGTTTGATTAATATTAATAGGTATCTGAATCTAACTTTTATTGAGCGTTTAGCTTTGCGGGGGTGGCCGAGCAGGACAAAGGCGCAGGACTTAAGATCCTGTTCCGTAGGGATTCGTGGGTTCAAATCCCTCCCCCCGCACCATTTTATCGGTTATAAAAACTCGAATATCCAAAATGGAGCTCCTTGAAAGGCTCAATGTCATCCCGGATAGGGAGTTGCATATTGTTGTCCTCACCGGTGCAGGTATATCGGCGGAGAGTGGCGTGCCTATCTTCAGGGGCAAGGGATCAATGTGGGAGAATCCGGTAGCGAGGAAATTGGCTTCCAGGGCCGGTCCCCCGTGGAACACAAGCTGAAGCTGAAGAAAGGCGCGAGGGTCATAGAAATAAATAGGGACGAAACGGTTTTAACTCCTTATGTCACGGTCTCACTCAGAGGAAAAGCCGCAGAGATACTTCCACGGCTATGGAAAGAGTTTATGGAAAAAGTCGATGAGTAAGTTTAGCCTCTTCTTACCACCCTGCACTTGACAAAGATGTAGCAATCACCAAAGAGATAGAAATTAAATGGTTTGATTTGCGTGTCAGTGGTAGAGGTGGAAAATATGCCCGATGAAATGGTTATTAACCAAACCAAAATACGGTCTGCCCAATTTGGCACGGGGGAGCTGAAAATGAAGCTGATCTGCTAGCCTAGCCAGTGCCCATCAGTAAATCGAGCAGCGATGTCCATGGTGATTCATTGAGGATCAGGTTGATCATGCCCTTCATCATCCCAAAGATAAACCCCACTACAGAACCCCATGAAAGAGCTGCGTTTAGGGTTCTTTTGTCCTCAGAGTTTGATGATTTGAATGCGATCACTTCCCGCACAGGACACCTGTCTTACCAGTTTAAAGCCTGGTCTAGATCTGCTATTATGTCTTCTGAATCTTCTACGCCTACCGATAGCCTCACCATGTCATCGGTTATCCCTACCTTCATCCTCACTTCTCTGGATACACTCGCGTGGGTCATCGATGCGGGATGTTGAATCAAGGTATCAACAGAACCGAGGCTCACCGCAAGAGAACAGAGCTCAACGCGGTTCATGAGTTTGCGTCCAGCTTCTATGCCACCCTTAATTCCAAACGAGATCATACCACTAAAACCGCTCATCTGCTTCTTTGCAATTTCGTGCTGCGGATGGCTTGGCAATCCAGGATATCTGACCCACTCGATTTTCGGATGGGCCTCCAGGAACTGAGCGACCTCCATCGCATTGCGAGCGTGCTGTTCCATTCTCAGATGCAGTGTCTTCAAACCCCTGATACACAACCACGCTTCATGTGGGCCCAATGTCGCTCCCATATTATTGACCACAGACCTCATGCTCTTCACAAATCCTCTTCTTCCGATAACCACGCCTCCTAAAAGATCGGCATGGCCGCCAATGTATTTGGTACCGCTATGAAGAACGACGTCCGCGCCTAATTGTAACGGTCTCTGAAAGTAGGGTGTTGCAAAGGTGTTGTCGACAACGGAAAGAGCACCGATCTCCCTGGCCATTTTCGATATCTCTGCAATATCACAGATGGTCATGGTGGGGTTTGCGGGCGTCTCTAAGAAGACCAGTTTCGTATTTTTCTTTACGTTCTTCTTCACTTCTTCGAGATCAGAGGTATCGACGAAACTGACCTCTATGCCGAATTTGGTTAGAATTGAGGAGAACAAGCTATACGTGGAGCTGTAGACCACATCGTTTGATACGAGATGATCCCCCTTTTCTAACTGGGAAAGGGCAATAGCGGCTATTGCAGCCATGCCAGAAGAGAAGGTTTGACCCGTCTCACCCCCTTCCAGAGCAGCCATCTTCTGCACAAAAACGGCGTGCGTGGGCGTGTTTGGCGCGACGCGGATATACGTATATCCTCCCTCTTTACCACCAAACCGTGCTGCTGCCTGCTCAGCGCTCTCAAATACGAAGGTAGATGTTTGATAGAGAGGCGTTGTATGCGCTCCGTACAGAGGATCAGGTGCTTCTCCAGCATGAACACACAGAGTACCAACTTTCATCTCCTTTTTCATCACCTGGACCTCCAAGGGTAATTAGTTTTATGCTTTTGACAAAGAAAGAGTAATAAATAAGGGGATATCTTCTCTTCGGTTCCTTTCAGGTACTCTTTCCCTGTAGGGGCAGTTAATTTAAAGCCCAGGAAACGGGAGAACCGATGTCTGACCTGGATCATGAGCCCGCGACTTTCGCCTTTCATATCCCAAGTTCCTCTCGTGTTCGTTTCCAACTCTTCTTAAACTCTTCTCTTTCAATAGCTTTCCCCCTTAACATGGAGATATTGTACTTTGAGGATATCAGTTGTTGGAGGGTAGCGAAAAAATCGGCATGTAATCTATCACCTTCTTTTTTACAGTACGCTTCGCATCTCATAAATTGATCCAGTAGTGCTTGAGTTTTGTCTCCTCCTCTTCCCTTTATCAGGTCGAGCACAAGATACAGACAATAATCCAGACAATCGGCTAATAATGTTCCTTTATGAGGATTCACCCACCCAGAGTCTACAAACCCCCTATAAATCTCCTTCTGTAACCTCATGATATGCTTCGTCAGTTCCATAAGGTTTACTTCATCCATTCTTAATCATTACCGTTTACCAAATTCCTGATCGAGCGCTTCTTTAAAAAGGGTAGCAAAATGATTGAGTCTCTTTTTTTTGCAATTTCTGTATTTATCTCCTAAACCTCGTCTTGCCTCCTCCACAATTTTGTCAAACACATCTGGATCACGTATATCGGCACCCCTATTGTCATAGTAAATCAAAAGAGTTTTTAAATGAACTTCGGGGTACTGTTTACTTCCAATATAGTAGGCGGTATATCGGATTTCTAAGCAATTAGATGACGGATCGATCTCAATGACTTCCAAATCTTCCTAACATAATTTTTGGAGTTGTTCAGCTAATTTTTCTTTACATTCCTCCCTAAAATTTTCATCAGCCATTCGATTTTCCCGAACACGAACTGGTCTTCGAACAAACCCTGGTCGAGCTTTTCATATAGTTCTTTAAATGTCCTCAATGCGTAAACATCCCAACTGGATTGCTCCCTTTCTTCAAACAAATCCTCTATCGCAGCGATATAGGTCGAATTTAAATAATCAAGCGCATTTGTTCGCTCACCATTCTCCAATCGTATCTTCCAATCACCTTCTACATCTCTTGATATAGCTCCAAGGGTTCTTATCGGGTTTTCTATCTCCTCAACTTGGTCTATCCTATCGGATTCTATCGCCTGTATCACATAAGAAGTGATTGCATTATTCAATAATCTCGCAACCTCACTTCTCAGTCCTTCACCCGAATCCACATGTACTCTCAGATTGGAAATACCTTTGATCGAAACGAGTGAATGTTCCCTGCCCCCACCGCCATAGATCCTCTTCGTTGCCATCGCCCTCGGAGACACGACATACATCGCATTTTCCATCATCTCTTTAAGAGAAAATGCACTCATACTTTCGCTCACATACCCACCAGCACCAAAGAAGAGGGGTTTTAAGAGCAGAAATGGGATTAAACAGTCTTTCTTGAATTCCCCTTCCTTTTTGAACTTCCTCACATCTACCGAATAATTCTCATGTGTTCCTCTTGTGAATTCAGGTTTCAATTCCGTATTCGCCTTCCAGCATTGTATCTTGAACTTTTTATCCTCGTCCTTCAGTAGCTAACACTTTTATTCCAAGCAGACTCCAAAAAGTAATTTGAATCCCT
>JASEFB010000098.1 GCA_030019325.1 archaeon | reverse complement strand
ATGCCACTTTTCCACCTCGTGCTTTTTATAGAGGCGGACTTAAACATACCATCAACAGCAATAAAAATAGATAACGGCGCTTCGTATAACAGCGTATTTGTAGTTCGTTTGCTCATCTAAATTGTTTTGATAAGAAGGTTTTGGCTCTACCATTATAACGCCCATATATTATAGTATACTAGCTATAATAAGAAAGACCCTATTTTGGGTGGGGTCGTGACCCTCGTTCATTTCCTAACGAATAGAGATATATAAGGAAATCTTTTTTTAATTTGGTAGTTCTCTACATGTAATTCCTTTATCATTGATTCTATCTCTTTCGGGGTATATGATGCTCTAATCGACTCGCGGATTCCCCTTTCTAGTGGTAGATATGCTAACCAATTTCTTCCAAAATCATAGATAAAAAGCAAGCCATCGTCGTTAAGCGCATTATAAAGAATACGGATAGAGTTAACCGGATTTTTCCAATGATGCAGAGAAAAACTCGTATATATAAGATCGAATTTACCAAGATTTTGAATTAAAGATTCATCTTCCACGGAACCTTCTACAAAATGTACTTTATCGCTTAATCCTTTTTCTTCAATATACCTTGTTGCAATATTTATCATATTAGCCGATAGTTCAACTGCAGTGATTTCCGACTCGGGGTTATTTTCAGCTATTATTGCGGTTTGGAAACCAGGACCTGGCCCTATTTCAAGGTACTTACCTTTTCTATTTTGGGCCATCAACTCATTTAAAAATCCTTTAAGGTAGAATTTACCAAGTCTTTTTTGCATCTCTAAGTACTCTTCAGCGGTATTTTTACCAGTAAGGACTTCGAAATCAGTATGGGGTATTCTTTTTGGCATTTTACTATTATTCTAAGTTTATAGATTAATTCACCTTTATTTTGGACATGATAAACTTCGGTTAATAGTGATTAATTCGCCACCTCTCCAGAAAAAACTAACAAACCCCAAACCGAAGCGGCTCTGGAAGAAGCGGCGAGAAGGGCTAAATAATAAGCTATGCTCGCTTAAACAAGAAAAACAATTAGATTTGACGGGTACATACGCCGTTGGTGCAGTCATGTCGAGTATTTAAATATCGAGACACTCTATCTCATGGGTCTTGGAGGTGAAACAGCAGAATGAAACGCAAAGCGAAGATATTCAGCGATGATGAAGAAGAACTGCTGCGTTTATTAAAGAAGCGAGGAGCTCGAAGCGAGCGTATTAATTTTGAAGAGGATTGGGTAGTAGAGAGAGAAGAAGAGGGATACGATTTTAGCTCACCAAATCCGAAATCTCAAAGTGGCTCTGAAAGAAGCTGTGAGTGAGAAGGGGTTTGAAGAGTTTACCATGAACCAATACAGAAACAAGTCCACAGAGTATCCCCTGGTTTTGAGGTTATTTAAATACCAAGAGTCTAGTACACTAAGGAGGTATAGATACATGAAGAGAGCATGGGATTCAGACAGAAGAAGACAGGGCTTTGATCGTCCACCCCGGGAGATGCACACCGTTATTTGTGCAGACTGCGGGGTAGAATGTCAAGTACCATTTAAACCAGATGGCACCAAACCTGTTTACTGTCAGGAATGCTACCAGAAACATCGACCGAAACGATTTTAGTCGAGGATGCGTAGTAAAGAGTAGTGTAATTTTTCCTCTGGTCAAAGCAGGGGGAAAATATTTTTCTTTTTTACTTTCTTTCTTTCACTTGTTTTTCTGCAAAATCGCCTACAACGGGCAACTTATACATCTCTCCCTGATACGCCTCGAACATCAGTATCAACCACAGTATCAGCGATAATATTCCTATTAAGGGTGTAGTCACCCAGCCGATGAATGGTATCCAACTGATTAACAGTCCTATCACGGTCAGCGATAGAAACGTTGCGATAGACTGCAGAGCGTGAAACCGAACGAATTTGTTCTCCCTCTCCAGCACCAAGAATATAATGCCCGTTAACCAGCCCAAAACATAGCACAGAACCCCTGCGATATTCTCTTCCAAACCCAGAGCTGTTTTTGCCATTTTTAATCCCTCTTGTTTTATTTAATCACCATCATTAGACTTAATGTTTTTGGGCTTTGCGGCTCACTTCATTCGCCCAAATGCATTCGGCACTTCACTTCGCAAACACGCACAATGTTAGGAAAAACCCATAAACTCAAATCCCGAAGCTGCTATGAGTGCGCCGAGCAAAGTTCATACTATCCAGTTGGTGAAAATCCAACCCGGGGAACGGTTAGCCACCACCTCTGAACAGAACCCTGCATCCAGTCTGGTAACAGGCTGTGATGAAGCCAGGGGGATGGGGTACTGGGCTGCAACGTACGTGAAGGGATTGAGCCCCGAAATGCTTGTGATGTCGGAGGCCGATGTTGTTCATAGAACGGAAGGCAGTACTCTCCCCACCGTTAGTCCGAAACTCCGGTCTTGGAACATAGCAGGAAGCTCTGGGACATGGCAAGGTGGAGAGAGCTCGACGGGGTCTAAGACCGCGGCACGGTATCAAATGGATAGCATGGGAACTCGGGAGGCCCAGCGCGTTCTCCTTAATGGAGTAGGTGGTATCAAGCCTATAAACGGTAAGAGACTGCAGATGAGACGCTGGGAGTCGGACCTGCTATAGTACCGAAGAAGCAGGGTAATGCCTGTGGAGGGAAGGGGCTGGCAGGGGTGCGATGTGTTGACAGGGACACACCTTCCACACGCAGAGGTGGAGAAGAGGTGACCACAAAACTGTCTACCATAACTCTACGAGCCTGAGAAGATCCGAAGTGTAAGTTTACATCTTTAGCGCATTTACTCACGGAGGATTTTCTCAAGGAATGTTTCCGGGAGTTAAAGAGAGATAAAGCTCCCGGCATTGATGGAGTAACCGTCAGGGAATACGAAGAGCATTTAGATGAGAATGTCAGTGATTTAGGAGCAAGGCTGAAAGCAAAGCGATACAGACCCAGACCAGTTAAACGGGTGTATATACCAAAGTTGAATGTGGGAAGAAGACCATTGGGAATTCCAACTATCGAGGATAAGATAGTTCAGCTGGCGATAAAGAAAATCCTCGAAGCGATATTCGAAGAGGACTTCTGTGACGCCTCCTACGGGTTTCGACCCAACCGAAGCTGTCACGATGCCCTGGATCGGGTTGCTACGATAATTACAACCGAACCGGTTAACTATGTGGTGGACATGGACATTGCGAAGTTCTTCGACACGGTTGATCACAACTGGATGATGCGATTCCTTTGCCAGAGAGTAGTGGACCCGAGTTTGCTACGATTAATAGCCCGCTTCTTAAAGTCTGGTGTAATGGAGGAGGGAAAATATGTTGAGACGGACAAAGGTACCCCACAAGGAGGGATACTGAGTCCGCTGCTCGCCAACATCTACCTCCATTATGTTCTGGATCGGTGGTTTGAGCGAGTGGTGAAGAAGCGGCTAACAGGGTTTGTCCAGCTCGTTCGCTATGCGGATGATTTCATTGTTTGTGTTCAATACGGCAGTGAAGCTCGAGCGTTTGGAAAAGCATTGAGGCAAAGAGTGGCAAAATTTGGGCTGGAGATTGCGGAAGAGAAGAGCAGAATCATTGAATTTGGGCGCTATCCCTGCCGAGGAGCAAGGAAGCAGGGCAAGAAGGGTACAACCTTTGACTTTCTCGGTTTTACGCACTTCTGTGCTAAAACCAGGAGCGGTAAATTCAAGGTAGGACGAAAGACGGCAAGCAAGAAGTTCAGGCAAAAGATGAAAGAGATGAACCAGTGGCTCAAGGGTGTCCGAAATCGTATAGAGTTGAAGCTCTGGTGGCAATTGCTCAAGCAAAAGTTGGTTGGACACTATCACTACTATGGTATAAGCGGTAATATACGAGGTTTGCAGAGCTACTATAATCAAACGTTGAGGCTCGCCTTTAAGTGGCTAAACAGGCGGAGCCAAAAGAGAAGCTATAACTGGCAGCAGTTTAAACGGTTGCTCACGTTTAATCCAGTGCCGCAGCCGAAGATATACCACTTACCCTATAGTCCAGCCCGCACGTAGAGGATGCATTCCTGAAGAGCCGGATGAGGGAAAACCTCACGTCCGGTTCTGTGAGGGGGCTCATAGTAGCCTCTGAGAGGAGGTTGCTATGAGCTCTACTCGACGAGAAGCTTTTACTTGAGGTGGATGGTTTATATAGCAGTTCGATATAATCATATTTTATGAAATTAGCCGATGAGGTAAAAGTAGCGTTAGTAACTGCGGTTTGTATTTTGGGGCTTGCAGTTCTATCTAAATATGTTATCAACGTTGAGCTTGATTTCATTTCTCAGTATGGACCAGTATGGATGTTTATGGTTTATGTAATTACAAAAGAGAAAGCCAAAAAATCAAAAATTTGTTGTACTACTTTATTTTGGTCACTGACAATAATTCTTGTAACAGTAGCAATTTTGGTTATTTATGCAATATAACAGGTGATATATTATGAACATCGGGAAAGAAACAAACAAAAATAAACTTTGGATGAATGGCTTTTTGGGATTTTTAGGATTCCTTGGTTTTGAAGCTTTCGCCCTTCACTCTACACAAATTTGAATAATGACGTTTTTTACTAATACCGGTTAAAAGAGAGGAGAGGAGGAGTAGAAAAATCAGGCGAGAAAGAGAATTGAGGATGGACACAAAAGGGTTCACGGGCTTGGAGGCGGGAATCGTGCTGACTGCATTCGTGGTCATCGCCGCGGTGTTCTCATACGTAGTCCTGAACGCGGGGTTCTTCAGCGTACAGAGAACTGAAGAGGTTATTCATACGGGCGTCAAGCAAGTAACGTCTTCGGCTGAACTTGCGGGGGATGTCATCGGGCACGGCTGGCGTTATGGTTATGTGAATAACTCAGCTTCGGGTTATGATGGAACATGGGATTCCGGTGCTACATCCAATCCTGGTTATAACTATCCGGGGTATTACGCGTGGAACTATCCGGATGAAGCGAGCAAATACCAAGCGGACAGCACAAACCTGACCGTTGTGGAGTTCTACCTCCAGCTCAGTACTCGAGGGGAGCCGTTATCGCTGAGCCCAACCAAATTGACGATCGGGTATAGTGATAAGGACAGGCATGTGGGGGCGCTCACCTACACAAGCAATGAGAACGCAACGTTAGGGAACATGACCATGGGCTGCTGGAACTTCTCTATCACCAGGGGCGATGCCGACGTCCTGTTAGAAGCCGATGAGCAGGCGAAAATAATCGTCTCCCTGCCTGATTACGGTGTTACAGCAAACATGGACTTTACCATTGAGGTCAAGCCGGCAACCGGGGCGGTACGTGGCATTACAAAAACTGCACCACCCTCCATCCATGAAACGGATATCTTGCATTAGGAGAAGAACTGAACTGGAATCTAAAACAGACCATTTGAAGGAAGGGCATGATATATTAGTATGATTATATATATCTCTCCTCTCTAACTAATAATTGGCTTGAAGCTTTCACGAAAACTCGGCTTCGCTGATATCTGGGACGTAAGGATTACCAACAAACAACATTTCTGGACTGACGTGGTCTGGCATGTTGTGTGGGGCACAATTTAATTATGTAGTGCAGGTGGTCTCACCATAGCCAGGAAAAGTAAGAAATAAGCGGCGATGGGGTTCAGAACTCTCCGTTCACTCCTAAAATATGCATTTTTACAATGTCCCGGAATCAGTCTCTGATTTCATCTAAGGACGAGCATCGAGCACGGTGGGCTCCATGCACGATCTGGCAAAAGTGAAACAGGCTGACGCGAAAGTAGTTTCTAAGCTGCTTGAGCTATTTAATTGGACCGTTTTTCATTAATACAAAACCCACTCAATATATATAACTTGACTTTCGGAGATAGTCTTTGATTACTTAAATATTTTTCTATTTGATGG
>JASEFB010000097.1 GCA_030019325.1 archaeon | reverse complement strand
AGGTCTGGCTCAATTTGAGCGAATTGATGAGCTGGTGGAGAGACGTCGGAAAAATGCCTATCTTTACAACAGCTTACTGAGGGATGTCGATGGAATTAGACTCCCGCCTGAGAAGGAATGGGCGAAGAATGTCTACTGGATGTATGCTATTTTGGTAGAGGACGAATTTGAGATAACTAGGGACAAGTTGATGGAGGAATTGGAGAAGAAAGGGATAGAAACGAGGACGTTCTTCATTCCGATGCATGAACAATCAGTTTTTCGGAATATGGGGCTGTTTAAAGGAGAGAGTTATCCTGTTGCGGAGATGTTGTCAAGAAAGGGAATGTATTTACCATCGAGTTCGGGGCTGAAGGAGGAGGAAATAAAGCATATCTGTGCAGTGGTAAAGGATATTAAAGAAGAGTCGAAATGAGTAAAGCATTGGTGACCGGCTGTGCAGGCTTCATAGGCTCGCACCTTACAGAACGATTGTTAAGGGAGGGACACGAAGTAATTGGAATAGATTGCTTCACCGATTATTACTCGAGGGAGATAAAAGAAGCGAATGTATCAAGCGCTTTGAAAAACCTTTCTTTAAAAAAGAAAGCGTTTTCGGAAAGCGATATTTACTCTTCTGTGGGGTTCCGCCCCACGACCCTGCAAGCCCTGTAAGGGCTTAGTCAAGGTTTTCTCTTTAGAGAAAAAGTTGTGTCATGGTCGGCGCTTTAATCCCTGATATAAACAAATTAGGAATTCTTTTCGATTTTTTAGGAATGGATGTATGGGATTTCGTTGCACCTTTTCATACCCCCATTGGCTCGATGCTCTCTGCTGCTTTGCTCTCGTTGCTATTTGAAGAGAGAAAAAGGATATTCTATCTGCTAATCCTGGGTGCAGGTACACATTTTGCGCTTGATTTCCTGCTAATGCATGTTAGCGGTGGCATGCTCCTCCTCTTTCCTTTTAGCTGGCACGGATGGCAGTTAAGGGTGATTCAATGCGATAATTATTATGTTGCATTAATAGCATTATTCGTAGCATGCGTGATTTATGTTATCTTGAAATACTACAATAAGAAAGAATTAGTTTGAAGTGATATCGCAATGCTAATAATCGAAGTATCTGAGATAAGAGGAAAATGCCCGGTTTATAAGAAAGGCGATAAAATCGTGATAGACGGTCCCGAAATAGTTTTGGAAAAGACAGATGCGATATGCACGCATGCGTTATCAACGTTGCTTCATTACTCTTTAATACTGGAGCATGATTGGTGTCCGGTGAAATTGGGATTAACAACAGAGGCAGATCCAGACCATGCGTATATGCAATGCGTTGATCCTGGAAAGCCATATACCGAAGGAGGAACGGTTATCTTTAAATGTTACAGAGTTGATTAGAAGAAAGAAGCATGAAGATTTCAATTATACTGGGGACACGCCCCGAAATAATAAAAATGTCCCCCATTATAAGAGAATGTGAAAATCAAGAGTTAAATTACTTTATCTTGCATACCGGACAGCATTACTCCTACAACTTAGACAAAATCTTCTTTGAGGAACTGGAATTGCCAGCAGCTAAATACAACTTAGATGTTGGCTCTGGGACTCATGCCGAAGAAACAGGAAAGATGCTTATCGGCATAGAAAAAATCCTGAACGATGAGAAGCCTGATATTATCTTGGTAGAAGGCGACACGAACACCGTTCTGGCAGGCGCTCTCGCAGCGGTGAAACTTGGAATAAAAGTTGGTCATGTAGAGGCAGGCTTGAGAAGTTATGATAGGGGAATGCCGGAAGAAATAAACAGGGTTTTAGCTGACCACGTTTCAGATTATTTATTCGCACCAACACTTTTTCTTTTTCACAAAAAGAAAACCTGTGCTAAAAGAAAAAACTGCCGTTTCTTTGGTAAAGCTTTCTTTCTTAAAGAAAGGTTTGTATTAACAGATTCTGGAGGAGTTCAGGAGGAGACGTGCATATTAAAGGTTCCCTGTGTTACGTTAAGGGATAACACGGAAAGACCTGAGACGTTGGAAGTTGGCTCTAACATTTTAGCTGGAGTGAATCAGGATAAGATTTTAGAAGGTGTTAAGATTATGCTAAGCAAAGAAAGAAATTGGAGGAATCTGTTTGGTGATGGTAAAGCTGGAGAGAGGATTGCGGAAATATTAATATAGTGAGCGTCGAATAATAGAATAAGCACTGAGGAACGAAAAGAATGTCAAAAGGAGTAAGCGGAAAAATGGAGCATATATTGAAGATACCGGGAGACGTTATAGAGGCACTCCGATTACCTCCTGACGAGGTGGAGGTGGAGTTGCGTAAGGAATTGGCATTGGCACTATATCAGCGTGGCGTGCTTTCTTCAGGCAAAGCATGTGCCCTTGCTGGGATGACTCGTTGGGAGTTTGAGGAGGTTCTGGGGAAGCGACAGATCAGACGGCACTATACGGAGAAGAACCTGGAAGAGGACATTGAGTATGCCCGAAGCCATCAGTGATTCTTCCACTTTGATTCATCTGGTAGGGATTGGACGTTTAGAGCTTTTGAAAGAGTTTTACGGGAAGATTCTCATTACGCCCGCAGTCTGGAAGGAGGTTGTAGAGGAGGGGAAGGAAAGACCTGGCGCTGCAGAGGTCATAGAAGCTCAAAAATCAGGTTGGATTGAAGTAATCGCACCAAGTAATGAATCAGTGGTCAGGTTGTTGGAGCGGGAATTGCATAAAGGAGAAGCGGAGGCTGTTGCGTTAGCGATTGAGCGGCATCCAGAGGTGATCTTTCTGGATGAGTTAGAGGCAAGAAGAGTGGCGGATGTGTATGGATTGCGTAAGACGGGGGTGGTCGGGATTTTGATTCGGGCGAAGTTAGGGGGCAAAGTGGTATCGCTTCGTGAGGAATTGGATAGATTGCGTAGCGAAGCGGGTTTTTGGATAGGAGATGAAATATATTTGCAAGCATTGAAAGCAGTGGCGGAGGAATAATCTCATCTAAAGTAGAGATGGAGAACAGAAGGAAATGAAACTGCACATAGGCAGGAGAATGTGGACGTGAAGGAAAGGTTAAAAGGTATTTTAGATGGTTTGAAATTGATTTATGATGAGTTTAATTTGCCTATAACATATCCAGTACATCCGAGAACGGTGAAAAGGATAAACGAATTTGGATTAGAAGTTCCAAATGGAGTTGAATTAATCGAACCTCTTGGATTCCTTGAGTTTTTACAGTTAGAAGCAAATGCAAAACTTGTATTAACCGATTCTGGAGGAGTTCAGGAGGAGACGTGCATATTAAAGGTTCCCTGTGTTACTTTGAGGGATAATACCGAGAGACCAGAGACTTTAGAGGTTGGAAGTAATGTTTTAGCCGGAGTGAATCAAGAAAAGATTTTGGAAGGGGTTAAAAAGATGCTAAGTAAAGAAAGAAATTGGAAGAATCCTTTTGGTGATGGAAAGGCGGGGGAGAGGATTGTTGGGATAATAAAAGAGCAGCTTACGAGGTAGTAATCTGTTAGAACTAGTAGTGCATGAGATAAAGGGAAAATGTCCCGTCTACAAGAAGGGGGACAAAATAGTGATAGACGACCCGGAGATTGTTCTGGAGAAGACAGATGCCTTATGCACACACGCATTATCAACATTGCTCCATTACGCTTTGATATTGGAACATGATTGGTGCCCTGTAAAACTCGGATTGACTACCAATGAAGATCCAGAACATGCATACATGCAATGCGTTGAGCCCGGAAAGCCTTATACTGAGGGGGGAACAGCAATATTTAAATGTAGAAGAATAGAAAAGGAGGGATGATATGTGATATGGAAACACAAAGAATATTGGTGACAGGAGGAGGGGGATTTATAGGAGCTAATTTAGTGAAAGAGCTAAAAAGGCGAGGTCATGAAGTGATTGCATCGGATCTCTACAATGCCGATAGAGATGATTACATTAGGGCAGATGTGAGAAATTAAAGACAACTGGAGAGGGTATTTGAGAAGTGGAAATTTGACTCTGTTTACCATTTAGCGGCTGAATATGGAAGATGGAACGGCGAGGACTATTATGAGAATTTATGGCAGACCAATGTTATCGGAACGAAGCATATAATTCGATTACAGGAGAAACTGAAATTCAGAATGGTGTTTTTCAGCAGTGCAGAGGTTTACGGCGACTACGAAGGGGTAATGACAGAAGATGTGATGGAGAAGAATCCGATAAAAGATACCTACCAGATGAATGATTATGCTATAACCAAATGGGCTGGGGAGTTAATGTGCCTGAATTCGGCTAAGATGTTCGGAACAGAAACCGTCAGGGTAAGACCTGTTAACTGCTACGGACCAGGGGAACATTATACACCATACAGGGGATTCATTCCCAAGTTCATATATCATGCGCTTTCCAACAAACCCTATGTTGTATACAAAGGTCATAAGAGGATAATAGACTACGTGGAAGATACGTGCAGAACCTTCGCCAACATAGTTGATAACTTCATTCTGGGAGAAGTTTATAATGTTGGTGGAAGACCTGAATGGGAAAAGGAAATCAAAGAATATTCGGATTTAATTTTGAAAGAGGTTGGAGGGAATGATTCGATAGTCACGTATATGGAGGCGGAGCCATTCACCACAAAAGTGAAGACGATAGATTGCTCAAAGGCTGTTCGCGATTTGAGACACGATCCAAAGGTTACACCCGAGGAAGGGATTAAACGAACGGTAGAATGGATGAAAAGTATATATACAAATATAAACATTTAAAAGATATAGTATGGTGGTGGGAAATACGATGTCGGATTTGGTAAAAAGGACCATTGAGGTTTTCTATCCCGTAGAGGATTCAGAAGAGGCGTTGAATAAAGTTGTTTTGGAATGGCTTGACAGTAAGACCTCAAAGCTTGAAGAGAAGATAATGGAGTTTGAGCGCAAGTATGGCATCGAGTTTCCAGAATTTGATGATAGAATAAAGCGGAAAGGCGCATCGTTTGAGGAAGAGGACGATTGGATAGATTGGGGAGATTACATTGAACTATTAGAATCTTTGAAGAAGTATAGGAGAGATGTCCTATTGCAATTGAAGAAACATTAAATTCGCTTAAACTAAGCAGCTTAGTGAGGAGAGTAGTTGTGAAAGAAGCTATGAGGCTGCCAAGGGATGAGAAACTCATTGCTATTGCATATCTGGTTGATTCATCAGTTCTTCATATCAGGGAAAGATATAAAGATGGGGAACTCATCAAATATTCCTATCATCTCATGAAAGGCGACAAGGTTATCAGATGGGATAATGTTCCACATCATAAAGAGATAAGTACATATCCACACCATAAGCATGAAAACGATAAGGTAAAAGAATCTAATAAGATGGGTATTGGTTTGGTATTAGAGGAAATAAAAAACTTTTCTTTTACAAAGAAACCTTTACTAAAGAAATAAAATGAAACCTTTTCTTATAAAGAAAAGCTTTACCAAAAGAAACAAAGGCAAAAGGTGGATGTAAAAATGGATATAGAAGAATACGAAGGAAAGTTGTGTTAGTAACAGGCGGAGCGGGCTGCATAGGAACGAACCTATGCAGGAAGTTAGTGGAGTTAGGTGCAGAGAAAGTGATTATCTTAGATGATTTATCGAGTGCATACGAGTGGAACATTCCAAAAGCGAAGAATATTGTATTTGTGAAGGGAAGCGTTTTAGATGATGAAATGTTAAAGCGAGTGTTCAAGGAGAAACTAGATTATGTCTTCCATTTGGCAGCACATTTTGCAAACCAGAACTCGGTGGACAATCCAGAGACCGATTTGATGGTGAACGGAATGGGGACGCTGAAAGTTCTGCAATATGCGAATCTCATAAACGTGAGAAGATTTGTCTATTCCTCCTCGGGTTGTGGTGTTTACGGACTGGATTCAAAGATGCCTTTCGAAGAACACGATATCTCCATCAGTTTACATACGCCATATCAAGTTACAAAGCTGCTTGGAGAATTATATACTAATTACTTCTATAATTTGTATAGCTTGCCTATTGTTAATGCAAGGTTCTTCAACGTTTATGGTCCGGGTGAGGTGCCGGGGAAATATAGAAATGGTATTTGTATAGCTGGACAATAAATCCCAATGTCAAATACTACCAAATCCCAAG
>JASEFB010000096.1 GCA_030019325.1 archaeon | reverse complement strand
GAGGCTGAACGGTCGTGAGTCCGTATGGGTTCCAAAGGCAGGTATTTATATAGGGTCTTATAAAAATGATACATGAAAAAATGGTAGAGAAAAGAACGGCGGAAAGGCGAGCAAAAGGGGCAAAGGAGGCAAAATCGCCGCTGTCGCAAAGGCTAATCCACTAAAACAAGGATTGAAACGTCTTTAGAGAGCCGTCGTTCCTGCACATGCAATTTGGTCGCAAAGGCTAATCCACTAAAACAAGGATTGAAACAAGAGTTACCGGAACTGCCAGCGGTTCCAGTAAAGGGTCGCAAAGGCTAATCCACTAAAACAAGGATTGAAACGTAGATCCGCATATTTCTTGTTATCATCACTTGCAAGGTCGCAAAGGCTAATCCACTAAAACAAGGATTGAAACAAGGGAAGTTAGTGACATCCTCTCCCTACTGAAATAGTCGCAAAGGCTAATCCACTAAAACAAGGATTGAAACACCTATATCCGCTGATCAAACTCCTAAGCACCTCAGTGTCGCAAAGGCTAATCCACTAAAACAAGGATTGAAACTTTATTCCAGAACTGTTATAAGTCTTGCAATCGAACAGTCGCAAAGGCTAATCCACTAAAACAAGGATTGAAACTGATTCTGAATTCAGTTGCGATATCCCTCTGGTTGGTCGCAAAGGCTAATCCACTAAAACAAGGATTGAAACACAATCGCTACTTTCTCAGAATAACGAAGCAAGCCCGTCGCAAAGGCTAATCCACTAAAACAAGGATTGAAACTAGAGTGCCTATTGCTGCGGACATTCGGGAAAGAGAGTCGCAAAGGCTAATCCACTAAAACAAGGATTGAAACTTAGAATGCAGCGAGATGAAATCATCGCAATAGCGGAGTCGCAAAGGCTAATCCACTAAAACAAGGATTGAAACTATAAGATGGTTTGCGTATGTGTATGCCCTCCACCGGTCGCAAAGGCTAATCCACTAAAACAAGGATTGAAACTCTTATTTTTAGTTATGGTTCGCCCTTCCCTATCGTGTCGCAAAGGCTAATCCACTAAAACAAGGATTGAAACCCGGTCCTTAGCCTGCTCATAGTAGAGATTTCGAGTCGCAAAGGCTAATCCACTAAAACAAGGATTGAAACTGGGATTATACATCATAATATAAAAAAGAAAAAACGTCGCAAAGGCTAATCCACTAAAACAAGGATTGAAACTCTTTCACTCACTGTACCATTGGAATCTCCTTTTCCGTCGCAAAGGCTAATCCACTAAAACAAGGATTGAAACATCACTTTCTCACGCCATTCCGGGAAATCTCTGATGGTCGCAAAGGCTAATCCACTAAAACAAGGATTGAAACTTGAAAGACCAACTTGGTGGGGTGGTCTTCTTGATGCGTCGCAAAGGCTAATCCACTAAAACAAGGATTGAAACTCCATAACCACCCATCTGGTGATCCAACTCCATCAAAGTCGCAAAGGCTAATCCACTAAAACAAGGATTGAAACTCTGTGAAATCTATATCAACGAGTGTCTTTTCGTAGTCGCAAAGGCTAATCCACTAAAACAAGGATTGAAACATATATATATAACTTCTCAGATTCTTCCTCTTCCCAGTCGCAAAGGCTAATCCACTAAAACAAGGATTGAAACCTTGGCCCTTGCATCTGGATCGCAATGCAAGACTGCGTCGCAAAGGCTAATCCACTAAAACAAGGATTGAAACCCTCGGGATCTTTGTACCCACCATGCTTGAATGATGAAGTCGCAAAGGCTAATCCACTAAAACAAGGATTGAAACTTGCCAGCGACTCGATGGCACATGCGAAAATAATGTGTCGCAAAGGCTAATCCACTAAAACAAGGATTGAAACACTTCCTCCTTCTTCACGATAATATTCGCAGTACCAGGGGTCGCAAAGGCTAATCCACTAAAACAAGGATTGAAACCTTAAACGCTCCTGATTCTTGTCTTTCTTAGTGAAGGTCGCAAAGGCTAATCCACTAAAACAAGGATTGAAACCGGACAAGAGTTACAGCTTCTGAAGTCATTTGCAGCAGTCGCAAAGGCTAATCCACTAAAACAAGGATTGAAACGTCGGATCGAACTCGCCCTCATGCTCGTAAATATGCGTCGCAAAGGCTAATCCACTAAAACAAGGATTGAAACTTGTATGCGGATTGGCGACGCTGACAATGATAATGTCGCAAAGGCTAATCCACTAAAACAAGGATTGAAACCAAGTTCCTAGCGATCAAGCGTGAGAAGGGGTTGCAGTCGCAAAGGCTAATCCACTAAAACAAGGATTGAAACTTGCTTTCCGCACGTTTGCTGTCTGGATATTGCGGTGTCGCAAAGGCTAATCCACTAAAACAAGGATTGAAACCGTACTTCCTTCGGAGTTACATTACTCCACCCATGAGTCGCAAAGGCTAATCCACTAAAACAAGGATTGAAACTTTCTAATAATAGCTTAGCCGCTTCCTGACTATCTTTGTCGCAAAGGCTAATCCACTAAAACAAGGATTGAAACTTCCAAGGGATTTTTTAATTTTCTCTTCGAAGGGGAGGTCGCAAAGGCTAATCCACTAAAACAAGGATTGAAACTTCCTGAGTGTTAGTTGCGGAAAATGCTATATCATCGTCGCAAAGGCTAATCCACTAAAACAAGGATTGAAACTCTTCTGGATTTCGGTCGACATGCGGATTTAGATGTCGTCGCAAAGGCTAATCCACTAAAACAAGGATTGAAACCAATACCATACTTATGCTCCATATCTAAATAGCCAATGTCGCAAAGGCTAATCCACTAAAACAAGGATTGAAACTCTCTTTTTGTATTATGTGCTCTTCAACGAGAATTGTCGCAAAGGCTAATCCACTAAAACAAGGATTGAAACCTATCGTTAAAATCAAGGACGGACTATAATGCACATTCGTGTCGCAAAGGCTAATCCACTAAAACAAGGATTGAAACTGAAAGATAATCTCCGACCATTCTGGCGTGAGCGGGGTCGCAAAGGCTAATCCACTAAAACAAGGATTGAAACGCCCCTTCATAAGCTTTTCGGTTTATACTTATATAGTCGCAAAGGCTAATCCACTAAAACAAGGATTGAAACGCCGACTTCACCGTAATTTCCGGCTTCTTTTGGAAGGTCGCAAAGGCTAATCCACTAAAACAAGGATTGAAACTGTAGATATGGATATTTCAAAAATGTGTCATCCTTCAGGTCGCAAAGGCTAATCCACTAAAACAAGGATTGAAACCTCTTTTTTACCTCCAAGTAATGAACCTATTCCAAAGTCGCAAAGGCTAATCCACTAAAACAAGGATTGAAACTTGTAATACCGAACTGGACATAAAGCGACCAGTAAGGTCGCAAAGGCTAATCCACTAAAACAAGGATTGAAACTTCCATTCTCTGATATTCTCAGATTCAGGGACGCTCTGGTCGCAAAGGCTAATCCACTAAAACAAGGATTGAAACCTTTTTTTATATTATGATTTATAATCCATAAAGCACAGTCGCAAAGGCTAATCCACTAAAACAAGGATTGAAACTAGAAGATGCGTTACTAATGTTGTTAGCTATGATAAGTCGCAAAGGCTAATCCACTAAAACAAGGATTGAAACAATATTTGAAAATGCGTAAGTTGCCACTTACGGGTGGTCGCAAAGGCTAATCCACTAAAACAAGGATTGAAACCACGACCATGAAGATGTATATTTAGATTACTACGAAGTCGCAAAGGCTAATCCACTAAAACAAGGATTGAAACCACGGATACTGACAGCATATTCGCTTTACAACCAATGGTCGCAAAGGCTAATCCACTAAAACAAGGATTGAAACTCATTTCCAAGAGCCGTCTTCTTATCTGTGAAATCTGTCGCAAAGGCTAATCCACTAAAACAAGGATTGAAACAGGAGGACTTGGAACGCGGCTGGCTCGAGTCGTTAAAGGTCGCAAAGGCTAATCCACTAAAACAAGGATTGAAACTATCGTTATATCCTAAACTTATTTGCTTCATTTCCAAATGTCGCAAAGGCTAATCCACTAAAACAAGGATTGAAACGAGATACTAAAAACTCCCGAGGATTATGCTCGGGAGTCGCAAAGGCTAATCCACTAAAACAAGGATTGAAACCTTATTGTTTCAGCCTGGGTTAAGGTTGGTTTCGGTGTCGCAAAGGCTAATCCACTAAAACAAGGATTGAAACCCACCGATAATTATACCACCAATAGCAATACCAACACCGTCGCAAAGGCTAATCCACTAAAACAAGGATTGAAACCTCTTTCATTCCCTCGAAATTTCCGCCTTCGTCGATAGTCGCAAAGGCTAATCCACTAAAACAAGGATTGAAACATAACATTTTAGTAAGATTTCGTAGTAAGTTCAGGGTCGCAAAGGCTAATCCACTAAAACAAGGATTGAAACCAAAAGAAAATATCATTAATTGATGATAAACGGGCAGTCGCAAAGGCTAATCCACTAAAACAAGGATTGAAACCGATCGAGCACTTCTAATAATGCCTATGCTATATTAGTCGCAAAGGCTAATCCACTAAAACAAGGATTGAAACCCGATATACGACCTGACAAACTTTGTTGATGGTAGTTGTCGCAAAGGCTAATCCACTAAAACAAGGATTGAAACGAGGATTGGATTAAATATCTGGATATGGAGAAGAAGTCGCAAAGGCTAATCCACTAAAACAAGGATTGAAACGTATTGAAGGTGATGGATATAGTTTATTTATTGTAATGTCGCAAAGGCTAATCCACTAAAACAAGGATTGAAACTATCGACAATATCAGAGTTAAAAACGGCTATTTGGGTCGCAAAGGCTAATCCACTAAAACAAGGATTGAAACATTATCGAAAAGAAGGTTCAGAGGATTTTGATAATGCGTCGCAAAGGCTAATCCACTAAAACAAGGATTGAAACGCAATTGAGCCCGCTTATGCTGATAGAGAAAAATATTGTCGCAAAGGCTAATCCACTAAAACAAGGATTGAAACCTCATACCATAAGGCGGATCAAGAAAAGCTAAATGTCGTCGCAAAGGCTAATCCACTAAAACAAGGATTGAAACCAAAGCCCCAGCAGGATGTCCACAATCTTATCAAGGTCGCAAAGGCTAATCCACTAAAACAAGGATTGAAACTTATATCGCTTCTGCCGGTATGCATGCCCGTATATGTCGCAAAGGCTAATCCACTAAAACAAGGATTGAAACTCCTCTGGTTTGATACTTTTGTCATATTTGACTTCGAGTCGCAAAGGCTAATCCACTAAAACAAGGATTGAAACAGTAGAAAAAAGGCAATAACCATTAGTGTAACACAAATGTCGCAAAGGCTAATCCACTAAAACAAGGATTGAAACTCTCACCTCCGCCTTTTTGACGGAGACCCATACAATGTCGCAAAGGCTAATCCACTAAAACAAGGATTGAAACTATGTCCACTTCCCTTATTTAGTTATTATTCACAGAGTCGCAAAGGCTAATCCACTAAAACAAGGATTGAAACTTGTAATACCGAAGTGGATGTTAAACACCCCGTAAGTCGCAAAGGCTAATCCACTAAAACAAGGATTGAAACTAACTATCCCATGCGCGTAACTGCCCGGGATGGAAATGTCGCAAAGGCTAATCCACTAAAACAAGGATTGAAACTTTGCTGATGGTGCTGATGCTTGACCCTGTTCATTGTCGCAAAGGCTAATCCACTAAAACAAGGATTGAAACTATTAGCTTCTGTTTGAGCGAAGGCTATTATTCCATCGTCGCAAAGGCTAATCCACTAAAACAAGGATTGAAACGCTATTTGTGGCGTTCCATACCTCATCATCATCTTTACGTCGCAAAGGCTAATCCACTAAAACAAGGATTGAAACAATCAGGAACCCCCCTTCGGGGTTCCCGATACCTTCCCCGCTACGGTCCTTTTAGAAGAGGAGGTACAAAATAAATTTCTTTCCGAAAACGCTTTCTTTTAAAGAAAGGGTTTATCGAAGAGGCTAATCCACTAAAACAAGGATTGAAACAATCAGGAACCCCCCTTCGGGGTTCCCGATACCTTCCCCGCTACGGTCCTTTTAGAAGAGGAGGTACAAAATAAATTTCTTTCCGAAAACGCTTTCTTTTAAAGAAAGGGTTTATCGAAGAGGCTAATCCACTAAAACAAGGAT
>JASEFB010000095.1 GCA_030019325.1 archaeon | reverse complement strand
GAGGATTCAGATTCCTCAAAGACCCTTTATTCTTCGCTCACAGCATGTTTCTGAAGAATGAAGATAGGATAGTTGCGATGGTGATGATAATGGGGCTTGCGCTCATGGTCTACAGCTTAGCGGAGCATAAGTTGCGGGAGGCATTGGAGAAAACAGGTGAGACAATACCAGATCAGAGGAAGAAGCCAACGAAGAGACCGACAATCAGGCGTGTATTTCAGGTGTTTGAGGGCATTACCGTCCTTTATATTGGCTCGAAGATGGTGAAGGTCATGAATCTAAAGCCAATTCATGCTAAAATCCTCTCTTTGCTCGGTTGTGAGTATGAAAGGGTGTACGGCTATGGATAAGGTTTACGTGCTACGGATGACCATGACACTGCAAGCAGGGATAAAGGCACCATTACTAACATCATCATCTTTCTCTCTCGAAATCGAGGCGAAAAGGAGGGGAATAAGAGAATGAGACCAGATATGATTCGCCCATGCGAATATGAACCCGTATAGCTTACTTCTTCGATGGGTTCGGAGTTGAATAAAAATCAGAAAACAATATCTTTTATAAGCTCAAAGTGCGGAATATAGGGGATAAGATTCGTATTCAAATAATCGGTTTATTTTTTCTTCAATTTCCTTTAATTGTGTGTTGATATAGGCGCGCATTTTTTCCTGAGTATTTACTGCCTCCATCGTGACTTTAGAAACTGATACTGTGTGTTCACCTAGTGTAGAAAGAAGTTCACCGAGAGGAGAGAGGGCAATTTTTAGAGCTAAATGCTTGATATACTCCGGGATCCAATTTGCAATATCCAGAAATGCACTTTTTGTTATCTCTTCGGTAGGAAGTGCCATCTCAACACCGTAGAGGAATTTGAAGTATCCATTGTAGTAATAGTTAAGATAATCTTTCGCCGTTGTATAATCAGAGATTCCATCCCGATGCGCCTCTGCAATTTCTCGTGCTTTTTGATAATCTTCTTTTGATGCATCCAACAGTGCGCGACCACCCTCTAACATAAATGTTGTCAGATCCGCATAGTAGTATTCTAATTGTTGCTCTATAATCGTACCTATGCCGAGATCTATTATTCGTGCCCCTGTTTCTGCAGCAAAGACGAGATCTAAAATATTAAACACGCCACTTCTAGCCCATCTCTCTCCATATCTGGCCTCAGAGAGCCCTTCACTCGCACTTATTACATCATCAATCACCCTGATGCTCACTGAGATACTTTCAGGCGATCCAATGCGTTTCAGAAGTATATTTGCTCTATCCACAGTCCATATCTTCCTTAAGAGTTCTTTGAGTTCTTCATCTTCTTTATCAGAAATTGGTTGGAAATTAGGGTAGGTATATACTATCCACGCGGGAGGTTCCTCAGCGAAAAAGGAATAATCGCTTGGTTCCCATGTTTCAGGATCAATATATCTTTTTAAGGTTACTATATAGTATTCCTCTCCATCCACCGTAATAACTCTCGTTTCTTTTGCTTCTTGCTGAATGACTTTTTGAAGCTTAGTTGGAACTAAGGTAGGCTTTATACCGATCTTAATCTCAACTTCATCCTTCTTCTCGTATGTATAAGGAGTAGGCCAACATGTCCCAGCGCATCCTTGACCAACAACTCTTACAATGTATCTATCATAAGGGGCTGGTCTGTATTTGCTAGTAGGTCGGTAAAACATAAAGTTCCAGTTGTCAATATTTTCTAAGCTGCCTACCCATTCTGCAGCGAACATGGGAGAATCTATAGTCCGATAGGGTTCGTTAGGCATTTCCCAGCCAGCAGGAGGGGGTAATTCCTTACTGTATCCCTCTGGTATAGCCCAGCTGGGAATGTAAGCCTCTTTGTCAGTTCCTGGAATTTTATAAGGTCCATAGCCACTTGTCATTGATTTTGGAGAAAAGAAGTGGGTAGCTCCCCCTGTAGGGTCTTGATATTGTCCTTGCAGAAGTTCTTTGGCTAGCTTTATTATCACACCAGTCGGCTGTTTGTGGTATGCATATCCTCGCTCTACTATTTGCTTGATATTCTCTCCAAACCTGCTGGTGGCAAGTCGGTTTAGTACAGTATGCCCAACTGCGATCTGTTCATGTTGACTTTCACCCCCAGCCTCGCTCATGATTGCCTTTGCCAGCCACTCAACATCTTCATCGGTAAACGTGCGCTCAGGAATCGCAAATGACCTGCTAAATGAGAATGTTCCAGTCTGGACACCATGATAATGTTCAGCATGTAATCTCCATTCCTTTTCGCTCGGATATTTACCATAAATGCGGAAATAGTAACTTGGACAGTATATTGCAGCGGTGAACTGCACTGTTATTGTTACTGTCTCTCCCTGAGAAGCGCTCTGAGGAGCTGATATAATCTCTAAGGAAGGGATGAATTCTGTTAGATGTGTTATCGAAGATAAAGGTTTTATTCGTCCATTGTTACTTTTGACATAGTCCAAAAACTGAGAAAAGGCATTCAATTTCGCCTCATCAGCTCCGGTTATTGAAGGATGGATGACAATAATAAGGGGATCTTTCGTCTCGTTTGCTAAATTAAATTTCTCTATAAGAGCATTAAAAAATTCCTGCGGATTACCAATATATTCATCATCCAAAACTGTATCATTTATTTCAGAAATTGGAACCAGCCAGAATTTATCCGTAACTGGATAGGGGAAAGTAATTTTTCCTAATTCTTGGGCATACGGACATTTACAAAGTGGTTCCTGGCAACTGAAAATCCCGCCAATTGACCTTACTCCAAGTTGTTGAAGGATTCTAATTGTATCATTGTTAAATTTATATCCCTGAGGCTTAAAATCCACCACCTCTTCAGGATTATTTACAGCGCTCCTTACTGCTGAAAATGATTTTTGTATTAGGTTAAGTTGCTCTTCATAATTCAAAAGAGTAAGATTTTCTCCTTTCCGCCAGCCATGAACTGCTATATCCTGCCCTCTTCCCTCAATCTCCTTAACCACATCTGGATACAAAGAAGCAAATTCTCCGGTAACGAAGACTGTAGTATAACCTTGTTTCTCAACTTCATCAAGGATGCTGTAAACATAATCTTGATCGCCCTCATTTTCAAGGTCTACCTGAACATTACTTATTACTGGTTTGGATGTCCACTCATTATACGATTCGGTTACCAAACTGCTTCCGTTTACATTATCAATATCCGCCGATACCACGCCTGCGAATACTGACCCCAGCATCAGCGCAATGAAGACAATGGATACCAATTTCTGCAAAGCACAACCTTTCTTTGTCTTCTCCATACTCCCTTATCTTCTTATCCCCTCCGCGGAGATTTCATCTGAAAGCGAAACATAAAAGTTATTGCAATAGTGCGGTATGTGAGAAATGGCTATAAAAAACCATAGGGATTTGTGGTAAGAGCGATAGATAAGAACCTTGGAGTACTCTTTCTTTTTTAGTCTTTAGAATTTTAGAGGTACATGGGGTGTTGAGCAATTAGCATCATGAAAAACTCCTCAATTTTTCAATTAACCGCTCAATATCTTCCACCGAAATCGTCACGGTTTCGAGCGTCATCTCATTCTCGTAGAAGTTCTTGTGTAATCCGTTTGCAACATGAAAAAGAATCTCAATAGCCAGTTCCTCCAGTAAATAATCTTTCTCTTCTGCTTTCTCTCCTAACTTCTCTCTGAGCTTTGGTGGCAAGGTAACAGAAGCCATAGTTATAATTCTATCATTATTAACATAAATATCTGAGTAATTACCGCCGATGCATCCACTTGCTTACGAATACCTAAAAAAGGTAATGGAAGCTAAGAAAATTGTAGGACCTGATGAATCATGTGAGTATTATCCCTGCCACTTTCTTGGTCACGATTGCACGTGGTGTTTCTGCCCGTTTTATCCCTGCGAAGACGAGCAAACCGGTGGCGAATGGGTGAAGAGGAAGGACGGTGGACTTATTTGGGGCTGTTCAGACTGTTACTGGATACATCGCGCGGACGTTGCGGAGGCAATAATGGTGGAATTCCTGGCATGCGGAATAGAGAGTATTGACGATATCGAGACAAGAAGGGAAGAAGTAAAGAAAATATTCTTGATTTTAAAAGAGAAATATCCACCTAATAAATAGGGTGGTGAAAATGCAAAATACGGTGGATAAAATGGCACTATTGAACAAAGCTCTAAAAGTTTTGCCAGTCACTGAAGAAGATATTATTCTCACCGGAATAATATCAAAGATTGCAGAGAGAATTGCGGAGCTTAAAAAAGCTGAAAAAAGGCTGATTGGGGAACATGAATCTATAGAAAAATTAGAAGACAAAATAAAGGAAAAAGGGGTTCCTCCGGGTGATCATACCGCATACAACGATTTGCTGGAATGGCGAGCAACAAGATATGAATTAGAAGAACTTACAATCCTCTTGGAGAGCATATAGCTAATGATTTGGTATCTTGCGAGGAAAAAGAGTTTGTTGGGATTTTGGATTTGTGTGGTAGTATTGGTATGTATTGGGTTTTGGGATTATCTGAGAACATTACAAATACGAGGCTTGCTTATTGACCACATCGTTATTTTCTCGATTGCGCTGCTCATAGACCTCAGCATAGGCGACCCTCCAGAGAAGATGGACAAATATTATCCCATTGTGTGGATAAGCCGGTTGATGTATCTCTTTGACAGAAGAACGAGGAGAGAGAATCCGAGGAAAGAGAAAATGCTCGGTGTGGTGTATCCACTGCTGGTACTCTCCATTTTCGCCCTCCCCCTGTTATTACTATTCCTTATCCCTTCTGAACTCGTATACATTGCTTTAAGCTCGCTCATTTTCAAGATGACCTTCACGATAAAAGGATTGGAACGATATGGGAGAAAAACGATGGAAGCCACGGATTTGGAGGCAAAACGAGCAGCGGTAGGAAAAATAGTCAGCAGAGAAGTGGAGGATTTAGATAGGGAGCATCTCGACTCCGCAACTGTAGAATCCGTGGCGGAGAACCTTACCGATAGCGTTATAGCTCCCTTCTTCTATTTCGTGCTGTTCGGCGTTTTTGGTGCTATGGTTTACCGGGTAATAAATACGCTGGATGCCGTTGTCGGGTATAAAACGAGAAGATACCTTCATTTCGGTTGGTTCTCTGCGAAAACGGATGCCGTACTGAATTACATACCAGAACGGATCGCAGCCAGCTTAATACTGGCGACGAGTAAATCTCAATGGCGAGATTTAGTAAACGAGATGCACAAAAAGGAGAACATTCCCCTGACAATAACGGCGATGAGCCATGCCTTACACGTGAAGTTAGAGAAAAAGGGGCATTATAGCGTGGGTGAACGTTTTGGGAGCACCTCTGAGAAGCATATAGAAAGAGCGATAAAGGTCATGAGGCGATCTTCACTCCTTTTCGCTTTTATTTGTATCGTGGTGATGTTTGGTTTTTATTTCATTTCCTTGAGCCTCTTCACTAACTTCACCGCGGCTTCTACCGCTCTTTTTGCATAATCCACCCGTTCTTGCGCTTCCAGCCTCGTCATCCCGGGTCCTGAGACGCCCAAAGTCACCGGCTTGTTGTACTCCAGTGAAAGGTCCATTATCTTGCGCGTCAATTGCGATGCTATCACTTCGTCATGCTCGGTTGCACCTTCTATGATGCAGCCAAGGGTAACAACCGCATCTACTTCTCCATCGGTGAGCAATTTCTTCACGGCTAATGGCATATCAAAGGTTCCCGGCGTATATACCGTGTGATAAACCTTCGCACCGAGAAACTCAGCATGCTCCCTCCCCAGTATCTCCATCTGATAGGTGATGTCCCGATGAAACTCTGAGACAACAAAACCCAATTTTATTTCCTCTTCTTCTTTTACCATCTTTTACTTTCTCTTATCCTATAAACGTTTTGAATTTTATAAAAGAGGGACACTTTTTTATAACTTTCTCTAACCTCAATCTTTTTGCTATTTCTCTTGGGTCCTCACCTCCTTTTAAATATTCCCTCCCGTTCTTCTTGAAAATTTCATCTAAAATTTCCTCTGGCTTGCACGCATTTTCAGGATTATGAATTTCCTTTATTTTAGTACCCAGATAATCACCAATTGCATCTTCGTCAGCCAGGAGCCACGATTCTATGGCATGGACTACAATGCAAACACTTATATTTCCATCAAAGGATACTCCTAAATCTCTTAATCTTCCCTCTAAATTACGCTCTTTCTCTTGAGGATCAGAGCAATGGGAATCTTTTAAGATAACT
>JASEFB010000094.1 GCA_030019325.1 archaeon | reverse complement strand
AGATAGAACATTGCAAGAAGTATTACTACTCTGTATGGCGCGGGATGGTCAAGGCGGTAGATGACGTTTCGCTCACGATCTTTGAGAACGAGATACTCGGGCTCATAGGAATGAGTGGAGCGGGTAAGACGAGTTTATCGCGAATTATATGCCAGGTGGATCCTCTGACTGGCGGTTCCGTGAAGATACGGGTGGGGGATAAGTGGATCGAAGTAGGAAGAGTAGCAGAGACCGGCGTGTGGCTCGCGTGGGCGGCGCGCACAGAAGGCACCGGCGAGCAGACGGCAACACGAGTAGCTATGTTACATCAGGAGTTCTCGTTATATCCAGAGAAGACGATCTTAGAGAATCTCACCTCCTGCATCGGCCTGGAGCTGCCTATGGAACTGGGGAGGATGAAGGCAAGGTTCATGTTGCAGAGTGTCGGCTTTAATGAAGCCGATGCAGAGGAGATACTCCACAAGACGCATACGGAACTGAGCGTTGGGGAACGGCAGCGGATCGCACTCGCGCAGATCTTGATGAAGGAGCCGGCAATAGCGATCCTCGATGAGCCCACAGGCACGATGGACCCGATAACAAAGAAGTTCGTTGCCGAGTCTATACGGGCAGTGAGGGAGAATTTAGGCATGACCTTCTTGATCGTCTCGCACGACCTCGATTTCGCTTATGATGTCTGCGATCGGATCGCACACATGCAGGATGGTAAGATCACGAAGATCGAGGAATTGAGAGCGTTTTAGTGGGTTCTCAAGATTGGGATTCCAATTATACGCTCTTTCAATATCGCAACGTTTTAAATTTTCCACATAGATTATGAGATAGTAACACTAATCCGAAGAATCGTGGAAAGTTGAATAAAATAGAAAAAAATATATAGGAGAAGAAAGAGAAATCAAGAAATAGAGGTGAGATAAAAATGGCAGAAGCAGTTTGCCCATATGGTTTTGGTGATCCGCCTGGTGGCTATCGAGTTCAGGGACCGAACTTAGACGAGCTGATTGACAAAGTTGTAACACACATGATGGAGAATCATATTGGGGTCATACAGGGCGATGTTCTGGAGCACAAGTTCGTGAAATGCCCTGTCTGCGGCGGTGAAGTGAACAAGCCACTGTATAAGTGCCCGAATTGCGGCGCTGACCTCGTAAGGCAGCGAGCAATCCTGGTAGCGAAAATCTTTGCAAAAGGGTGATAGGGAAGGGTCAGAGAAGAAAGATCTTCACAAGGTCCCTCTCTTTTTTTCTTTTTTAGTACTTGTTTAGCTAACCACAAGATTATACAGATTCTCACGAGAAACCTTTTCTTAGAAAGAAAAGCTTTACCAACAACTTTTTACCTTCGGTAAAACCTTGACTAAAATTTTTTTAATCTTGTGAAATCTCGTGGTTTTTTACATCAGCTATACAAATACTATGGGCGTAATACGGATGCAGGTACGAATACCAAAGCTCATGCTTGGGACATCACCTTTTATTGGCGCTGGTCAGTTTGGGAGGAAGGCCTATGAATATCGAAAAAAGTTCTTTTATAACGAGAGCACCATAGCGCGATTGTTCATAAAATCCGCAACGCTTGATGTAAAAGCAGTTCAACTCATCGTTTATGAACCCCTGGTAAATGCACTGAAAGAAGCGGAGAAGGAGATAGGTGCGAAATTCTTTGTCGCGGCAACCATAACGAGCGGACGGAAATTCGAGAAGGATCTGGAGCTGATAGAGCCTTTGAAACCTGAAATAGTAGCAATACATGCTCTTTTCTGCGATACTCTTGACCCTCGAATAAACGGATGGATAAAAGAGATAAGGGAGCTCGGGGCGTCACCCGCAGCATCTACTCACTATCCAGGCGAGACGATCGAGGAACTGGACAGAACAGGTTATGATTTTGATGTTTATCTCGCTCCTATAAACCCTGTGGGATATGCGATGGAGCCGAATTATGAAAGCACGCTGAAGGCGTTGGAAAGTACTGACAAGCACGTGATAGCGATAAAGCCACTGGCTGCGGGCAGCTTGAAACCAACCGAATCCGTATTCACGTTTATTTATAGGTATGCGGAATCTATAAGTGTTGGCATTGTATCAGAAGAAGAGATGGAGGAGACCTATTCAATAGCGAAAAAGGTGATTTAATCCTCTGGCTAATTTTCGGTAAACTTTATCAGCATGAGTATCTTCTTCTCTTTGAAGAACAAAAAGGGAATGTCTAAAGATGGAAGAGGTTGATGTTAATATTGTGAAATATCTTGAAGAAGGCAAGGAATATGTTAAGCAGAACAATCCTGTTCAAGCAAGCGAGAAGCTCTACAAAGCTTCTGAGGAGGCGTTAAAGAGATTGGCTGCCCGCTTTAACCTGCCTGAGTGTGAAGAAGTAGAGAAGAAAGGGAGATGGACGGCACCACTTCTTTTTAGTGTCGTCAGGAAGCTATCAGAAATAGTAGAGCCTGAGATCATCCATTGGTGGGAAGATGCCTGGTTTTTACACGTCGAGGGCTTTCATGAAGCAAGATTGAATATAGAAGAGGTTAAGTTTAGGCTCAAGTTCATAGAAGAACTTGTGAGGCTTGTAGAAGGAGATTCATAGGTCACAGTGAGAGAGATGGTAAAGAAAGTGGTGATCATTGGAGGTGGTGCTGCAGGGGTAGACGTTTTAGAGCTTTTGCTCAGAGGTCAAGGAGATGCTGAAGAGATGGAGATAACACTTCTCAAGAAGGAGGAAGAGGGGTTCTTCTCCACCTGTGGATTACCTTTTGCGCTGCAAGGAATGTATAGTATCAAGGAACTCAGTCTCTTTGAACCGGAGTTTTATAGGGCTAAAGGAATTGACTTCAGAACTGGGTCTGAAGTTACGAGCATCAATTTAGAAGAGGGGAATGTACATCTCGATTCAGGAGAAGATGTACGATATGACTACCTGGTGATAGCAACGGGAAGTAAGCCTTTTATTCCGCCGATAGAAGGAACGAATCTTGAAGGAGTTTATACATTGAGTAGCAGGGAAGATGGAGAAATGCTCGAGGCGGCGATGAATGCTGAGGAAACGAGTAACGCTTTTATTATTGGTGCTGGCTGGATAGGACTGCAAACAGCAATCGCTTTCTCAAAGAAGGGTATAAAGACAACGGTCGTGGAAATGTTCCCTTACCTCCTCCCTGCTATCTTAGACGCTGATATGGCATCAATTGTTAAAAAATGGCTGGATAAAGATGTTGCCTTCATTCTTGAAAGAGCAGTAGATGCTCTAAGAGGTGAACAACGAGTGAAGTCAGTTGTAGTGGGTGGAGAAGAGTTTCCGGCTGATATCGTTCTGATAGCAGCAGGAATGCGTCCCACTGTGGATATCGCACGGGAAGCCGGGATAGAGGTGGGCGAGAGTGGAGGAATAGTGACAGATCGGGCACTGCGTGTCAAAAAAGGGAAATCGTATGTGGATAACGTATATGCTCTTGGTGATTGTGTCGAGGTGATCGATGCGGTCACCTATCGTCCAAGACTGAGCCAATTAGCATCCACAGCATTAATCCAGGCACGAGTTGTTGCTCATAACATACGTGGTATCAGCTCTTCCTATGAACCTTGTTTAAGCCCTACTGTGGCTACTATATCAGGGCTACAGATCGGGTCGGTAGGAGTAATAACCGAGGTGGCAAGGAGATACGGAATAGCAATAAAAGCTGGAAGAGCGATTAAATATACCAGGGCGAGGTTTTTCCCCGAGCGGAAGCTCATAATCGCCAAGTTGCTCTTCGAGGCCTATACCGAGAAGTTGATAGGGGCTCAGATAATCTCTGAGGAGACGGTTGCCGAACGGATAAATGAGCTTACACTGGCTATAAGAGCGGGGATAACTGCACAGGATATATGGATGAGAGAGAGATGCTTTGACCCTTCACTAACCATGGTGGAAGATGTTATAGTAGATGCTGCGTTGAAAGCGGTTGGGAGTTGATATCAAGGATATTATTTACAACGCGGAGAACGCGGAATTAGAGGTTTAGTTTATTAGCGGTTCAGCTCGTTAGCTAAACCTCCAAACCTCCAAACCCCTAAACCTATATCCTCTGCGTTCTCCGTGAACTCTGCGGTTAATCTGACAATGTCAAGTTAGTTTATTAGGGAAAATCTTCATTCAATCAACAGCAATCCGAAAAAAGTTAGCTTTTCATAAGGAGATGTGCGCACTTCAAGTTTATAACCAACCTTTCTCACAGTCTTGAAGACATCTATTCCACACCCTTCCATCGAGGGTCTTGCTTTATCCTGGTGTTCACAAAATCTCTTAGAAGCTTGGTCTAAAACAAAACCCGTTCTCTCTGGTAAACAATCATCGCAGTAGGAGCAAGGAAGTGCACCCATTGCAAACGCTTGATAATATCCAGAGAGAAAAGCATGCCTTTCTAATCCAAACATCGTATCGTGCATCTTTAATATCGCATCCCAGAGGAAGTGGTGGATATGCTCAGGAGGCACCTTTAAATTCGGCTGCACATCTTCAAATCGTGCAATAAGCGCTTTTTCATAGCATCTTATGAGCTTTCTCGTTTCTTCCAATCCCGGCGTATAAGGAGGACAGGTCAGATGCTTCCCGTATGCTCTACATCCATACTCACATTTCCAGCGCGCCCAATCAGCTACTTCAATCTCCTTAGCGGGAATAAGTCTGAAATCATCATGTATAATTCTCAGCTCCTGCACTAGCATATTTAAATCTTTCTTCATTTAGTTCATCAGCTCTAATATCATATTAACTTTGATTGGTATGCTAATATATATTTTCGAAGCCCGACTCATTGCCAGAGCAACAAAAAATTTTTCCCTTATCAATTCAAATGGATATTTGGCAAATAAATGGAAACCGACTTGGAAGAAATTGCTAAAAGAATACTAATGAAAATAGGAGTCACAAACGGGGAAAAAATTTTGGATTTTGGTTCTGGTATCGGCACTTATACTATACCCGCAGCTAAACTTGCGGGTTCAAGAGGAATAGTATATGCCTTAGATAAAGATAAGAAAAACTTAGACGAACTGATGAGAAAAATCGGATTAGAGGATTTGGGGAATATAAAAAGAGTAGATACATCAGGCGAGACTAAAATTCCTCTGGAGGAAGAGTCTATTGATATAGTTTTGCTTTACGACGTCTTCCATGACTATTATTTCCCCTCACCAGAGGATAGAAGGAGATTATTAGATGACATTTATAGAATTTTAAAACCTGATGGTTTTCTTTCCGTTTGGCCGAAACACCTTGAATCAGAAGCTAAGGAAGAGATTGAAAATGCCAATTTTTATTTAGAAAGCAAGCATGAAGGGAACCTCATTCACAATGACATAGAAGTAGAAAAAGGTGAAATATTAAATTTTAGAAAGAGAAAGAAAGAAAGAAAGAAAGAAAGAAAGAAAGAAAATTGAAAAGAGAACTTCATAGTCAAGCACCTTAAACGCACCGTAAAACGCATCTCAGAATATGTGGACGTAAATTTCTCTCAAATTTACTGGTAAAATATAAAGAGAAGGGCGACAGCACCGCTATCCCCTTATCTACACGCTCTATGGGGATACAACAAGTTTCACTGCCGCTCTTTCCCGTTTTATCTTTGCGATCTCTTCCGGCGTACCGAAAGCCAACGCACCGGCTAAGCAGGTGTGAACACAGGCGGGTTCTAAACCTTTATCAATCCTTGGGTAACATCCTATGCACTTTTCCATCAACCCGTCACTTCCGTAGCCAGGTACTCCAAAGGGACATGCCATCATGCAATATCCACACCCAATACACTTGTTCTTATCGTTTACAACAATGCCATCTGCTCGTTGGTATATCGCTCCCATAGGACATGCTGCCATGCAATAGGGACGGGAGCAATGGAAACATGCGAGCGAGAGAAATTTTCTGGACGGGTTTGGATATTTCCCACTCTCTATCTCATTTACTCTCCTCCATCTCACTCCTATTTCAACATCGTTTTGCTGTTTACAGGCAACTTCACATGCCCTGCAATTAATGCAGCGGTCTACATCAAATAGAAATTTGTATACCATCTTTATCCCTCCCTATATATCCTTACAAAGGTCTCACCCATTGGACATACCCCACCTATTGGATCTGCACCAGCTTTGATGAAATCATTGTCATTGAGACCTTTTCCGTACGCTAAGGTGAGGTCTGGTGAGATATGCCCGAATCCATGCAGCATGAAAACGGTATCCGGTCTTATTTGCTCGGTAACCTTTGCTTTTATCCTGCCTCTACTGAGTTCATTTTCAACCCAGATATATTCTCCATTCATAATCCCCAAAACTTCCCAACTGGGATGGAGGTACATTTCCTGTATGTTCTCATAATTTACTT
>JASEFB010000093.1 GCA_030019325.1 archaeon | reverse complement strand
GGATTTGGGATTTGTTTGGTAGTATTGGTATATATTGGATTTTTGGATTTTCTACGGAGCTAAACAAATACGATTATGTTAATTGGAGTAGTGCTGATTTCCCTGACATTGCTCTCAGCGAATGTAAGTGCAGATGTAGAAAGGGTAAAGTACCAGGCCGAAGGAAATTACCTTATTGTTGAAGTGCTCGATGATGATCTGATTCACTTTGAGTACGGCAGAGGCCCAGGACCAGACACTGACAAGGCGATTGAAACCACTGATATGATCTGTAATAAGACCGATAATCTCCCTCAAGGGGTTTGCAAACCTTTGCCAGATTTTACAGGTCCAGAAACATTCAGTGATAATGGTGCAGGGGTTTTAGAGACAAAAGATATTCGCTTGCATATCAACACAAGTAACCTCTTTGCAACGGCGATCGATAAGACTAAAAATAACTTATCGTTAACGACTATAAGAGCAGAGAATCTTCACCAGGACAGGAAAAGATTGGCTGGTACTCGAAGTGAGAGACTGGATGTCTATGGTCTTGGACAGCAGTTTATAGAACCCGGCAGGATGGATATTGATTGGGATCGCAGGGTGCGCGAAGGGGGAGAATTCGGCAATGTTATGGCTGGTTTCAATGGTGGAGCCAACGGTAATACTCAAATCCCCGTAATGTATGCGGTCAATGAAGCAACCTTTGAAAACTATGCCCTTTTGCTGGACAACACTTATAGACAGAGATGGGACTTTACTTCCACTTCACAATGGCAGGTGGACGTGAATGAAGGTCAGATAAGGTTTTTCCTCATGACAGGTCCTGATCTTCTTGATCTAAGGAAGGACTATATGGAATTTGTGGGCCGCCCACTTGTGCCGCCTAAAAAGATGTTTGGATTATGGATATCTGAATATGGCTATGACAACTGGCATGAATTGGAGGATAAACTCAGAACCTTACAAGAAAATAAATTTCCTGTTGATGGTTTTGTACTTGATCTGCAGTGGTTTGGGGGAATCACCCCAAACTCGGATAATACAAGAATGGGCGCTTTGACCTTTGATGAGGTGAAATTTCCGAATCCTTCCCAAAAGATCAGCGAATTGCAAAATGATAAAGGTATAGGAATCATGCTGATCGAGGAGGCCTATGTGGGCAGGGCACTTCCTGAGCATGCTGATCTGCACAGTCGTGGATGTCTGGTAAAAGATTGTCCTGGTTGTTCCGACCCCGCGTATATCGTGAGCAACCCTTGGTGGGGTAAAGGCGGAATGATAGATTACACCAGTGATTCTTGCAGCCAATACTGGCACGACAGCAAAAGGCAACCTTTAATTGACAAAGGGGTAATCGGGCACTGGACTGATCTTGGAGAACCGGAGATGTATAATCCTGGCGCCGGATATTCTGTTGGAAGACACATAGATGCCCATAATATTTTTAACTTCCGATGGATTCGGGGGATTTATGAGGGCTACCTTGTAAACGATGTTCAGACGAGGCCCTTTATTATGTCACGTTCAGGCACCGCTGGCATACAGCGGTTTGGAGCAGCGATGTGGTCAGGAGATATAGGATCAAGGTTAGAGAATCTGGCTTCCCATGCCGCAAACCAGATGCACATGTCCTTATCAGGAATCGACTATTATGGCTCAGATATTGGGGGATTCCATCGGGGAGACCTGCAAAATCCCGAAAATAGAGAGAAATTAAATGAATTGTACACCCAATGGTATGCCTATGGAATGATGTTTGACATACCTGGCAGGCCCCACACGGAAAACCTGTGCAACTGCAAGGAAACGGCTCCAGATCGAATCGGGGATCTTCAAAGCAACCTCGAAAACACTTATCTCAGATATAAATTAATTCCCTATGTTTATTCCTTGGCACACCGTGCGCACCGTTATGGGGAACCATTGATGCCACCTCCCTTTATGTATTACCAGCTTGATAATAATTTCCGTAGTGTAGGTTCTGAAAAGATGATCGGTCGTGATTTATTGGCGTCGGTCATTTCAAGACATGGTCAAACAAGTGCTGACGTGCGTCTTCCCCATGGTACATGGATAGACTGGCATACCAATGAAAGGTTTATCAGTACAGAAAGACAGCCGATAGTAAGCGTTCCGGTATACCGCAATGGTGTTTTCAGTGTACCCCTTTTTGCCCGCGAAGGTGCGATCATCCCTGTGATGTTCGTGGATGAAAACACCATGAATGCCCTGGGAAAAAGAAGAGATGGGCTGACTCACGACGAGCTAATTGTAAAAGCTTTTTCCTTTGATGGTGACGCAAACGATGGTGAGGGAAAGAGTAGTTTTACCCTCTATGAGGACGATGGGGTAACCACTGCTTATCTAACAGGGGCTGTTAGAGAGACCAATATATCCCAGGAGTGGAAGGGCAATATAGTGACAGTAAGGATACACAAATCTACTGGCACCTATCAAGGTGCACCCGGGTCGAGGAATAATATCATCGAACTTGTAGTCGATAATGTTGGAGAAAAAGTTTCTCTTAATGGTGTGGAGTTAAGGAATTTTTCGAAGGTGGATGATCTTAAAGCAGTGAATTCGGGATGGGTAGATGATAAGGTGAACAAAACTATTATAGCTAAATCAGGCACCATGAGTGTGAGTGATGCTAAGGAGTTTGTTTTCACTATAGGTGAACCACGTCCAACCCCCTCTCCCACACCAACCCCTACTCCTCCACCACCTGAGATGTATTTACGTGGCACATTCAACAATTGGGGTTTATCAGATCCAATGTTCAAAAATCCCGAAGGCGTGTGGGAAATCACAAAGAATCTGTCCGCTGGAAGAATAGAATACAAATTCGATACCGGGAAGTGGACCACAAATGAGAACTGGGGTCATGGAGATGAAGGGACTGAGGTGCCGCAATCAGGTTATGCTGTTCCCAACGCCCCTAATATCGTCCTTAATATTCCGGCGTCGGTAGCATATACGTTCAAATTCAACGAACCCAACAGGCATTTCTCAGTAACTGGCGCTGGACTTGTCACAACCACCATCTTCAGGGTTCACTATGATGTTGGCTGGGGTAATAATATCGCCATTCGAGGCAGCATTCCGCAGTTGAATAACTGGCAATCACCCGGGAAAGCCTGCATGTGGACTGAAGGGAATGTATGGGTGTATGAGACCACAGATATACCGGAAGGAACCGGATTCGAGTGGAAACCGCTTATAAACGATGAACACTGGAGTGTGGGTGTCAACTACGAAGGAGTTGGTGGGCAAACAATGGATGTCTATCCCGTATTTGAAAAGATTCCGGGGGTTGAAGTAACCCCAACACTGAGTCCAACGCCGACACCGCCTGGATTCGAAGCGGTGTTTACAATTGCAGGATTAATGGTAGTAGCATATTTAATTAGGCGAAGGAAAGGGTAACTCCAAATCAATGTCCGGACTGAAAAAATGGTTATGCTCAAAGTTGGGTTGTGAAGATGAGCCAACTTTTCGTTTTCGCCGTACGTATCCGATATCAAGGAGTGAATTGACAAGATGCTTGCGGGAAGCATATCCCAGCACTCGGTTGAGAGTAGCAGATGTGAACTACCACTATGTGGATTGGGAAGAGTTACTTAAATGGCTCAACACCGACTCACTCGAGAAGATGCGGTGGGTGGAAGATATTTGGGACTGTGACAACTTCTCGCTCGAATCATTTTGCAGGGTGAAGAGGTTGGGTAAACAGTTGGGTATCAATCCTGCTTACGGAGAGGCATGGGGAGATACCCCGCTCGGTTACCACGCATTTAACATAGCCTTCGTGAAAAAGAACGAAATGCAAAAGATAATCATAATAGAGCCACGGAATGACGATACTAAGGATTGGAAGAAGAGTGATTACAAACCTGATTTTATCAAATTTTGAAAGCTTAGAGAGACATTCGATTTTTTTCTCATAGAGAACTCGGTCGAAATCCTACTCCCTACAATCATGTACTATCTCTGCTGCGTTTTCTGTTACAAATTGCTTTACGAGTTCTAACTCTTGACATGGCTCAAATCGGTCTTCCGTTCTTTTGAGTATCTCCTCAGCGGTGAGTGCCGGTGCCATTCGTATATAATCCAGCACATAATGCAAATACCACGCCGTTACATATTCACTTCCCTTTTGACGCATAAATGCTAACTGCAGATACTTAGGAATCTTCATTATCATGCTAAAGTCGCGAGTACTTACCAATTGTGAAATTATATCTGCTCCCTCGTGCTCGCAGAAATCCCGGAACTCCTGACTCTGATCCGGGAAGTCACTTAAATGGTTGACAAAAGTCGCAACTTCTTTGGATAACCCCATTCTCTCTGCCCATTTATCATGAACGTCCCACTTTGGCATGATCCCTGAGTAACCTCCACTTTTATTGCTCGTATTTATTTATCACCGATAAATTTTTCCTTTCTGAGATTCAAGAGATAAATATCTGACCGATGTCTCTCCTAACACCTGTTTGGATCCATGAAGAGGTCATGAGAATAGGAGAAAAGGATGTTAGGGTGGTATATCTAGCAGAGCCGCTAAACGAGGCGGATGTTCAGGAGTTAGAGAATGTTTTTAAACACTTAATCGCGCAACTCCCCTTTTCCCTCACAAAGGAGATAAGAAGGAGATTGGAGAAGATAGAGTGGATCTTAAGAACAGAAGAAACCCTTAAAGAGGTTGCGGATGAGATAAAGAGATATGAAGAGACCATTAGAGGCGATGATCTACGATTGACGATAGGGGAGAGGATAGCGATGCTGGAAATGATAGAGAAATGGAGAAGAACCATAAAGGAAAGAGTGGGATTAGCAGGTAGAAGATCTTGATGAGATATGGACGTGATCAAGGATAATTATGAAAGATGGCTGAGGAGCATAAAACCAGAGGATACACCTGATGAGCTATACGAGAAGGCGGAGGAAGAGGCAAGACTCATGGATTATATGGCAGAAGATATCTCCCTTTTATCTAAGGATCTAAAAGAGTTTGAAAAGGAGGAATTCTTCGCCTGTGGTGGTTTTTATCTGTCTGCGCTGAGCAATAGCGCACAAGAACGTGAAATAATCCTTCACGTACAGGATATCGGGAAGAAAATCAGTTCTTTGGGGTATAAGAATAAGAAAGTGCTGGCAGTAGAAGGAGATATAGGCAATCTGGGCGGTTATAAGATGGAGGGAGGGAAGATGGTAGTGAAGGGAAGAGCAGCAAGGAGCGTGGGCAAAGAGATGCGGGGAGGAGAGATTTTGATAAAAGGAAACGCTGGGTATTGGGTAGGAGAAGGCATGACTGGTGGCAAGATAACCATAGAGGGAAATGTCGGGGATATAATAGGCTTAGGAATGGAAAACGGGGAGATAGCCGTGCATGGTAACGCTGGAAATTACGTGGGACGGTATATGAAAGGAGGGAGCATAACAATCATGGGAGACGTTGAGCATTGGCTTGGACAACATATGAGCGGAGGCGAAATTGTGGTGAAGGGAGATGCAAGAAATGCGGTTGGCAATTTGATGAGAGGTGGGAGAATAATAATAGAAGGCAATGCAGGGGAGTTAGTCGGTTGGAACATGCCATCCGGCGAGATATGGGTTAAGGGCACGATAAAAAGCATTTACGGTAGCTATCAAATCATAAAGTTTTTTGAACCATTAGGAAGCCCTGAAAATAGCCAATCTACTTCCTCCTTTTATGTAATAAAGAGACCTCTATAACTATAAGTCATAATATGACATTTCCATGGGTAAAGAAATCCATTAGAAGGAATGAGTGGAAAAGATAAAGCGAAATTGATATTCTGGTTATTGCCGATAGTGGATATTGTAACAGTTGAGAAGGTTCTGAGTTATTATCGCTCGTTAGAAGTGGAGATTTCGGTTAAGCATGCGAGAATAGCTACGGTTGAGAGATTGTTGGGTTATTTGCCTGCGGGATTTATCGCAAGTTGGGTTATCGGATTCTGGTATGCCATACTTATCTTCTTTTTGGTATTTGCAGCTTTCGGACCGCTGGAACTCTATTTGATGGTTAGGGGAGTGCGCCCATGGGGTTTTTTTAAAGGCATTTCTAAAGATGTCATAGCGAAAATTTTCCTGCTCGAGAGTTACAATATAATAGGATACTTATTGCTGGGTATGATGCTTGCTTGGCTACTTCTTCAATGAACAACATTCGGAATGTATTTACCTTTTTCTATTTCCCTCACTGCTATACACTCCCCCGCTTTACCTTCATAGATTGCTTCCGGCTCCTCCACCGTTTCAAGGACCTCGAAATAATAGCCAGCCCAGCCATCTCTGAGTGTTCCTCAGTAATGTGAAACCACCTCTCCTCCGGCAATCTAATAGATACATTGTCTTTAGACTTGACCGCATCCCTATTCAAAGATTTTGCAAGTATCAAGATTACGCATAGGCATTGCGTATAACGGTTTTGCGGACATCCGAAGTTCCCGACCGTAGGGAGAGAATTTGGCCGGAGGCGATAGCCGTAGCCGTATGTCTGCTGTTAGGCGTGGACGATAGCCCCGAAGTGAGCGTAAGCGAACGGAGAGTCGGACGGAGCGGTGGCTGTCGAGTAGGTGTCATAACTCCACCCCCTTTGCATAATCGCTCAGAAGAGGAGTTTGACACCCCTCACAGAACCGTGCTTGCAGTTTTCCCACACACGGCTCTTCAGCAATACTCCCCCGCTCGACATCGGGTTTGATGTTACAGTTCTGTTGCCATTCGTTTTCTGCCTCTGAGTGCACCGAATGTTTCCCTGAAACATTGTGTATTGCTGCTACCCCCTTC
>JASEFB010000092.1 GCA_030019325.1 archaeon | reverse complement strand
CAGTTGGGAAGTTTTGAAGTTTTGTGATTTCTGTAACTCCATCTTTTTTGTTAAAATAATAGATTGCTAGGTGCTCTGAGGTTATCTCCTTTTTTGCCACGGCATTAAGAAAACCAAATAGGATGTGTTCGCTATGTGTTGCAATTAGGTATTGTTTATTTTCATTTTTTTGGATCTCGAGAAGATGGGAAACAAGTTTTGACTGTGCCTCTGGGTGGAGATGCGCTTCAGGTTCTTCAATAACATTAGTTCCATATCTGCAGATGGTACATCTGCTAAGTGATATGCTTGCTCTTCAAATCCTCTTATCCCAGAAATTGTAAATATTGAACTGAGAAGACTCTTTGGCGTTTGAATCAATGTTTGGAGAAAATCATCAATTTCTGCTTGTATTTCTGGTGTGGTATCTGGAGGAACACTCCTACCAGTTATTTGAATGGGTTGTGGAATTTGATTTACACATTGAAAATTAACGTTAATACCATCTTTTATTAAAGATGCAGGCTCTATAGCTCCACCTCTTACCGGAGACCAACCCCAGTTAATAGAATCCCCGCCTGCCTGTATTTTTCCCTTAAGGGAGAATATTGAGTTGTTTCTAAAAGTCATTTCGTAGTCGATATAAATACTATCTATTCCTCTCTTAGCCATAGCGAGACTAATTGGGGGGATTTCTCCAACCAACTTAATTGTCATTGTATTGGTACCTTTTCTTAGTATATCATCAAAATTCCCAACATCTATCAAGAGGTTAGGGTAAGAATACTGAATAGGTCTGTTTGCTCCTCTTTGTATTGCACGCTCTAAAGGCTTTGGCAGAATTAAAATTTGAGGTTGTCCAGATTTAATACTTTGCTTGAGTATCTGGAGTGCTTGGAGTACACTTGATTTTCCACTATTATTGGGACCAATAAAGATTGTTGTAGGTTTTAACTCTATAGCGGTATCTTTGTGAGACTTGAAATTTTTGATTTGGATATTTTTCAACATATCATTTCCCTCCTCACACTTCCCTACAGCTCATCTGAGAGATGTTTATTTTTCGTGTCATTACACCTAGATTATTCTCACTTGTTTTTAACCTTTTGCTCACGATTTCATATAACTTCGGTATATCTGCAATACTTCGCACATCCTTCCATCTTGGTGGTATATCCGCATTATTGCGTATATACATCCCTCTGGATGAACCTTCCACCCCCTTGATTTTCCTTCCTACCATCCTTCATCTCCTCCACACTGACCCCTACACACTCCAAACATCATCGCTGCTTCCAGAAAATCCTCGATTGAAACCCGTGATACACCGAGAAGCCCTCTGCACCCCTTTGCTCTTGCTTCACGTCAAATGAAACGTCCTTCGAATACAATGCGTTGGGCGATGCTCTTCCCACCACTCGTGCAGCACCCTTCTCCAGTTTCATATCTACCGTACCATTTACCCTTTCCTGCGTCTTATCCACAAAGGCATTAAGACTCTCAAAAAGCGGGTCCATAATTAAACCTTGATATACCAGCTCACTCCATGTCCTATCAACAAATTCTTTGAATCTCAGCTCGTTTCTCGTTAAAATAAGTTGTTCGAGGCCACGATGTGCCTCCAATAATATAGTAGCTGCAGGATGCTCATATATCTCCCTTGATTTGAAGCCAAGAACACGGTCTTCGATTATATCAGTTCTGCCAACGCCGTGCTTGCCTCCCACCTCGTTCAATTTCTTTATGAGCGATACGCCATCAACACGCGTCCCGTTCACTGAAACAGGAATTCCATGCTCAAACTCAAGTTTTATAATCTCAGCAGCTTCAGGCGCCTTATCCGGAGATACAGTCCATTGGTATATCTCTTCGGGTGGAACAAAGGAAGGATCTTCTAACTCGCTCCCTTCTATGCTCCTGCTCCATATATTCTCATCCATGCTCCATCTCTTCTCCGTTTCAAATGTGATGCCATGCTCCGCTGCATACCTCCTCTCTTCCTCCCGCGTTAAACTCATTTCTCGTATCGGTGCGACTACATCCAGGTCGGTGGTTCTGAACACTGCCTCAAACCTGAGCTGGTCATTACCTTTGCCGGTGCAGCCATGTGCTACTGCATCTGCGTGTTCTTCCCTCGCAACTTCCACCACTTTCTTTGCTATGAGCGGTCTCGCTATCGCCGTTCCAAGCACGTAGCCCTCGTAATTACCATTCGCTTTGATCAACGGAAAGATATAATCACGCACAAATTCTTCCTGCGCATCTATGAGTTTATGTACGTCACTGAGCTTCTTCCCCCGTTCCACCGCCTCCCTTATATCATCTTCAGGCTGGCCTACGTCCACCGTTACCGCAATTACTTCGTCGTAGCCATACCGCTCTCTCAGCAAAGGAATGCAAACCGAGGTATCTAACCCCCCGGAATACGCAAGTACTACTCTTTTCATTGCGCTCTTTTATATTTTGCCTCTTTCATATCTACGGCAAAGAATTCGCCGCCCATATGGCATAGCAGTTTCGCTTTCTCCACATCGATTACCCCCGCGTCCTTCCAGAACTCGTCTTTCACCGCTACTTCCACTACTCTTCCCGTTATCCAGATATGGTCGCCTAATTCAACATGATGTTCGCGCTTGCACTCTATCCATGCCAGTGCTTCTTTTATCCGCGGAGGCTTTACCCTCTTCGCTTTTTCTTCCGTTAACCCCGCATGTTCGAGCTCGCTCTCTTCATACGGATAATCCGTTTCCAGAACATGCAGGAGCTCACCAAGACCTTTCCCAACCACGTTCACCACGAACTCGCCATTCCTCTGGATGTTTCTCCATGTATCGTGCGCTGGATTGCACGAGAAACCGTATAGAGGTGGATCGAAGCTTATAGGTGAATTGAAACTGAAAGGGGCTGCATTTGGTATTCCTCGCTCTGATATCGTCGTAATGACCACTACCGGTCGAACGAGCACTTTCGGATACGCCTTCTTTTCAAGGTCCATTTTTCATTTCCTTTCTTTTTTATTCTTTCAAACTCTTCTAAAAGGCTTCCTAATTACGCAGTACGCATCATTCAATGTAATCTCCAGTGTCCGATGTGCATGCGTCCCAGAAATCGTTCTTGATTTACTGATTCTCCTGAATTGACAAACAATTCGTTCTCCTTCCACGGCATCGCCATAATTGTAATAGATAGGCATTATTTAACCTCCTCCAGTTTCCCTTCCTTCATAAGTTCTTCGGTAACTTCCACAGTGGTTTTCAAGTCAAGCCCAAGCTCATCTGCTACATCATCGGGATAAAAAATTTCTCCTTTATGTTTATCACAATATTCCAAAATCTCACGCTTCGCTTCTTCTACCGTGGTCTCTCTTACTTCTACAAACCTGATATTAAGCGGTAAAAATTCTTTTATCTTCGATAAATCTTCAAAAGCCACTTTTAACTCGCTAATCTCTGAACTAAGCATATCTATTTTCTCACTGAGTATCTCAATTCTTTTGTTTATTTCCAGCAGCGAACGCCCTTCCCCTATCGCCGTTGAATCAGGAATTGAGGTTCCGCCCCTACCCCGGCTCATAGTTTATCCCTCCAGTTATGCAACCACTAACTCCTCTCCTTTATCTATTACAACCCTGCACGGTGTGGGGAGCTTATAACGTGCTCTTCTCAAAGCTTCCTTTGCGTGTTCGAAATTGTGCTCCTCGATCCCCACGCTTATTAACCCTTGCGCGCTCTTCACCCTTGCTGCCGTTCCTACCGCTCTCCCAAACGCGCGTCTCATGCCACTCGATACCCTGTCTGCACCTGCACCAACCGCTAATTTGTTCTCTCTCAGCACATGGTGCGGATATACCCGTATCTTCAAGTAAAAATTTTTTTTCCCAACTTCCCTCATCAAGTATCTATTAGCAGAAATCCGTGCCGCTTCTAATGCATTATGCCTTATTTGACAGGCCTCCTCTGCAACCAAGGATACAGAAACCGGAAACTCGGTGCTTGGATTACCCATATCAAAAATTGTTATCTTGCTTCCGGGCACTCCCCCCATATATCCCCTTCGCACATACGCATGTCCTGTTACCCTCGTGTACATACGAGCTGGTTTTCTCCCCATACTTTCCTATTATTCAATCTCCTTTTTAAAAACCTTTCTTCAAGATGAGCGTGGGATATCCCAGGTAAGGGACTCGCGCTCTGGCCACCGCTATAATCCATTCTGGCTTCACAGGCCCGACTCCAAGCATTGGCTGATCATAACCGGAATTATTATCCCCCTTCGTGATGTATCCCGCATGTGGAGCAGGTCGACCATCAGGCATCTTTTCTCCTTTCTCCACCCAATCCATCGCTCTATGTATTATTGGCGATCCAGAAGAACGCCCATTCGGTCGGTATATAATTACATCACCATAATCGTGGAATGAGGTATACTCGATTGATTTTCCCTCTTCGTATGTTGTGATGGTTGTGCGTTGGGGTGCTTGCACGAGGATCAGATCACCCACTTGCATATGTGGTTCCATGCTTCCTGACTCAACAGCGAATCCAACGTGCCACGTTCCAGTAGCTGCGTATGCCACTGAAATGACTAAGGCGACGATTAATAACGCCTCCGCCAGACTTATACCCACCTCGAGCACCACTTTCTTCATCTTTCGGCTCCTAATCTTAGACCATTCGCCATGATTTCATAGTAGAACTGCATTATCTGGGGTGCATATGCAGTGCAGAGAGATAAGCACCTTTTTACCTTATATAACTCCCGTGCCGTTTATAAATATTCATCAACAATTGTGGGGCTCTGCCCCATGTAGGGGCTCCGCCCCTACCACCCCAAAAACCCTGTAAGGGTTTACCCGCAAGCCCTGTAAGGGCTTTGAAGGAGAACTTTTATGAAGCTAAAAGAAGCTTTAAAAGGGGTATTAGACGAAAACGAACTGACTAAACTGATAAAATCGTACGACCTCATCGGTGATGTAATCATCATACGAATCCCATATGAAGTTTATTCTAAACGGGAGATCATCGCAGAAACGCTCCATAAGATTTATCCACGGGTGAGAACCATCGCGGCTGTTCCTCTTTACGCTCATACCGATGAACTTTATAGAACAAGGGATGTGCAGGTGATATGGGGTGATGAGAACTTGGAGACTACGCATAGAGAGAGTGGCTGCAGTTTCAAAGTAGACCTCAAGCATGTTTTCTTCTCTCCTCGTCTTTCTTACGAGAGAATGCGAGTCGCACAAAAAGTTTTGCCCACCGAGACCATAATAAACACGTTTTCAGGTGTAGGCTGCTTCTCCATTCTCATAGCGAAGATGCAACCCCAAACAAAGATTTATTCCATTGATGTGAATCCGTACGCATATGAATATATGAAGGAGAATGTGGCATTGAACAAGGTTAAAGGAACGGTGATACCTATTCTTGGCGATGCGAGCGAAGAACTGGAGAAGTTAGAAGGTGTTGCTGACCGTGTGATCATGCCGTTGCCAGAACATGCACATTCTTTCTTGCCATTAGCGGCAAGAGCTCTAAAATCAGGAGAACGAGGAGGCGGTGTGATACACTATTACGACGTTTCTGCGGGAAGAAAAGGTGATACTTTATTTAATGTCCCATTAGAAAGGGCAAGAGATATAATCTCTTCTGCTTTCGGGAACTCATTAAGAGTAGAATTAGAAGAGGGGAGGATTGTGCGTTCTGTTGCACCACGGAGATACCATGTAGTTCTGGATTTGCACGTCGTGAGGATGCGATTCTCCTAATCTGCAAAATCGTGCGTAACCTAACTTATATACTAACGTCCTTTCAACTTTTGTTGAATGAATGATATGCAGGAGAATGAACTAACGCTTTCAGGAACAGTGGTATGGGGCAAGGATTTTGAACCGAAGGAAGGGTATGTCGTAATTGAGAACGGAAAGATAAAAGAAATTGGCGAAGAGAAGATAGAAGCCGCGATAGAAGGCATCATAATACCCTCTTTCATCAATGCGCACACGCACATCGGCGATTCAGTAGCAAAAGAACCTGATTTTATGCCGGTGGAGAAGCTAGTGGGTCCGGGAGGATTTAAGCATTGGATATTGGCTGAAACACCTTACGAAGTGCTTGTCTCCTCGATGAGAGAGACCATTGAGGATATGATTGCCACGGGAACACAACTGTTTGCAGATTTCAGAGAAGGTGGTCTTTTGGGTGTGAGAGCATTGAAGGAGGCTTTGCGTTTGTCAGGAGGGAACGAACGGTTACGAGTGAAGATACTTGGCAGACCTGCAGCTGGAACCGAGGATGAGTCAGGCATTGATGAACTTTTTGAATCGGTAGATGGAATAGGCATGAGCAGTGTCGCTGATTATCCGCAGGAAGAGTTGAAATTGTTAGCTGCGGAGGCAAAAAGAAAGGAGAAATTGTTCGCACTCCACGCTGGTGAACGGAATGCTGAAGATATAAAGGGTGCGATAGAACTCGAGCCGGATTTCATTGTGCACCTCATAAAAGCATCGCCGCAGGACTTCAAAAAAATGCATGATAAGAAGATAGCTGCTGTCGTATGCATTCGGTCCAACCTGGTAACTGGGCTGGGGTTGCCACCGTTACCGCAGATGCTCGAATCAGGTTTAACCGTGGGTGTCGGTACCGATAACGTTATGCTCAACTCGCCTAACCCATTCTCTGAAATGGAATTCATCTCGAAGCTTTTTCCGTTAGATGAGAGAGAAGTGCTGAAGCTGTACACGCTTAATTCCGCAAAGATAGTGAAGGAGGAAACATCCATTGGCACAATAGAAGAAGGTAAAAAGGCGAATGTGGTGGTGATTAGAGCCGATACA
>JASEFB010000091.1:1806-6938 GCA_030019325.1 archaeon | reverse complement strand
CCCATTATATTTCGTCATCTCAGCGCTCTCCGTGATCTCGGCGGTAAACAAATATAAAGTTTTTAATGCTGAAAGAGAGAATTAATTGATACTGTAACACGAAAGTCCCGTGGTGTAGGGGTCAAGCATAGAGGCCTTTGGAGCCTGAGACAGAGGTTCGAATCCTCTCGGGACTACTGTTTCCTGCGCTTAAAAAAATCTTACGCCTACTGTACCTTCTTACGCGTAAACTTGGATGTTAAAAGGTGTGGAGCCACGAGATCCGAGAGTTTTCAAGTTGTGTTAGCAAAAATGGCACCTGAAGCTCTAAACTCTTAAAGCTCTTTCTTCGAACGACCTAACAATTTGTGATATTCCTGAAGGGACTTCACTTCTGCCTGACCGCATTTCACCGTCTCTATGCCCGCAACCGTTGCCCGTGCCGCAGCAGTAGTCGTAATATATGGAATTTTATACTGGATCGCAGCTTGACGGATATAGCTATCGTCATGTTTCCCCTTCCCGCCCACCGGCGTGTTAATGACCAGCTGTATCTGGCCGTTACGGATATCATCAGTTATATCAGGCCGTCCTTCATAGAGCTTTAACGCCAAATCAGCTTTTACGCCGTGTTCTTCCAAAAATGCCTTCGTACCTTCTGTTGCACGTAGGGTAAACCCCAGCTTAGTGAGGCCCATTGCGACTTCAAGAATCTCATCTTTATCCTTATCTGCAGCTGAGATCAGGACTATGCCTTCAGTGGGCAATTTCATACTCGCAGCTTCTTCCGCTTTGTAAAACGCCAGCCCAAAGGAGGGTGCAATGCCCAGCACCTCGCCCGTACTCTTCATCTCAGGCCCGAGCACAGGATCAACGTCAGGGAACTTATCGAATGGAAACACCGCTTCCTTTATTCCAAAATAGGGAAGTGCTTTATCACCTCTATCCAGCGACTTGAGTATGTCCCTTAGCTTCTTGCCTAACATCACCTTTGTTGCTACTTTGGCTATCGGGACGCCAGTCACTTTGCTCACTAACGGAACGGTTCTTGACGCACGTGGATTTGCCTCTAATATATATGCGTTACCATTGGCTATCGCGTATTGGATATTCATCAGCCCAACGACCTTGAACGCATCGGCAATTCTCTTCGTATACTCTTCGATTTCAGAGAGGTTCCGTGGTGAGATAGTACGCGAAGGAATCACGCAGGCACTATCGCCCGAATGGATCCCGGCAAGCTCGATATGTTCCATTACTGCGGCAATATATACGTCCTCACCATCGGCGATGGCATCCACCTCAGTCTCGATCGCGTGCTCCAGGAATTTATCAATTAACAGGGGATATTCAGGGCTCACCTCTACTGCGGTTTGTGCGTAATCTAAAAACATGTTCTCATCGTACACAATCTCCATTCCCCTCCCGCCGAGCACAAAAGAAGGGCGCACCATCAATGGAAATCCTATCTTCCGTGCCACCTTCAGCGCCTCCTCTACTGACCGTGCGGTGCCGCCCTCAGGCTGTGGGATACCGAGCTTTGTCATCATCTCCCTGAATAACTCTCTATCCTCTGCTAAATGTATGCTATCCGGGCTTGTACCCAAAATCTTCACTCCGGCTTCGTGGAGTTCTCTTGCTATATTCAGAGGAGTCTGGCCTCCAAACTGCACAATGACACCCTCAGGTTTCTCTTTTTCATAGATGTTTAACACATCTTCGACGGTTAGAGGCTCGAAATAAAGTTTGTCGGAGGTATCATAATCGGTGGAGACTGTCTCGGGATTGCAATTGACCATTACTGACTCAATTCCCGCTTCACGTAGTGCGAATGCAGCATGTACACAGGTATAATCAAACTCTATGCCCTGCCCAATGCGGTTAGGTCCGCCACCTAAGATCATTATCTTCCGCTTGGGCGATACTGGAACCGAATCTTCGGCATTATGGGTTGAATAGTAATAAGCGGCATCAGCACCACTCACGGGCACTGCTTCATAAGCAGCTCTCTTTTCCACATCGAGTAATTGTGTGCGGATCTGCGTCTCTCTCTTTCCCAGCAGTTGTGCGAAGTACCGGTCTGAGAACCCGTTTTCTTTTGCCATTTTAAGCAGTTCGTCAGGCAGCTCTTTGCCGTAGTACTTCTTGAGTTCTTCCTCGAATTCTACCAGCTCTTGCATCTGGCTGATAAACCATCTGCCAATTTTGGTAAGCTGATAAAGCTCCTCAACCGACATCCCTTTGCGCAAAGCTTCGTACATTAAGAAAATGCGCTCACTGGAGGGATAGACCAATCTTGTCTTAAGCTCTGGAAGGGAAAGCGTTGTGAAATTCTTTGCACCGCCAACGCCATATCGTTTGATCTCAAGTGAGCGTATCGCTTTTTGAAATGCTTCCTTAAAATTCTTGCCGATGCTCATCACCTCGCCCACAGCTTTCATCTGCGTCCCAAGCAGGTCCTGAGTCTGAGGAAACTTCTCAAATGCCCACCGGGCGAACTTTACCACGACATAATCTCCGCTTGGGGTATATTTATCAAGCGTTCCTCCCTTCCAGTACGGGATCTCATCAAGAGTTATACCAGCGGCGAGTTTAGCTGATATCCGGGCGATAGGAAAACCTGTGGCTTTTGACGCTAATGCCGACGACCGCGACGTACGCGGGTTAATCTCAATCACCACAACCCTGCCATCCTCGGGATTATGCGCGAATTGTATGTTTGTTCCGCCGATAACACCGATGGCATCAACGATCCGGTACGAGAACTCCTGCAACTTCTTCTGCAGCTCTTCGCTAACCGTCAGCATCGGCGCCACGCAAAAACTATCCCCGGTATGTACGCCCATGGGATCAACATTCTCAATGAAACAAACGGTAATCTTGTTGCCCTTTTTATCCCTGATCACTTCAAGTTCAAGTTCCTCCCAGCCTATGACCGCTTCTTCGATGAGCACTTGACCGATGAGACTCGCAGCAATCCCCCGCGCAACAATCGTCCTTAATTCTTCGACATTATACGCAATTCCTCCACCAGTTCCGCCCAAGGTATACGCGGGTCTAATGACCACTGGGTAGCCCAATTCCTGTGCGATTTTCTCCGCTTCTTCGACTGAATAAGCAGGAGTACTATTAGGCATAGGTATACCCAGTTGGTTCATGGTCTCTTTAAAGATAATGCGGTCTTCGCCTCGTTCAATCGCATCAGCTTCTACACCGATTATCTTAACCCCGTAGGTATCCAGTATTCCCCTTTTGTTGAGTTCGGAAGAGAGATTGAGTCCGGTCTGACCGCCGAGGTTGGGCAACAATGCATCCGGGCTCTCCTTTGCTATTATCTTCTCCATGTTCTCCACGGTCAGTGGTTCAATGTAGGTACGGTCAGCCATTTCAGGGTCGGTCATAATGGTAGCGGGATTTGAATTCACTAAGACGACCTCGTAGCCTTCCTCATGAAGCGCTTTACAAGCCTGCGTGCCCGAGTAATCAAACTCACAGGCCTGACCAATCACGATAGGCCCCGAGCCTATTACCAGCACCTTCCTGATATCTTCTCTTTTTGGCACTTCCTCTATTTCTCAAAAGCCTCTCCAAATAAAAAGTGATGGTGCGCATACGCATGGATATGTCTATAAAGAGCCTTTGAAACTGTCGGTGATACTGGTTCAACCAGAGTAGGACTTGGTTTTGGATAAACCTTTTGTGAAAAGGTTTGAAGTCTTTTCTCCGTAATCTTGCACGCTAATAAGCATACCTCCGTGCGAACGACATCAATCATTTTTTGAATATGATAACCACAAGTAGCGCGACATATCCGAGAGTTGCGAACTCAGTGACCCACTGAAGCAAATAAGTATTGTAAACAAATCCAAAGATAATGTCGATTGTACCCACAGCGAAGCCGTAATAAGCAATCCGCTTGGTATTCGAGGGATACGTATACAGAAACCCAGCTGACAAGGAGAGGAAAAATCCTAATTTTCCTCTATTTCACTTTTAGAGTATGCTATTCCCCCTATTTGATTTTTTCGATTTTTTTTCTGCTCATGGATCGAGGGCAATCCACGTTTCATGAAATATTCTTCGGCATCCTCATTTTTTGAATCAAACCATTTTCTAAAGAGATAGGTGTTACCAAGGTAGATTTATTTTAGCGATAGCCTTGTCTTTGTAACGCAGTTTCGGAGACTATCGCCATGTGTTTAGACGCACCTCCGGGCGTAAAAGCATCTTTGCGGCAAATCTTTTTTAAAGGTTTATTTTGTTTCGGAGACTATCGCCATGATTTGTTTTTGATTCTAACCCCCTTATCTCTTCTCTCATCCTTTCGGCACTATCACAACCTTCTTACCTTTGACTTTCTCATATAACTCTTCAGGTAGTGGTATTTTCACTTCTTCTTCAGATACAGAGACTTCGGTGTGCAAACTCCCCTTTTCAATCAATCTGAATCCAATATCACATGATTCGACCTCCACGACTTCATCCTCAGGCAGGTCTTCTAAGTCCTTTTCCGTCTTTATCTTCACTTTCTTCATCATATATTATTTCACTTTCTTCTTATATAATACTTTCTCAGATTTTGTGCTTTCCCTCGCTGTGACCAGAAAGTATTCTCTATTCTTCTCCAGCACAACGGTGAGGTATCTTCCAGCTTTTGTCTTACCATAAAATAAAAATCGCTTTCCCTTTCTTTTGACATATTTGAAGCCGTTTAAAACATCCATTATTTCTTCTCTTGTGACCTCGTGTTTCCCTATGTGATGCTCCACTTTTTTCGTAAGAATGACATCCTTTATCGGCATCCATCTTTTCCTCTTTCTCTAAAAGAAAAGCTTGACCAACAACCTTTCTTTGAAGAGAAAGCTTGACCAAAGAAAAAAGAATGTTTTTGCGAAGCAAAAAAGAGTGAGCGTTTTTAGTTCTCTTATAAGGCGGGAAGGTATCGGGAACCCCGAAGGGGGTTCCTGATTGTTTCAATCCTTGTTTTCTTAGACTAAACCCTTTCTTTGAGAAAGAAAGCGTTTTCGGGAAGAAATTTTTTTAGACTATCCCGAACTTAAGGGAAGGGGTTATGAAGGGAAACCGCAGGTGTCCCTCATTGTTTCAATCCTTGTTTTCTTAGACTAAACCCTTTCTTTGAGAAAGAAAGCGTT
>JASEFB010000091.1:0-1708 GCA_030019325.1 archaeon | reverse complement strand
GTTATGAAGGGAAACCGCAGGTGTCCCTCATTGTTTCAATCCTTGTTTTCTTAGACCGCTTTTGCAACGGTGGACTATTGCGTCTGGTGTCTGGGACATATGACAGTTTCAATCCTTGTTTTCTTAGACCGCTTTTGCAACAGTGAACTATACCAATCCAAAGTTCGCACAAAGGCTTACTGTTTCAATCCTTGTTTTCTTAGACCGCTTTTGCAACATGAAAAGGTATTGTATGAGGACTCGGTGGTAAAAATGTTTCAATCCTTGTTTTCTTAGACCGCTTTTGCAACGAAAACATTACAGTCACTCAGCCGGAGCAGATCGTGTTTCAGGTTTCAATCCTTGTTTTCTTAGACCGCTTTTGCAACTTTAATAGAAAGAACGGTTGTGGGAGAAGTGGGTATAGGGTTTCAATCCTTGTTTTCTTAGACCGCTTTTGCAACTTTGGTTATAGCTTTAGCTCACTTTGCCAAACTCCAAGTTTCAATCCTTGTTTTCTTAGACCGCTTTTGCAACACAACTGTGAAGTCTGAGCAGGATTATCAGGAATTAAAGGTTTCAATCCTTGTTTTCTTAGACCGCTTTTGCAACTGAAATGTATATTTTGCGGAAAAGAAGTAGAAGTAAATGAAGTTTCAATCCTTGTTTTCTTAGACCGCTTTTGCAACTCTATGGCAAAAAAGGGGGTGATTTGAATGGAAAAATATGAAAGTTTCAATCCTTGTTTTCTTAGACCGCTTTTGCAACCTTGGGGAAAAATTCCCCGGTGGATCCAGGATGAGATGTTTCAATCCTTGTTTTCTTAGACCGCTTTTGCAACGGAAAATGAAAGAAAAAACAAGAAATGATATGGGTAGGATGTTTCAATCCTTGTTTTCTTAGACCGCTTTTGCAACCTGAAATAACCAGAAAAGTACCCGAGCAATAGAGCTTCGAATAGTTTCAATCCTTGTTTTCTTAGACCGCTTTTGCAACGCTCCCACGCTGTTCTGCGCTCCCGTCGAGTTGTAGCGTTTCAATCCTTGTTTTCTTAGACCGCTTTTGCAACCCCGCGAAATTTTCCTTCTTTTCGCTTTTAAGGTATGCACTTTGGAGTATATAAATTTTTCGATTTTTTTCTGTGCTTCGATCTAGAGAAATCCACATTTCATGGAATCTCCTTCTGCACCTTTATTTTCAGAATCAAACCCTTTTCTGAAGAGATAAGCGTTACCAGGAAAGATTTATCTTGGCGATAGCCTTAACATTAAAACCTACTTGTGGAGACTATCGCAAACCTTCTTTCTAAAGAAAGAAGCTTTACCAAGAAAGAATTATTTCCTTCGCAAAGAGCGGGGAAGGTATCGGAAACCCCGAAGGGGGTTTCTGATTATTACACCAAATGGAACTTAGCCTCTTCAGTGAGCTCGCCTCGTCCTAACAGAACTGCTTTCTTCAAACAGGCTTCACAAATTTGATATACCCTTATACTATCACTATCATTTCCTTCGGCGAAGGGTTTAAGTCCCTCAACAAGCTTTTCCAGTGTCTTTGCATCAAGCCGGCACTCAAAAACGCTATACTGCACCCGCTTCCCGTAGTCTGCGAGCAAATTCGCCACCTTACTCCTCTTCTTATCATCCGAAATGTCGTAAGAAATTACCACATGGCTCATTTAGCGCACCAAAAATGGTTGATATTCCTCCCTGTTAAGTACCGCTCGCTCCAT
>JASEFB010000090.1 GCA_030019325.1 archaeon | reverse complement strand
CATTCGGAGCCCGTGTGCTAGCAATTATCGCATAAATTTCTCGGAATGACTATAAACATTTCAAAGAGAGATACTAAATAAAAGTGTGTAAAATGAATACAAACCTGATAAAGGATTTTCTAAAGAAAGGGAACGTTTTCGCCGTCGTTGGCGTTTCAAGCAACCCTGAGAAGTATGGGCATCAGGTCTATAAGGACTTGAAAGAAGCGGGTTATACCGTCTATCCCGTGAATCCCCATATCAACAAAGTCTTAGGCGACGTATGCTATCATTCTCTCAGCGAGCTGCCCGAAAAACCCGATGTCGTTGATACCGTCGTTCCGCCAGCTGTTACCGAAAAGATCGTTGAGGAATGCAAGGGGCTGGGAATAGAACGGATATGGATGCAGCCCGGCTCTGAATCTGAGAAGGCGATAGATTTTTGCAGACGAAACAATATAAAAGTAGTGCATGATATGTGTGTGATGGTGAAGAGGAGGGAATAGAGGAGATATTATTCTACCACGCTCCGTGCCACCCTCAACTCCTCAGCGGTATTTACATTGATGGCAAGCAGGGGATCATCAAATATAAACGGTACCGAATCCTCTGAATTCGTGACCACGTTGATGCCACAAGAAACGAGTTTTTTACCTCCGTGCTCAAACGTGTAGCTCGGCGTTATCCCTTTTGGCATTATGGCTAAGGGAACAGCACCGGTGATACTGATACGGTGCGCGAGGTAAGCGTCTATTATCGCATTAATATGCTCTTTTCTTGAAAACGGAATATCACAGGCAACGGATACGAATTCTGGATAGCTGCGGAGCAAATAGTGCAAATCTTCATGATACCCTTTCCCTGGTGTCTCCACGGTTTTATAACCAACGCTCTTGCAATATTCCTCGGTTTTTGGCGTATTTTTGGTGATAGCCACGGAAAAATCCTCCACCTTTGATTCTTGCACGCTTTCTACAACTAGATCTAAGAGCCGTTTCTGGTTTCCACGTCTAGCTATCGTTATAAGTGCCTTTTCTCTACTCTCGGCGCTTATTCCTCTCATCCTGCTGCTTTCCCCGCCAGCGAGTATTATTGCGATCATTAAACCCTTTTCTTTAAAACTTTTAGAAAAAGTTTTACCAAAAAAAGCTTCGTAGAAAAGAAAAGCGTTTTCGGAAAAGAAAATTTATATGGTTATAAATGCTATATGCAAGTGAGGCTGACGAAATGGGGCTACAGGCTTCTGGAGATATAACACGGGCATTAAAAGAGAAATGGGACAAAAGCAAGGATAAGCAAGATTGGAGAGTGCTCACGGGACGAAATCCCAAAGGACGGTATGACATGCTCATCTCCGACCCTGAGCATCTATGGCAGCTCAAATTTGAGCAGACCGGGCGCAATGAGGCGATAGGATTTGGTTTGGAAGTAGGAAAGATAGATGATGAGATAAGAGAGCTGATGGGAAAAGGTGCCCCAGTCCCTTTCGGTCTGATTTCCCCTCAGAAAGCCGATTTAGCTATCATAATGGCGGGTATTCAGCAATACTCCTCTGATTCCTCCTATACGCTCTGCAAGGAATATATCTCAAAAGAGCAGGTGAAACTGGATGAGAAATTGGACAGAGAGATAGAGCGGATGGGAAGGAGTGACCCTGTGTTCAGGAGGAGATATAAAGAGCAAAAAGAGCGGGAGGAAATTCCGTATCTGTAATGGTAGTGCATGTAAATAAAAAGGGGATACGCGTACTGGGTGTTGCAGAAAGCTTCAGGCGAGGACAGGAAAAGTCAGTGCTTGCGGGCATCGTTATGCGTTCCGATTTTATTATAGATGGTGCCGGTTTCACGTATATAACCGTAGGGGGGATGGACGCTACCGAGGGGGTAGTGCACCTCTTCGAATCACTGCAGCGGGATGATATCAACGTGATGATGTTAAATGGCTGTGTCATCAGTTGGTTTAACATCATAGACATACACGAAGTTTACAACCGGCTGCAGATTCCACTCATCTGCGTGACGTATGAAGAATCCGAGGGTTTGGAAGAGCATATAGCCAAACATTTTGAAGCGAGCGAGCGAGATTCACGGCTTGAAGTGTATAAGAGGCTTGGTGACCGTGTCCTGGTAAGATTACATGACCATTTTGAGGTCTTGATACGCTCTTTAGGGATTGATGATGCCGACGCTGGTGCTGTGCTTAAAAAGTTCACCGCGCATGGTAAAGTGCCAGAGCCCTTGAGGGTTGCACGGATAGTAGCGAGGGCGGCACTAAAATATTTGGCGGTTTAGAGGCTTAATGGATTAGCGGGTTAGAGCCGAAAGACTAAAATAAATTCCAAACCACCAATCCGCTAAACCGCTATAAAAGCACGTCTATATCCAACTGCTCTGATAATTCTTTATACCGGTTCCGTATCGTAACCTCGGTCACACCAGTAACATCAGATACTTCCTTTTGCGTGCGATGCTCCCCGCCTAAAATTGCCGCGATATAAATAGCCGCGGCAGCTATTCCAATCGGTCCCCGCCCGTTGGTCAGCTCATTCTCCGCTGCGTGCTTTATTATCTCTATTGCTTTTGACCGTATCTCACTGCTCAAATTGAGCAAGGAGCAGAACCGAGGCACGAAATCGATAGGCGACGCAGGCGAAACTTTCAACTCGAGCTCCCGTAAAAGAAAGCGATATGCCCGGCTTATTTCCTTCTGCCCAACTCTTGATATATCCCGGACCTCTTCCAGCGTTCGAGGCACCCCGTACTGTCTACACGTAATGTATAAGATTGCAGTGGCGATACCTTCTATGCTCCGCCCACGAATCAAACGTTTCTTCATTGCTTTCCGGTATAACATGGACGCCGCCTCCCTGATATTCATCGGCAGTCGAAGCGCACACGCCATCCGATCTATCTCTGAAAGTGCGAAGATGAAGCTCCTTTCGGTTGTGTTCGCAATATGTGTCCGCTGCTGCCATTTCTTTAATTTATATTGCCCTTGACCTGTCGGACACCACGTGACCAGGGTGCTCAGACCTTTATCGTGTATTCGGTACGTCATGGGTGCTCCTACCCGCGCCCTTCTCGACACCTGTTCAAAATCAAAGGCACGCCACTCAGGTCCGAGATCAACGATATTCTCAGCAACTACCAGGCCACAATTAGCACAAAAAAGCTCTGCTTTTCCATAATCTCTTATTAAGTTCTTAGAGCCACATTCAGGACATTCTTTGATCTCTTCACCATAAGCTGTTTCCTCTTTATCTCCCTCTCCCCCTTTGTGCTTCCCCTTGTCCTTATCAGTATCAGGGGTCACCATTTTCTCTTTATTCTAACTTAGGTATATATAAACCAATTGTCTTCCAGGACTGCCGCACATAGTACGGAAGGTCATCCATTTCTCGTTCTTTTAACAGTTCTTTCAGGAATTGAACGGTTTTTGGGTCCGCGGGATAGCCACTCCCTATCTCTGCTCCTATCTTCGCCTCAAGCTCCCTGATTGACCTATCTCGGTGCACCTTTGCGATTATTGATGCAGCGCTGACCAAAGGGTAGCGTTCATCTGCTTTACATTCAGAGATTATTTCGATCGCCCCTGCTCTTTCCGCCTCACAGTTCGATCTAAGACGAGTGGCGAACCTCTCGGGGTTTACATCTGCCGCATCTACAAGAGCCCTATCAGGCCGAAAATGCTTAATCACTTTTGAAAAAAGTTCGACGGTGATTTCATTTAATGTATGCCTCTTTCTCCCCTTATCTATCTCGCTTGCGGTCAGCTCCACGACGTAAAACTCAGTCGCTTCTTCTAGACGCTCCGCCAGATAGGCTCGCTTCGCAGGACTCAATCGTTTCGAATCCTTCACGCCCAGATCTTTCAGCCCCTCAAAATTCACAATCCCAGCAACAAACATTGACCCGATCACCGGACCTCTCCCCGCTTCGTCAATTCCTATCTCTCTCATCTCTCTTCTATTACTCCGTTAAATCTTCATATGCCGAGGTAGCAGCGATAGCGCCTTCTGCACATGCCACTACAATTTGTTTCACGCCCCCGGTTATGTCCCCTGCGGCATATACCCTCTCAACGTTCGTCCTCTGGCGTTTATCCGTGAGTATATAGCCCTCTTTATCAAGCTTCACATCGATTTGCGTTGCCAATGCATTGGCTGGCTCCTCGCCGATATATACAAACACACCGTCTACCGCAAGCTCATCCTCGATATCCCGCTCTTTATCATAGCGAACAACACTTCTCACCGCTTTATCTCCCTTTATCTCTTGTACCACCGAATTCCACAAAATATACACTCCTGCCTTCCCCAGACTGGTTTGTAAATACTGCTCCGCCCTGAGCTTGTCTCTTCGATGGAGTAACGTTACCTCACAGCCGAGGTTTTTCAGATACAAAGCTCCTCTAACTGCGGAGTCCCCTCCTCCTACCACTATTACCGACTTATCTTTGAAGAAGAACCCATCACAGGTAGCACAATACGATACACCTCTTCCAAGAAATTCATTTTCTCCTTTAACGCCGAGCTTCCTCTTTTTCGTTCCCGTGCAGAGTACCACTGCATCGGTGAGATAAGTGCCCTTTTCCGTCGATAGCATCATCTTTTTCTCTTTTCCACTGATTGCTATCTTTGTAACCTCTTCCAGCTCTTTGATCTCCACATAGTCAGCCGTTTGCTCTTTCATCTTCTCTACCAGTTCCATACCGCCTATACTCTTGAATCCAGGAAAGTTATCGACCACCGTTGCCTCGTTTGACAATCCACCACATATCCCTTTCTCAATTACTAACGTTTCCAACCCGCTTCTCGCACCAAATATTCCCGCGGTCATCCCCGCAGGACCGGCTCCAATAACAACTAAATCGTAATCTTTTTCGTTTCTCATTATAGAAAACCCCTAATTTGTAATGATTACAGTTATATAGTCGGATTCAAATAAAATCATTCATAGGGACATTATGTCAGAAGATGAAGAAGCTGAGCGATTAGAGGCTACAAGGGGCGAAAAAATACTCGCTTCTGCGATGGTCGTCTTCCTTCTGATAGGAGGGGTACAGATCCTTAATGAGTTAGGAGACATTCCTGATAGACCCCAACCGGATACGTACTATACGAAATATGAAGTTTATAGACTGGAGGCTGAGGAGAGGAGCATTGAGACGGAGCTAAGAGGAGCCCGTGATTCCCTTGAAAATGCTAACGCTGAATTTCTTCGCGCTAAGGAAACCTATCTGTTTAAACGAGAGGAATACCGGGTAATCCTTGATAGAGGAGAGGAAGGCGAGATAAAAGAAAGGGAATATGAAGAGGCGAGAGAAAGGTATGAGGAAGCTCAGTTAAGAATCGATGCGGTACAAGCTGTTTACGATGAGATCAACGGGAGATTGGATCAAAAGAGAGGGGAAGTATCAATAGCTCGTAACTTAGCATTTGATGAATACGGGCACGATTACCAAATATACAGATTGAAAGTCTTAGCGATACGGTTAGGCTTTGTGCTTCCGTTACTGGGAGTTGCTATTGTCACGTATTTAAAAGCTAAAAAGGTGAGAAGCAAATACACCATCCATGCGAATGCGTTCATGGCTTTTGCGTCTCTTCTATTGGCATACATGATCATCGTGAATGTGTGGAAAGCGGTTCATATTATCGGTATATCGATCCTCGGAGCGGTAGCCTGTGCTATCTCGCTAGCGTACCTTAAGAAGCAATTCTTCAGCTTTGAGCGTATCTCTCTATCGAGATTGAAGGAGAATAAATGCCCGTGGTGCGGTTTCCCTATACGATATGATATGATATGCCTCATTGTCAAAATTGTGGGAAGAAATTAGCTGAGAACTGCCCTGAATGTGGCAAGATGCGGCCTATTTTAGCCCGTTTCTGCCCAAACTGCGGGAACAAAAAGTAAGTTTTTATACGCTCCGGTAAAATATAAAAAGGGTGATGCCCACAGATGCATGGGCCCGTGGTCTAGTTGGAATGACGTCGCCTTGACGAGGCGGAGGTCATGCGTTCGAATCGCATCGGGCCCATTAAATCCCTTTTCGCCAAAAACCCTTTAAAAACTTTTAGTTTAGATAAAGGAAACTTATTGTTGGTTTTGGCTGGGGGAGAAGGTTCACCCCTGCATGCGCAAATGCTCAGCGCGTATAAATAACTCCTTCTTCCGCTGCCTTTTTCCGTCTGATACCTCCACGACATAAGCTCTTCCCCGTTCTCCCTTCACCTCGCCAGTCATGCCGTGAAATCTTTGGTGTGGCATGCCCTTATGAATACTGGGGTCTATATGGATGTGCACCCTTTCCCCGGCTGCAAAGCTTTGGATAGCTCTGCTTATCGGAGATAACCCTCGTTCCCGCTTCTTCTTACTCAACTTCTTCCTTGTGTTCTTCCTCTTACCATGTGAATGTGGCATCTCTTCTCGTTTACCTCTGCTTAGTTATTAAATGGGAGTATTTAAAGATACTTCCTCTCGTATTCGTTGTACCTGCAGATATATTCTGCATGGGGCCATAACAAAGGAACGACAGAATATGCTAATCCTTCTTCCGTTATATCTTTGATATACATTCATTAATATCAAAGATTTGCATCTCTTTGAAGTCCAGCTTCATTTCATAGATGCCTTTCGGCGGTAACGGTGACTCGCCACATCTTATGGCTATGTTCCATCCTCCCACCATCTGTCTATCTGCTTCTAATCCACAGATTTTGCAATGGTAGGCACGCCCATTCGGGTTATTCAACGACCCACATATCGGGCATCTTTTACTTGTATCCTGTGGATTCTCATACACAGATATAGTACCTGCAAAAGCGGCTTTGTATGAGATATAGGACTGTAATTTACGATAATTCCATGAATGCAGTCTCCTGTTCATTCTTCTTCGATATTTTATCTTATCTCTGATATTTGTCAGGTCTTCCATTACTATCATTGCACCTGCTAACGATAATAACATCACTATCAGCTTTGATATTTCATGTAGTCTCTGATTTGCTCGATTCTTCTCTCTTCTTGAATATTTAGCCTGTAATTTCTCAGCAGTTCGAGGTTTTTCTTTCTTTAACCTCTGTATCTCTCTCCTCTTTCTAAAGTAAACACCTTTAATCGTTTTTATATCCTTTGTAGAGATAGAGATGCTCTTCGCTTCTTTCCCCTTCACGATGACAATATCTGCACTCTCTTCATTCATGTCTATCCCGGCAATAGCCTGGGGCTCTTCGGGCTCAATGTTATATCTGAAAGGTATAAGAAGATGATCATCAGAGAAGGTTATCTCTCCTATACTCGCTTCTCCCTGTTTCCAATGCTCGATCTGTTCTCTTTGATAATCGAATATCTTCAGTGGTATCCAAATATATTCACCCGCTCTTATGGTCAGTCTTATAGCTTCACCATCAAATTTGAATAAGCAGCTTTCTAATC
>JASEFB010000089.1 GCA_030019325.1 archaeon | reverse complement strand
CTAAATTGCAGTAAATTGCAGTTTGAAAATGAAACGGAAGAACCAGAAAGCCCTGGACGGGATTTGAACCCGTGGTCTCCACCTTACCAAGGTGGCGCATTGCCAACTATGCTACCAAGGCGCATCTAATATTATATTTGCCCTCGTTATATAAATTCCCGGTTATATTATAATTCCCAGTGCTGCAACTCCATCAGTTGATTCTCCATCTTTATATAAAATGAAGAAGAATTTAGGTTTGACTGAGAGTACATGAAAATTGGCATACTAGGACCCGAGGGGACGTTCTCAGAGACTGCGGCCGTGCTGTGGCTCAAAGGGAGAAGAGGCGGAACTATCGAGCATGTCGAGCTCAACTATTACGAGACAATCGTTGATGTCGCCGAGAGCATCGTGAGAAAAGAGGTTGATTATGGCATTGTTCCGATCGAGAATTCCCTGGAGGGCTCAGTGGGAGAGACGTTAGATCTGCTTTCGAGCGAGAATAACGAAGGAGGAATGCGTATAGTCGGTGAGATTTTAGTACCCATCAGAATCTGTCTGCTGGCTAAACAACCTTTAGGAAAGTTTGATCAAAACGCTTCGCAATCGTTCGCAAGAATACGAAAGGTCGTTTCACATCCTCATGCATTAGCCCAATGTAAGCAGTTTATAAGGGAACGATTGAAAGTGAAGGGCGTGGAGGTGAAACCCGTTGAGAGCACGGCAGGTGCAGCGAAAATGGCAATGGAGGATGAAGAGGTAGCAGCATTAGCATCTGAAGAAGCAGCAAAGAGATATAAGCTCAAGATCCTTGCGGAAGACGTGCAGGACAAAGAGAGCGTTACGAGATTTGTCGCGCTCTCTTCTTCTTTTTCTTCTTCTGATATCGAGACCTCACCTACCGGAAAAGATAAGACGTCCCTCTTGCTCTATTTGAAGGACCGACCTGGGGCGTTATACGAGGTCCTGGGCGAATTCGCTCAGCGTGGCATCAACCTTACAAAGATAGAGTCACGACCTTCCAAGCGCGCTCTCGGGGATTACATGTTTCATATCGATTGTGAAGGCCACTTAGAAGAAAAAGAGATAAAAGAAGTGTTGGAAGGGGTTAAACGGAAAGTGGCGATGCTGAAAGTGCTGGGCTCGTATCCCATGGCAAGATAGATAAGATGAAAATCGTTGTTACTGGCGGAGCGGGATTCATAGGTTCGCATCTGGTTGATAGATTAATGGACGAGAACCATGAGCTCGTCGTCCTGGATAACTTGAGCTCAGGGGATGAGAAATTCATCGCCCCCCACCTCGGTAAAGAAGGGTTCCAATTTCACCAAATAGACCTGCTGACTGGCAGCATAACAAGTTTTTTTGACGGTGTCGAGGAGGTTTGGCATCTGGCTGCGAATCCTGAGGTAAGATTAGGTGCGGAAAATACACGTGTTCATTTGGAGCAGAATCTCATCGTAACCTCTAACGTGTTAGAGGCAATGAGGTTGAACGGGGTGCGCAGGATTATATTCACCTCTACATCCACGGTCTACGGCGAGGCGGATAAACTGCCGACACCTGAAGAGTACCCTACCATACCCATATCGTTATACGGTGCGTCAAAACTTGCCAGTGAAGCGTTAATCGCTTCGTACTGTCATACCTTTGACATGCATGCCTGGATATACCGGTTTGCAAACGTTATAGGCAGGAGGTCTTCACATGGGGTAATCTATGATTTTATACATAAGCTCAGGAGCAATCCCACGGAGTTGGAGATCTTGGGTGATGGGAACCAAACGAAATCGTATATTTACGTTGATGACTGTATAGAAGCAATGCTCGTGGGTTTAAAAGCAAACGGTAAGAACAGAGTGCACGTCTTCAATATCGGCACACATGACATGATACGTGTGAAGCGAATTGCAGAGATCGTGTGCGAAGAGATGCGCACCTCACCAAAATTCAAATTCACCGGTGGTAAACGGGGGTGGAAGGGTGATGTCCCCGTTATGCTGCTCGATGCTTCGAAACTGAATGAATTAGGCTGGAAACAGAGCTATACTTCGGAAGAGGCGGTGAAGAAGGCAACACGGGATTTGTTAGGTATATAATTAATGCTTTTTTGCGTAAGTTTTGAAGCTCAATTACCGTATTTAAGCACGAACTTAAAATAATCCATCAAAAATAAAAAAGAAGTAAAGGGGAAAAAATGTCCCCCACGGTTTTACTCCATCACTTTCTTGAGCGGTGCAATTATCCGGGGATACCCCACCGCCATCATGTGGCATCCAGCAGCCGGCGTTCCTTTTAGATACTCCAAGAAACTGGTGAAGTATTCCACGTTGATTCTGTCAATTTCCTGCTTCTTCTTCTCCTTATCCTTTATCTCCTTCGTCGCTTCAAGGGATTTAAGATAATCCGGTGGGACATCTACGCCTGCTACGTACTTGTCGAAGAAATCAGCCGCTCCGAAACTCTTGGCCGGGAAGATACCAACCAAAATTGGGACATCTACCTTCCCCAATTCTTTAAAGAACTTATCGAGAATCTCTGGGTAGTAAACGACCTGTGTCTGCAGGTATTCCACGCCAACCTTGATCTTTCTCTTCACCTTGGCAACCTCAGCCTTTAAATGTGCTGCTCCGGGCGCCGCCGCTCCTCCAACATGCAGTTTCGGTGGGTTATGTATATCATTACCAGCGAGGTCTTTCCCCTCATCCACCATTTTCCGTATCATGTATATCAGCGTGGTTGAGTCCAAATCGAATACCGGCTTTGCGTCCGGTGTATCACCAAGGGATACGTGGTCACCTGCTAATGCTAAGATATTCTTTATCCCCAATACACCAGCGCCGAGCACGTCGGATAGAAGCGCCATACGATTCCTGTCCGCGCACCTGAGCTGGTAGACGCACTCCATACCGGTCTCTTTTTCGATTTTGTACGCCGCAGCCAAACTATTAACATACGCAAAACTCTGTGGATTGTCCGTCACGTTACAAGCGGTTACTAAACCCACCAGTTCTCTTGCCGCTTCAATCGGCTCCTTGACATCGCCCGCTTTTTCCGGTTCTAACTCACCAGTGAAGACATATTTCCCTTCCACTAATTCCTTCATCAACTGGCTATAAACTTCTCCAGGCATTTTTTATCACGCTCCTATTCTTTTTCTCCAAGCTTTGGTTTTGCACTGAACGTATAAGTCAGGAATCCAGGCATAGCCCCAATCATTGCGCTCATCATATTGACGGGTTCCTCTATCTCGAACAGCCGTGGCCTCTTACATTTACTCCATTCGTGTGGAGCTCTCATCTCCAAGAATTTGTCGAGTTCACCAAGTTTCTCCATCCGCTCGTAGATCTTAACCCATGCGCAGTCCTTTTCAGGGTCTATTTCGCATTTATTATCAACGCGCACTCCTCCACAAGGACCGTTCATCAATCCCTTGCCGCACGACGTCAGCGGGCAGATGCCAGCAGTTTTGCCTAATTCACACATGCCACAGGATAGACAGGTCTCCTTGAACTTGGTGGGTCCTCCACCCACAAGGCCTATTGCATTATTTGCTGGATATACGCCCTTCATAAGACCCATTCCCTCTTCTATATATTCGGTCGCTACCTGCACACCATCACCACAGCTCATCACCAGAACAGCATCGCAATCTTCAAGCGCCTTTCGTTTCTTATTCAAGAACACTCCACTCTTTTCAGTCTCGCAGACTTGCATACTAAAAGGCATGTAAATTTTGGTGACCTTCTTCCCTTCTTTCTCAAGTTTATCAGCCATCCCATCTACCGCTTTTTTGTCACCGGTATGATAGAACGTAGCACAACCGCCGCAACCCACTATCACGATGTTATTTTTTCCCTCAAGGTACCCCAGAATCTCCTCTATAGGCTTTTGCTCTTGCGCAATCATTTTATACCTCCAAGTATATGTTCAGAGGTTAATTAATATATAAATTTTTCTATTTTTCGAGTGCTATTTAAATAAAAGACATAACAAGATTAAGGTATACAACATAATAAATCATGGCGCTAAATCTGCCCGATGTACAAGCGTGCAGCCCTGACATAAAAATAAACCTGACGAGGGTTGGCGTAAAAAATGTGAAGAAGTTGGTAGAGGTAGCGAGAGCAGGTGCAAAAAGACCGGTAGTTCTCATATCCGATTTCCACCTCTTCGTAGACCTACCAAGTGATATAAAAGGAGCAAATATGTCGCGGAATCTCGAAGCGATGTATGAAGTGCTGGAAGAAGCGGTGAGCACGTCAACATACGATGTTGAAGAATTATGTAGCGAAGTAGCAAAGAGATTACTCCTTCGCCACACATACGCCTCTACGGCTGAAGTGGGAATGAAAAGCGAGTATATGTTAAAAAGAAAGACTCCGGTGATGAGGATATCGTGTCAAGAGCCCGCAACTATCTTTGCTGAAGCAAGAGCCTTTCATACCCCCTCGAAGGACCAAAAAAACGGCGTGAGAATAAAAAAGGTAATAGGAGCGGAGGTAGCAGGGATGACCACATGTCCGTGCGCACAGGAGCTCATGCGGGAAAAGGCACTGGAAGAATTAACAAAAATGGGAATAGCCAAAGAGGATAGTAACGCTTTTTTGGATAACATACCTCTGGCAACACATAACCAACGAGGGAGGGGCATAATATCCATAGAGGTTGAAGATGATGTTAAAGTCCCCCTGGATAAGATAATAAGGATAATAGAGAAATCAATGAGTGCTAAAACCTACGAGATATTGAAACGTCCTGATGAGGCAAGAATCGTGGAAATGGCACATAAAAAGCCCATGTTCGTTGAAGATTGCGTTAGGGAGATGGCGAAACGAGTGGTAGAGACGTTTAAAGACTTGCCTGATGATTCGATCGTTACCATAACGCAGATAAACGAGGAGAGTATCCACCAGCACGATGCTGTTGCAGAGCGAGTTGCTTCTATTGGTGAACTGCGCAGGGAGTTAGAAGAAAGCAAAGTCAATATATAAGCCGGGGTGGCCTAGTTGGTTAGGGCGCGGCACTCATAATGCCGAAGTCACGGGTCCGAACCCCGTCCCCGGCATGCAACCCCCCTTTTTGGTAAGGCTTTTTCTTTCTAAAGAATCAACACGTCAATGACATTTTTGGTCTTTCCAGTCGCTCAAAATAATCATTACCGCAAATATCGCAAGGAACGTATTTGAAAACGTTGCTCGGCGAGCTGCCCGATTTACATTACTCACTCCACCTTGACCTTTTCCTTCTTCTTTGCTTCTTCGGCTTCGAGTTTCTTCTTATACTCCTCCAACAGGGTTATCTCTTTCTCGATCGCCTTTGTGATGGTCTTCAGTGTGCTTATCCGCGTACTGATAATGGTCGAAGCAAGTTTAGAGGGTTTAGGGATATATGCTCCTAGATTTTCAGCTATGTCGCCGGCTATGTCAGCAGCAACCTTCAAAGGGACGAATGTCGTCCCAATAAGCGCCTTTATAGCCTTACCAAAATCTTCATCCCAATCAGTACCGATAGCGCAATAATAGCCTCCGAAGAGCTGGTAGTCACTCGAAATGGGACATTGGTTACAGATACACCCAAGTCGCTCCAGGTCACAATCAGTCTTCCCGCGAGCGCAGAAGAGGCCTTGCATTCCCGTCTTCATGCATTCATTATAACTGGGGCAGTTCATGCAGATGCACTTCTTCAAATTCTCCTCTGTATCAGGTACCTCCATCTTTTTTACCTCTTTGCTTTCACCTATACATCAGACGTTGCAGGGTAAAAAGCTTGCCTATAAAACATCTACAGCATCTTCACAATCCTTTTTAGCTCATCTATCCGTGCATCTGTCTTAATTGCGGTGTCAGAGAAATGCGTTCTGCTTGCAGAAAAACCAGCCGACCGCAAGGTATCGAGTAAGGACGAGATGGGGGGAGGGGGGATTTTCAACGCTTTGCAGAGCGCATGATGCTCATAATAAAAGGGTATATCCAACTCAAGGATGCAGGTGTTAACGATTTTCAGTGCTTCTCTCTTCTTGCCCAGCGTTCTTTTTGCCAGTTCCTCATGCACCTCCTCACAAAATTCCTTCTTTTTTATCGGATGGAGGTACAGCGGGCCTGCAATGCGCATCTTCTGACCACAGAGTGCACAGGTATTTTCTACGTTCAAATCCAGCATATCGGCGTAGGAGAACGCGAATCGATGTCCGCATGAGAAGCAATGTGCGACGAACCCCAGCCGTTGCATGCTTTCATCAGCTTTTTTCGCGCCTCTTTCCACGCGGGCGATGAGTCGTATGAAGTGCGCAGAGGCATACGAAAGCAGCGGCTGTATCGCCTTGTCATATCTGCCCAATTCGCGTGTTACGGCACCTAAGAGGATACGTGTTCCCATCTCCGCGTGGTATTCGGTGTTCAGGGGTCGTGCACCGTAGGTTCGCACGCCACCGGTATGAGCACCACATAAGGGCGCGGTATCAGTCGCCGTAATTAACAACAATCGCTTTACTGACTTGCAGGCAGCGTCCAAAAATGGAACAGGCGACCCAAACGGGTCTATATCCACCAGATCGTATCTGGTTTGTATGAGCAGCACGTTTGCATTCTCGTTATATGCTGTTGCGCACTCTTCCACTGCATTTAACGCTATATTTCGCTGTATCAGTTCGTAGGCGGGCGTGCTGCGGTCGTTAATGGTCACCTGCAGGCCAACTTCGTTCGCTACCCGCACGCCGCGCATGCCAGTTCCTGCAAGTGCGTCTATGTATGTAAGCGATGGAGAAGGATACAGAGTAGCAAAAGCTGCGATGCTCGCGATGTCAATATCCCGGCATAGTTCCATCTTAGGATTATAAAAGATCGATTTGGCGAGGTGCGTTGGCACAAGTACCTTCGTCGTTCCTTCAGTTATCTCGGAAAACATTTGTTACTGCGTAATAGGGAAAGTTAGTTATATAATTTCGGCTAATGAAAACGGTGAATGTGGAGATTCGTGGTCGTTCTTTTGGTCGTCCCAGCAACCTTCGTGGTTGGCAGCGGAAAATCCCGTTTGGCCCGGGAACTACAAGGTACGTTATTGGGATTCTGCTTGGCAGAAGATCATTTATGGAAGCGACGATGCCGATCTGGATAAGATCCTCGACGCGGGCTTTGACGGCGTCTACCTCGATATTATTGATGCCTATGAGTATTTTGAGCAGCAATGAATCCATGCAGCTTAAGATGGCAACATCAACGGCTAGTGCCAAGGGTATTATCTAGCGGCACGCCAGCAGCACTTGGTGAAGTAATTCGGGAAGAGTAGCTCATAGCTAGCAAAATAAATTAGAGAGAATTTTGAAAAACCGGAGTAAAAACCGTAAAAGTCATATGCGATTGTGACATAGCTCTATTCATGAAATCACTAACCGAT
>JASEFB010000008.1 GCA_030019325.1 archaeon | reverse complement strand
CTATGAAAGAAGCTTTGCTTTAAAGGGAAACTTTATATTTATCTTAGTTAAAAAGAACAAGACATGGTTTTAAGCAACACCCTCTTATTGGTACTCGGATTGGTATTACTCATCAAAGGCTCAGATTTCTTTGTGAAAGCCGCAGCATCGATAGCAAAAAAACGAGGCGTCTCAGAGTTCGTTATCGGACTAACATTGGTCGCGATAGCTACATCAATACCAGAGCTCGTCTCATCTGTAATAGCCGCTATAAAACAGGAAAGTGATATCGTAATTGGTAATGTAGTTGGCTCAAATATAGCAAACATAGGATTGATAGTCGGGCTGGCCGCAGCGATAGCGTTAATAAAAACACGAGAAGAGATGCTGAAAAGAGATGGCTACATAATGCTTTTCGCAGCACTAATCTTCTATCTCTTCATCATCAACGGGAAAATCTCACGAGTAGAAGCACTGCTATTTCTGCTGCTATACGTTGCTTATACCGTCTTCTTATTAGAAGAGAAACCGAAATTAAAAGATAATTACGGGTTTAAAGAATTTATCACTTACTTTTTTGAACTGAAGTACCTTGCAACACTAAAAAGAAAGGTAATTCTTGGGCGGGATAAAAGAAAAAAAGAGAACCCTACAACAGAAGCAAGAAAAATAAAGGAATTATCCCAAGCAGGCCTTATTAGAGATTTCACAGTCCTCATAGGTAGTGGTTTTGCCATTGTCTTCGGCGCAAACTATCTCGTTGATGAAGCAATATTCTTTGCAGATTTCTTTGATGTTCCAAAGACAGTTATAGGTATCACCCTTGTAGCAGTTGGTACCTCCCTACCAGAATTAGGTGTAGCGATATCGGCAGCACGGAAGGGGTATGGCAATATAGCTGTTGGCAATGTCATTGGTTCAAACATTGCAAACATATTCCTGATTATAGGTGTTTCAGCAATGATTGCCCCGTTATCCGTAATAAAATCAACTATCTTCTATACCGCTCCGTCCATGATATTCATGAGCTTGTTGCTTTTAATTTTCATAAAAAGTAAGTGGGAGATAAGTCGCAAGGAGGGCATAGTATTTCTCATCTTATACACCCTATTTTTAACCGTTTTGTTCCTCAAATGGTTATGAGAGAAGTGTGAAGAAGGTGGTAAAAAGCTGGACTTGCTTAAATAAAAGAAGCATAAGGTTTGCTAATTTTTTCCTGTATAGGGAAAATATTTTGATAAATTTTAAATACCACAAGTTTTAAGGAAAAGGCTGGCATGGAAATCAAAGATAGTTTAGTAATGGACGCACACGTGCTCTTTCATCCGATACGATTTAGATTAGTGGAGCTGCTTGCTGAGAAGCCGATGTATATAAACGAATTGAGCAAAGCGCTGGGAGAAGACAGACGTCACATTTCGTACCATCTCCTTACATTAGAGGAATATGGTTTTGTGAACAGTAAGTATGAGATATCGGACCATCCGAAGTCACGGGGAAAAGCGTTAAAGAAATACTGGGTGAGCGGGAAAGTAGAGGAAGTAACTTCAGAACTTAGAGAGCGGCTTTAATTTCAGCCGGATAAAAGAAGACGAGCCTTTAAACCGTTCGGCCCCCTTTTTATTCCTTTCATCCAGCATATAAGGGTTGGTATGAGCATTGGTGTGAAATAATTGGTGGTGTGCTGATACTTGTCGGTACCGTTGGACTAATTTTTATTTGCCAAGCGTAATTATTTTTAAAGGCTCAAAAACAGAGAAAGATGCTAAAATGCCAACGGTAACAATAGATGGCCCTAAAATTGAAGAGGGAGAAATAAAAAGAGTGTTAGTCACATGAAACTGTTTGTACACCTCATAGAAGAACGAAACTTCCATAATGCATGGGCTAAAGCAATCCATACGATACTTAGTAAGGGAACCGATTTGGTTATAGGTGGTGGTGATGAGCGAAAACCGATAAAAGATTCCTGCATGCTGATCAGCATGACAGGTAATGCAATCAAACAAATCGAAGCACGAGAAGTACACCCTCAATGTCCATTCAGGCGAATAGTGGAATATTGTAATGAGTTCACAAGAGCTTTTTTAGACGAGTATAGATCGAAGCCCCTAAATGAGCAGTTCAGTTATCTTTATTTTGAACGGTTGACGCATTACGAACCTTCGTCTAGTGAAAACAGTTCTGATCAGATAGCGTTATTAAAAAACGCTTTGGCTGACCAAATTAGACAGGATATAACCTCAAATAGAGCAGAAGCAATTACCTGGTATGTTCCATTTGACATAAAACGAAGTTCACCTCCCTGCTTACAACGGATACAAATTCGATATATACCTGAATATAAGGTGGATGTCCATCTTACCTGGCGATCACGAGATCTATTTACTGCGTGGCAATCTAATATCGTCTGCATAATCGAGATGCTCAATCGTGAAGTAATAAAGCCAAATAACTGCCAGATAATAAGAATAATCGATTACAGTGATTCATTACACATCTATACGCGCGATCTAGAAGAAGCAAAGAAGGTTAAATTGGTACCGGTAAGTCCTCAGGAAATTTAGTGCTGGGTGAAGATCGAGTAGGTCGGATGGTTGCGTATAGTATCTCTGTTAGTCGTAAAAAATAAAAAATGAGAGTACGCGATTAATAATAAAATCGTCCTCTCAAAATTACCTTCTACGATGCTTTTGGTAGCATTCAGGGCAATAAACAGGTCTGCTGCCATCTGGTTTAAAGGGAACTTGTGTCTCTTTTCCGCAATCAGAACAAATTACGGTGTGCATTTCTCGTGGTTGCCTGTCAAACCTGCGCCCCCGATTTCCATACATTTTTTTCACCTCTTTTCGCAGATTCCCCCTCTCGGGAATCTCGTTCAAAGTAAGGAGCTACTCATATAAAACACCTTCTTTTTAACCATCATCTTACTTTTTAAAAGCCCTCCTTTTACTGAAAAAAACCACTGCGCCCGAAACCCCGACGCGGATAGGAAAGAAGCTATGAGTTTTTTAGTAAAAAGGAGATTGAGTAAATCCTAAAATAAAAATTCATAATAATATGCTTCTTAATTGAAATTACCAAAAGGTGTGAAAAGAAACAGATGGAAAAAGCCAGAGAATGTCCAAGATGCTGGGTGGAGATGAAGAAGGAGGAGGTGGCTGTATTGGGTCCCAATGTGATCATCGATGTCTGTCCTAATTGTCAGGGCATATGGTTTGACGATAACGAACTCAAGAAAGTACTTGGCGACAGAAAACTTGCCAATTACCTGACAAAGCAGATAGGCACGCAAAGTAAAAGTAAACTGGTCTGCCCCCGTTGTGGCGGGTTGATGGACCTGGAATATGCTCAAGAGGTAGAAATAGATGTCTGTCTTGACTGTCATGGAGCGTGGTTAGATTACGGTGAGTTGGAGAGATTGAAGGAAAAATCAGAAGCAGGTTATACGGGTGATAAAGAGAAAAAAGCTGAGGAAGAATGGGAAGAGATGATGGCTAAGCGACGAAAGAGAGAGCTTAATAGCTTATTTGGACGGTTGATACGGTAAAATTATCGTTAAACGGAGCAAGATCGATCCAATATTGATTATGTGAGATTACATCGATAGAACCCGAAAACCCGAAGCGGGTATGAAAAGAAGCTGTGGGTACGGGCGGTATGGTGGAAGGCAGGCATTATTTTGGGGATGTGCGGTACTATTGGAGCGATTACCGGCTCTACGATTGCTTCTCGGTTCCTCACCGTGGGGATTTTGAAGCCCGCATTTGGGCTCGCAGTCGCTCTGGGTGCGATATGGATGGTGGTGGGGAAGCTTCCCGAGGTTGAGGAAGACTTAAAGGAAAAGCCTTCTCTCTGGGTTTGTTGGGGATTTCCTATCGGTGTTATTAGTGGACTGCTCGGCATTGGTGGGGGAATAATCATGGTTCCGGTGATGGCGATAGGGTTAAAATTAAGCATGCATCGTGCAGTTGGAACTTCACTCGTAATGATGATATTCACGAGCTTTGGGGATGTCCTTGGCTATCTAATAAATGGGCTCTCTGTTCCAGATCTACCACCTTTTTCCTTAGGCTATCTTAATATACCCGCCTGGGCTTGTCTGGCTTTAACAAGCATTCCAGTAGCTCAGATAGGTGCAAGAACTGCGCACCGACTGCCGGCAACGCAACTGCGGTATATTTTTATCGCCGTGATGTTTTATGTCGCATTAAGGATGGTGGGGGTGTTTGAATGGCTGGGATTGCCGTTATAGACCTAAATTCGTTTGTTTTTCTTTAATGAGAGCGGAAAAAAGAGCGAGAAGAATTGAGGAAAAACGTTTTATCCTTTGAAGAAGCACCTCTACCATATTTCGTTCCCTGAATGGTTCTTGAGACCATTCTCCAGTGGAAATGCACCCGAAAAGTTAATATGCCCCTATTGACCGTATATGCTCTACACATTATGTTGGTGACGGAGCGAAGCAGAAAAGAGGAGAACGTAATACAAATACCGTATCCCGCTCTCACACTAGACGAAGCGTTATACTTGCTTACGAATTATCATGATGGATACTTCGATGCCGGTAAACAGACGCTCATATTAAACGAAGCTGAGGATTAAAATAAAATCGTCTCGATTCTTTTTTAACTACCACACCACACACCTGGCAAAAGACGGTAGCGTACTTTCATTCCTGATGGTTTAGGTTTCAAAGATTACATAAGATAAAATATAAAACGGTGGATATTAACTGAGTAACCTAACAAATCGGAGGTGATGTAAATACCTTGCTTTAGAAGGTATACGTCTTACCCAATTCCGGGATGATCACGTCAATATCCTCACCTATCTCTTTAACAAGTTCTTCAAAGATCTCTGGACTTTCGGTATGCACTGGAATCAATGCCTGAGGATTTATTTTCTCGATGAGTTCTTTCAGCTCTGGCCGGGAGGCATGACCGGAAGCATGTGAACGATCAATCCTTCTCTTGAGCTTGGAACAATTGGGATTGGAACATCCTTCTGGAAGTGGTGTTTCACCCAGGCTATATCTAATGCCAAAGGCATCTAACCAATTAATGAATCGCTCCTCGTCCAGTTCCATCTCGTCAGAGAACGGTTCACATTGTGCCCTTATGAATCGAGAACCCCGTATCTTGCCTGTCTCATCAGCTAAGTCGAACAGCTGGCCTAAGTCGTAATAAGAGAGCATCAATACGTACTTGCTCGGGTTAGACCTGATCTCTTCTGCCACCAGCCCGTTGTCATAATGAGTAGAATCCTGTGTCCACGTGTCCCGATCAACAGAATAACCGTACTCATGCTTATAGTGAGCGTAGTCAGTGGGGGAATAAAAGCAGCTCCCCTTCCGCTTGAGAAATACCCTGACGGATTCAGGCAGCGGTGTTAGCCCCAGTTTGTTCAGGATGTACGCGAGCCGAGCGTTTATAACAAATATTCTCCCACAGGATTCTGCCGCCTTACTGATAGTCTCATACCGGGTGGTGTCTTTCCAGCTAAAATCAACGAACACCAGACCGTCTGTTTCCGCGATCTCTTCAGCGATCTTAGAGCGGACCATCTCCTCGGAAAGCTTAGCCTCTGAATCGATCCGAGTGCCTTCGCAGATCATAATGTCTATACCATGCCCTATCGCCCTGACGTAATCATCGATTGTGCTACCTTTAATCCCGTGGAACCGGATGTCACCTGTGTAAAGAATTCGAAAGGGCTCACCATTGACATCGCACTCTAAGAGGTAGCTCGCAGCACCGGGGATGGAGTGGTCCACCTCGATCATGGTGGCTCTAAACGATCCGATGTCCGTTCCTTTACCGTCCCCCAAGACCCTGCAATCTCGCACCAGCATCTCCTTATGCTCTATCTTCGGGCTTCCTGGCATGGCGCCTCTCTCGCTGAACGCAACAGAGGACCTCTTCGATCTCACCGCCTCTGACTTGAAGTTGGTAACATCGTCAATGGCTTCGACCAGTGTAAGGGTAGTCCTGGAGCAGTAGAGTGGAATAGACGAGTGAAGAAATCCTATGTCCCCCGAGTGATCCTGATGCGCGTGGCTGAGTAATATCCCATCGATGTAACCCCGACCATGCTTAAGAAAGTACTCTTCATAAGTCACGAGCCCGGGAATTTTTAGCATCGCCGAATCGGGAGCGATTACTCTTCTGTACCTCTCGGCTGATAGGGTCTCCACACCACTTGGACAGATCAGATCCTTCCGATATACCCCCGGGATTACAGGAAGGGCACCAATAGTGAGCTTGTCCTTTAATTCCGTGTTGGCTCGAATGTCCAGGAACTCAGAGAAGAACTCCGAGGTGAACCCCATTCGAGTTCCAAAGTCCAGCATTAAGCGGGTGCCTTGGTGTTCCACAAGAATCTTGGTACCCCCGATTTCACCCGTTCCGCCATAAAATGTCAGTGCGACCATTTTTCAGTTTTCCTCCTTTTTATTTGCTCACCCTCATAATTCAATTGTATTCTATTCTCACAAATAGCGATTAGTTCCTCGTGGATAAAGATTATCGGTGTAAAGCTCATTAAAAAGGAAATGCAGGGAGAGAGAGAAGATCTGATAAAGTCCACGGTCGACATAATAAGAAGCGGAGGCACGGTCGTTTATCCCACCGAAACGGTATACGGATTAGGAGCTGATGCGCTCTCGGAAGAAGCGGTGCGGAAAGTATATAGAATAAAACGAAGAGAGTTATCACATCCTATCTCACTCGCTGTTTCCTCCTTTGAGATGGTGCACAGTGTTGCGTATATAGATTCCGACTCATTAGAGATCCTTACCGAACTGCTACCCGGGCCCGTCACGGTATTGTTGAGGAAGAAAGCTACAGTGCCCGCTGTCTTAACTGCTGCATCAAATGTCGTTGGCGTGAGATTCCCGGATAATGAAATCGCAACCCGTATAATAAACGAAACGGGACCTATAACCTCAACAAGTGCGAATGTGTCAGGTAGAACTCCACCAACCAGCGCAGAAGAAGTAGAAATAAAAGCTGATATTATTATAAATGGTGGTAGGTGTAAATATGGTATGCCGTCCACCGTAGTCGATATGACGAGGACGACAGCGAATGAAGAAAAGAGGAATATAAACATAGAGATAAAAAGAAGAGGAGCGGGTTATGATAGAGTATTGCACGTCCTGCGGAGTAAAGCTGTTGGGAAAGGGCTTCACGGTTTTCCCGTGCCCGAACTGTGGAAAAATCGAGATAGGTAGATGTGCGAAGTGCAGAAAGCAAAGTAATTTATACAAGTGTGCGGAATGTGGTTTTGTAGGGCCGTAAAAAATGAGAGGGCAAGGTAAACCAAGGCGAAAATACACAGGAGGAAGATATCATCCTCTTCGGAAGAAGCGGGGGCATGAGGCGGGAAGACCCGCAGCAGACACGACTATCGGAGAGACACGAAGAAGAAAAATCAGAACGAGGGGTGGCAACGTGAAAATGCGATTGCTCAGATGCGAATTTGCGAATGTTGCAGATCCGAGGAGTGGAACCACCAAATTGGCTAAAATAATAACCGTGAAGAATAATCCTGCAAATCCCTTCTTCGCACGCCGGAATATCACCACAAAAGGAGCGATGATCGAGACTGAAATTGGCGATGCGGTAGTAACAAGCAGACCGGGTCAGGATGGAATTGTGAATGCGAAGTTAATATGATTTTTTAAAATGTATAAATTGGTAGGCACCATTTGGGGCGAAGTTGGGCTGCACAAATTTGATTTTGTCGTTGCGGGCGAGGTACGAAGAAACGAGTATGTAAAGGTATGGAACGAATTAGATGGCTGGATACTGGGAAGAGTTGTCTCTATCGTTGATGCGAAGAAAAAAATAGCTACCGCAGAGATCATAGGGTATAAGGACGAAAGAGGGTTTTTAATGCAGCCGAAGAACACCTTCGCTCGAGATGAGAAAGTATTCAAGGCAGATCAGGCGTTCATCATGGACACACTGGGGCTCAAATCAGGGGGGATCTACTTAGGGCTGATTGACGGGCGCACTATTCCGGTGTATCTGAGGAAAGAGGAACTCATTCAGAAGCACTGCAGCATATTAGCAAAGACGGGTAGTGGGAAATCGTACACTGCAGGCGTGCTCATAGAGGAATTGCTCGAAAAGAACGTTCCCCTGCTTATAATTGACCCGCACGGCGAGTATATCTCACTGAAATACGAGAACAGGAATGAAGAAGAGCGGAAACAGATGGAAAAGTTCGGCATCTCCGCCAAAGGCTATGCCTCTCAAGTCGTTGTGTATACACCCTCCAATTTGTCCATAAATCCCGATGCCAATAAGTTATTTCGCATAGACGGGATAAATTTGAGTGTGAATGAGTTATATGATTTCTTTCCCCTGTCTGATCCTCAATTGGGTGTTTTATACCAGTGTATAAACGAAATAAAAGCGAAAAAAGAGTTTTATACAATCGAGGACATCATTAAGGAAGTGGCAGGGAGCAAAAGCAGAGCTAAATGGAGAATTATTCACTACCTGGAAAGGATCCGGGAGACTGGTATATTATCCGATAGCCCGACACGCATAGAAGAGCTCGTAAAAGCGGGAAGGGCGTCTATAATCGACATGAAAGGAGCTGAGCCGAAATTGCAGGAATTCATTGTTTACCATCTCTGCAAAGAGGTATTTGAAGGGAGGAAGATGGGGAAGATCCCGCCTTTTATGCTGGTTATTGAAGAGGCGCACAACTTCTGTCCTGAAAGGGGGTTCGGGCAGGCAGTCAGTTCCAATATATTGAGAACCATCGCTTCGGAGGGCAGGAAATTTGGGCTCGGGCTGCTGGTCATCTCGCAAAGACCTGCACGGGTGGATAAAAACGTTATATCGCAGTGTAATACGCAGATTATCCTGAAGGTGACGAATCCCAATGATATTAAGGCCTTAAGCAGGGGTCTGGAGTTCATGAGCAGTGAAGCGGAAGAGGAGATCAAAAGAATACCCCAGGGCGTCGCATTACTCTCGAGTCCGAGCATAGAAATGCCGATACTGGTTGATGTGAGAGTGCGGAGAAGTGAGCATGGTGGTAGAGCTGCAGGAATGGAGGGTGAAGAAGAGAGCAAAGAGGCTGAGGTGGAAACGGACAGGGAGGAGGTAAGAGAGGTAAGGAAAAGTATGCTTGCACGGTTGCTCTTTGAATGAAGAAGCAGCAAATGAAGGGCTTGTCCCGAAGAGCGATTGTTTAGAGTGCTTTAATATTAAGAATAATGATAAAGTAGTGAATATGAAGTTGCCAATCGAGAACAGAAAATATTCAAAGGAAATAACCGCGGAAAATGACGGAGAAGAGGTGAGTATAGCGGGCTGGGTACATGAGAAGCGGGATTTAGGCGGTGTCTTTTTTCTCATCGTGCGGGACCGTGAAGGCTTTGCTCAGGTCACACTGCACAAGGGTGAAGTTGACCGGGAGCTGTTTGAGCAAGCGAGAAAAGTGCCTCGCGAATCAGTGGTAGCGATAGGAGGGGTGGTAAAGGGGGAGGAAAAAGCGCCCGGTGGATATGAGATACTACCCGAACGAATGGAAGTCCTCAGTGCGGCCTCGCACGTTTTACCACTGGATACCACGGGAAAGGTTGGTGCAGAGCTGGATACGAGGTTAGATGCGCGCTTCATGGACCTGAGAACCGAGCGAACAAAGCACATATTTATTATTCGTAGTCGTGTTCTTAACGTGATTAGGGAGTTCCTCGTCGACCGAGGCTTTGTCGAGATAAACACGCCAAAAATAGTGAGTGCTGCCACGGAAGGTGGCACTGCTCTCTTTCCTATCTCGTATTTTGAACGGGAGGCGTTCTTAAATCAGAGCCCCCAACTTTACAAACAAATGCTCATGGCCTCGGGGTTTGACCGCGTGTATGAAATTGCGCCAATATTCCGGGCTGAAGAGCATGACACCACGAAACATCTTAACGAAGCTACATCGGTGGATGTAGAAGTTGCATTTGTATCTGCTGAGGAGGTGATGAAGATATTAGAGGAGCTTATTGCCTTTGTCTATTCAAAACTTGCACTATATCCAGACTTAAATAGCTTGAATTTACAATTGGAAGTCCCAAAAATGCCATTCATGCGTATAACCTATGAAAAAGCACTAGAACTACTTTTAGAGGCAGGTGAGCAGATAGAGTGGGGTGATGACCTCAGCACTTCTGCTGAACATATCCTGGGTGAGAGAATAGGCGAGCATTATTTCATCACTGATTGGCCACGTGCGATAAAACCTTTTTACGCCCAACCTATTGAAGGTAAGGATACGTGCAATGCGTTTGACTTGATGCATCCCCGATTAGAACTTGCTTCTGGCTCGCAGCGAATTCATTCATACGAATTGCTGAAGCAGAGCATAGAATCAAAAGGGTTGGGCATAGATAGTTTTGAGTTTTATCTCAATGCGTTTCGGTATGGCATGCCACCACATGCAGGATGGGGGCTCGGCGTTGAACGACTGCTGATGAGCATGTTGGGAATAGAAAACGTAAGGGAGGTAGTACTCTTTCCGCGGGATAGGAGAAGGTTAACACCATAATGCGAAAAAAAAAACAAAAAATATATCTTTGTGTAATAAAGAAGAAACACATGGGTGATAAGGTATGTCGACTGAATCTGAGATGATAGAGGAGAAGAAGGAAACGAAAATCAGTAAGGAAGAAGAAGCAACGAGGAATATGATGAGCTCAATAAAGAGCAAGGTTGAAGATTCTTGTTTAGGGAAAGTTGAGGAGAAAGAAGTAGATATTATTCCAGAAGCGTTGGTGATAGGCGGGGGGATAGCAGGGATGTATGCCGCATTGGATATCGCGGATGCAGGGTTCAAGGTACATTTGGTGGAGCGCACACCTACTATCGGCGGGCACATGGCACAACTTGATAAGACATTCCCAACGCTCGATTGCTCTGCTTGCATTCTAACGCCGAGAATGGTGGATGTGGGCGCTCATCCGAACATAAACCTGATGAGTTATTCAGAGGTAATAGGTGTGGAAGGCTCGGTTGGAAATTTCAAAGTGAAGGTAAAGAGAAAGCCAAGATACGTATATGAAAAGGATTGGGAATATGGAACTCTGTGCACCGGATGTGCGTTATGTGAAGAAGCATGCAGGTTTGCACACAAATGGCCAAACGAATTTGATGTAAATCTAGGAAAAAAGAGTTCGATATATAGACCGTTCCCGCAAGCAATACCAGCGGTTTATTGTGTTGACCCTGAGTATTGCCAGATGGTAAAGAAGGGAAAATGTGGAAAAGCAACCCTTGAAAGCACAAGAGAAGCAATAAAGAAGATAGCGAGGGGTGAAGAAGTATCCAAAGATGAAGCTCCTCCCTGTGTTCTGACATGTAAACCAAACTGTATAGATTTTGACATGAAAGAGGAGATAGTTGAACTGAATGTGGGAACAATTATAGTTGCGACCGGATGGGATATTATTGACCCCTCGTTGTCACCTGAATATAAATACGGGGTATATCCAAATGTAATTCACGGATTAGAATTTGAACGCTACTCTTCTGCCAGTGGTCCCACCTTTGGTAAGATAATGGTGGGTGGTAAGGAGCCGAAGGATGCAATTTTCATATCATGTGTGGGCTCAAGGAACAAGCAAACGGGGTATGAATACTGTTCTCGTGTATGCTGTATGTATTTAGCGAAACATGCACATTTGCTTGAGGAGAAAGTCCACGGCTGCAAGATAACAGTGTTATATCAAGATGTGAGGGCATTTGGGAAAGGATTTGAGGAATTTTATGACCGGGTGAAAGGAGAAGGTATTAATTATAAAAGAGGTCTTGCAGCCGAGATATACCAAAAACCTGGCAGTGATAGGGTAGTAGTGAGAGGGGAAGATACAATGCTTGGCGAGCCTTATGAGCTCGAAGCAGACCTCGTAGTTCTTGGAGTGGGATTGAAACCAAGCGAAGGCAGTGAAAAGGTATTGGAAATGCTTGGGATCTCTCAAACAGAGGACAAATTTGCAAAAGAGGCGCATCCAAAGCTCAGACCGGTTGATACCGATGTAGAAGGAGTTTTTGTTACTGGATGTGCTCAAGGTCCAAAGGATATTCCTGACAGTGTGGCGCAGGGAAAGGCGGCTGCTGCGGCTTCTCTTGCCCTGTTAGCCAAAGGAAAAGCGAAAATAAGGCCTTCAGTTACAGAGCTGGATGAAGAACTGTGCGTCGGGTATAAGTCGTTAAGAGAAATGGCTGATAAGATAGGGGCATAAATAAGGGGGTAATGAAAAGATGGAAGAAGAATATGATTATACAAAAGTCCCGATGACGGGATATGTTGAGGGTGTAGCTGCAAAAGCACCGAAGGACGCACCAAGGATTGGCATTTACATATGCCATTGCGGGATTAACATAAAGATGGTATTGGATGTCGTGGATGTTATGAATTATGTAGCGACATTGCCAAACGTTGCTCTTGTCCGACACTATATATTTGTGTGTTCGGACCCGGGGCAATCGCTAATAAAAGAGGACCTTAAGGAAGGCAGAGTTAACAGAGTGATAGTAGCTGCTTGTTCGCCGAGGATGCACGAGCCAACGTTCAGAAAAACTTGTTCAGGTGAAGGGCTTAATCCTTTCTACTTCGAGATGGCGAATATAAGAGAACATTGTAGTTGGCCCCACGTGGACTATCCGAGAGAAGCGATGGAGAAGGCGAAGGACTTGATAAGAAGTGCGGTTGCAAGAAGTTCGTTATTGGAGTCAATAGAGGAGAAGGAGGTCCCTGTCACTCCGGAAGTTTTGGTGATAGGAGGGGGCGTAACCGGGATGTATGCTGCATTGGATATAGCAAATGCTGGATACAAAGTGAATCTGGTGGAGAAGAATCCTTCTATCGGAGGGCACATGGCTCAACTGAATAGGACTTTTCCAACACTTGATACCGCAGCCTCTCTTTTGACGCCGAGAATGATCGATGTTGGAGCACATCCGAACATAAATCTGATGACGTATTCTGAGGTAGAAGATATAGAAGGGTATATCGGGAATTTTAAAGCAACGGTGAAGAGGAAGCCGAGATATGTGGATGAAGCTAAATGCAATGGATGTGGGTTATGTGTAGAAGCATGCCCGGTGAAAGACATTCCCAACGAGTTTGATGAAGGACTGAGTAAGAGAACCGCAATCTACATACCTTTCCCGTTTGCAGTTCCACCTGTTTATACTGTTGACGCAGAACATTGTTCGTTGATAAAAGAGGGAAAATGTGGTAATGCAACGCTTGAAACCATAAAAGAAGGGAAAGAGGTTCCACCGTGTATGGGTGCATGCGAGCCGAATGCAATAGATTTTGGGATGACGGAAGAGAAAGAAGAGATAGGCGTAGGAACAATTGTTGTTGCAACCGGGTATGATATCATTGACCCAAGCGTGTCGCCTGAATACAAGTATGGCGTTTATCCCAATGTAATTACCGGATTAGAGTTTGAGCGGTTATCATCAGCGAGTGGCCCCACAGGTAGTCAAATAGAAATAAACGGAAAAGAGCCCAAGGATGTGGTTTTCATCTCCTGTGTTGGGTCGAGGAACAAGCAGGCGGGGTACGAATACTGCTCTCGTGTATGCTGCATGTATCTGGCAAAGCAAGCGCATATGGTAAAGGAGAAACTGCCGGACGCAAAGGTAACGATCTGCTACCAGGATGTACGGGCCTTTGGAAAAGGGTTTGAGGAATTTTATGGAAGCATAAAAGCAGAGGGTGTCAGCTATCGGAGGGGACTGCCGAGTGAGATATACCAAAAACCTGGTAGTGATAGGGTGGTGGTAAGAGCAGAAGATACGTTGCTTGGCGAGCCGTATGAGATAGAAGCAGACCTTGTTGTCCTCGGTGTTGGATTAAAACCCAATGAGGGTGTGTGGGACATAGTAAGGATGTTGAAGCTTCCCCAATCCCCAGACCAGTTCTTATCAGAAGCGCATCTGAAATTAAGACCGGTTGATACCGCAACAGATGGCATATTCATTGCTGGATGCTGTGCAAGTCCAAAAGATATACCTGAAAGTATATATCAAGGAAAAGCAGCGGCTTCTGGTTCTCTCGTCTTTTTAGTAAGGGAAAAGGCAAAATTGGAGCCCACAGTTTCAGAGATAAACGAGGAGATTTGCATAGGATGCGGAAGTTGTGCGGAGATATGTCCTTTTGGTGCACTCACGCTTGACGAAGTGAGGAGAGTAATGACAGTTAACGAAGCTGTTTGTAAGGGGTGCGGTGGTTGTAATTGTATATGTCCTTCAGGAGCGGCGACAATGAAGCATTTCCGCGACAGGCAAGTATATGCACAGATAGAGGCATTGTTGCAGAGAATGATCCCTGTTGAGTTTGTTGAGATCGGGGGTGCTGAAGCAGCCGTACCAGCAGAAGCAGGCGAAGGTGAGAGTGGAGAAGTTGAGCAGACCGTGGAGTGAGTTGAATTTCACTCCCATCTTTTATTTTTTATCCAACACCACGGTTGAAATGTCCCCGCGTGTGGTTTCGCCGCAGTGACTTCTTAACAGGTTTACCATTAAGGATGTCCTTGTACAGGCGGATTATCTTTTCCGCATTGCCATCTGTCAGGTCAAAGAAGAATTTGGTTATGCCTGCGTCGCAGAGTTTTGATATCTCGTTGAAGAGACCTATGGGTAAGCTGTTGAGGATCTGGGTGTACTTGAATTCTTCTCGTACCGGGAAAACAAACCCCCTTTCGTCCTTCAACGACCCTTCTTTCAGCTGATATTTGGTGTTCATGAGGACCGGTCTGCCATGAACGAGGACGGCAAAATTCTTGTTTTTGAATTCCGCAAGCTCGGATTGATTGAGCTCAGGGGATAGTACCGGAACAGCGCCATATTTTTTTATAAACGCCATGTCTATGTCGTTGAAGATATTCGCGGAATAGTCGAGATAGACCGTTCGTGACCCCGGTTTTGATAGGTGGGGGATCAATCCAAGGTCTCCGAGGAGGACAGCACCCGAATCATCTTCAATTACCCTAGTTATCGCGTCCGCAGCGTCGGAATCAGACAGCATCCGCGGGATGTACGGTGATGCATGGCTTTCGGGGAGATCGTGTGCGAAGATAGAATAGAAAACAGTTGTTGCACCTGCTTTCAACGCACCTTCTGCAGCCACGTTGGAGTACACCTTTACCAAGATCTCCATACCGTCTGATTCGGTTACTTCGATGTTCGGAATTGGTACCTGGAGCTTTGCTCGCATGGGTGTCTCGATTTTTGGTTTTGGGTTTACGGGCGCATACCGCGTTTTCTTTCTCGAGGATGTTTTGTAGATTCGATCACCCTCAGTTGCACGGATGAAGAGCTTTACGGTTTCACCAGCGTATGCCGAAGATACCAAATTCCCGTCTTTTTCTATCTTCTTTATGACTGCACCGTCAATCTCGTCCTTGGTCCAGATACCGATCCCATCGCCAACCGCTAGAGGTTCGTGCAGTGTGAGCGTTGTATCCGCGCCGACTATGCCGAGAAAGAGGCCACGGTTTTTCGAGCTTTCACAAGCTGTAATCTCAGTCTCCTCAAATAGATAACCCTCGGTAAATTCACGGTTGAATTCAAGCGCGAGCTCTTTGAGTTCTTTTTCTGGCAGCCTGAGTTGCCCGGCATAATATGAATCCACGGCGAGTCGGTAAACCCTTGTAGCGAGCGCGGTATACTGTGGGCTCCTGAGCCTGCCCTCTATTTTGAGCGATGAAACACCTGCGGTTATCAGTTCAGGGATTCTATGAACAAGGCATAAGTCCTTGGTACTCAACAGGTAACTCTCGTTGTATTTTCTCCTGCATGGCTGTGCGCATAATCCGCGATTGCCACTTCGTCCACCCAAGAAACTTGAGAAGAGGCACTGTCCACTGTAGCTGAAGCAGAGCGCACCGTGAACAAATACCTCGGTCTCCAGCCGTGGCCCTACCTTTTCGATAAACTCACGTACCTGGTCAAGCGAGAACTCTCGGGGAAGGGTGACCCGGTCCGCACCGGAAAGTAAGTCAGCGTAGTACGTATTTGTTACCGCAGCCTGCGTGGATATATGGATTCTGAGATCGGGAAATGTATCTTTAAGAAGCCATGCAAATGAGATGTGCTGAATCATTATTCCGTCTATACCGCTGGCATACGCATCTGATATGTTATCGAAGAACTCACGGAACTCGTGATTTTTTATCAGGATATTGAAGGTATTGTAAACCTTTACGCCGTTATCATGGGCGTATTCGACCGCCTCTCGCAACTCCATCAGGGTGAAATTCTCGGCGCGCCTTCGAGCGTTGAACTTGCCCACGCCAAAATAAACGGCATCTGCGCCATTTTCAACTGCTGATGTGAGCGACTGAGGACCTCCAACGGGTGACAAAATCTCCACTTTGTTTGCCATAGGGCTCCAGTTTTCTGTTGATTAATTAGTATGAATAAGGTATGTAGAAAGGTATAAGAGAATGGAATAAGGGAAAAAGCATCAATTTTAGATTCGGGAGGGCATATCTTATGTTTGTTATGAACAGACCAAAACGAGTTTTCTTTTCGTGCTCGATGCGAGGCGGGTATGGGAGAGTCGCTCAGGAGGAATTACGGAAAATTCCGGACATAATAGAAACACTGGGGATGGAGGTGATTAGCAGGCATCAAACCAACGGGAACTTTATGGAGAACGAGTCGCAACTTACCGATAAGGAGATTCACGATCGGGATTACCGATGGTTGAAAGAGGCGGACCTTGTCATAGCAGAAATAACCAATCCGAGCCTCGGTGTCGGTGCGGAAATAGCCGATGCGGTCAATCTCGGCATTCCGGTATTGTGTGTGTATAAAAGGGAATACGAAGACGTTATGTCAGCGTACATTCGCGGCAAAACAGGCGTGGTGTGCAGGGCATATAACGATCTTGAGGAGTTGAAAGAGATTATCAGAGCGTTTGTGTTCTGATTTTTTATAATGCATCATGTGACTCTGAAGCTAAATTATTCAAGTGAACAAAATATCTACACCGTGCACTCGGAGGGTTAGGTGTTGTACAATTTTAATCACAAAAAGTACTTACTATTTCCCGTTTCTCCACATCGACCAACCCCCTATCTGTTATCTTCAGCTTCGGTATCACGGGTAACGCGAGAAACGACAGCGTAATAAAAGGCGCTTTCAGTTTACAGCCCAGCTCTGATATGTTCTCTTCCAGTTCTCTCTGTTTTTGTGCGACATAATCCAGCGCTTTATCACTCATGAGCCCTGCGATGGGCAATGCTAACTCGCTCATCACTTCACTTCCAGTGCAGAGCACTATCCCACCACCTATCTCTTGTAAACGGTTACACGCGAAAGCCATATCCTCTTCGGTTGTGCCGATAGCAATGATATTATGCGAGTCGTGAGCAATAGATGAAGCGACAGTACCTGCTTTCAAGCCAAACCCTTTTACGAACCCCACGCCGATATTACCAGAGTAATGATGCCGTTCGAGCACACCAATTTTTAGTATATCACGAGTGGTGTCTATACCACTTATCTCCTCCACAATCTCCTCAGTCAGGAGTTCACCCTCTATTAACCCGATTATTCTCGCTTTTCTCGCTCGGTCCAGTTTAATCGCAAAATCAGCAGGGTTTACTCGCTTTATCCGAACACTTTCCCCGTATTGTGGATAGGTATAGGTATATCCAAAGGGTGGGGCAAAATCCGTCTTTCCATTCACTATTACGGTCTCAACCTCAAATCTCTCTAAGTTTTTTAACAGCACGATGTCCGCACATTTACCGGGCGAAATGCTGCCTATATAATCGTCGAGTTTGAACCATCGTGCGGGATTTAGTGTGCACATCTGCACTGCCTTTACCGGCTCTATGCCTTCCTCAATTGCTCTCCTCACAACATGGTCTAAATACCCCTCTTCCTTTAAATCGCGCAGCGTTCGGTCGCCATCGGTGACGAGCATGCAGTTCCGTGTATCTACCGATTTCAACAAAGGAGCGAGAGCTTTCAAGTTCTTTGCCGCAGAACCTTCTCGCACCATCACGCGCATACCCAGTCGGAGCTTTTCCAGCGCTTCCTCATACAAGACACTCTCGTGGTCTGAGCCCACACCACTTAAGACATAAGCGTTGAGCTCGTTCCCTCTGAGTAAAGGAGCATGTCCATCGATTATAGATTTAAACTCCTTTGCAACCTCTATTTTCTTCCATACCTCATCCTCTTTTGTTATAACACCACTGAAATTCATGACTTCTGCTAAGCCTATGACATCTTCCAGCTGTAGCAAATCCTTGAGTTCTTCATGCCCTATCTTCGCACCTGAGGTCTCGAGTCCGAGTGCAGGGTCGGTAGAAGGGACACAGGAAGGAGCCATGCAAAATACTTTGAGCGGAGTTGTTTTGGCTTCGGCTAAAATCGCGCGTATTCCATCGACACCCAGGACATTTGCTATCTCATGTGGGTCCTCTACCACCGCAGTCGTCCCACGAGGCACTACCGCCTTTGCAAACTCGGTCACCGAGAGCATACTCATTTCTATGTGCGTATGCCCGTCCACTAATCCAGGAACTGCATAGGTATTCTGGGCGTCTATCTCTTCTCTCCCCTTGTATCGTCCTAATCCCACGATCAAACCACGAGCAATTGCAATATCGGTTTCGTATAGCTCGCCACTGCACACATTTACGAGATTTGTATTCTTCAGCACCACATCCGCTTTTTCTTTGCCTAAAGCGATATCAACCAAATCCTTTGTTCTCATATTGCTGTAATTCGAAGGTCATTTCGGTTCAAAAAAATCCAGTGATACCTTTAATAAAGAAGAAAACCCCAAAAGCGATGACAAAGAGTGCTAAGACGAGCATCATTAGTTCATATCGCTTGCCAACGAAGAAATTCTTCCCTCGTGAGAACGAGTAGGAGATAAAAGAATACCAGGCTAAATCGGAAAGGAAATGCCCCATCGTAACTAAAACTATTCCGGTCAGCGCGAGCCATTCAAATCCCTGTAACAAGAGCGGATATCCCAATGTCACCCACCAGGGAATAAAAGAGGGATTAAAAGTAGTGAAGAGAACACCGCCAAAAATTGAACTGTTATACGCATACTTCGCGCCTCGCATGCTCATTTCCTTATCTATTTCCTTCGTGGTTGACCTTGATTTCACCCTTCCCACCTCTTTAATAACCAATAAAGACATTAACATGAGAGCAATACCGCCTATTACATAGATCAGAGATTTGAACTGAAAGAAAAGGCTTGTCAAGCCGAGTCCCAAAACAAGTGCGATGATGAGTAAAAATTCCACGGTGATGTGCCCAAGTACAGTAAGCGGCCCTGATAAAGCTCCTTTCTTCAGGGTATCAGAAATGACGTAAGCAAGCATAGGCCCGGGTATCGACGCTCCGCTCAGCCCTATCAGAAATCCCATTCCTACAAGAGATGCACCAAGGAGAAAAGGTGACGATATGAGTTCCATTGATACTCAAGCCCCTTCAGCCTGCAAAACTAACTACTTATTTATTATTCTCCTGTTATTAATTAGTGTGGAGCTAAGAAGACGGGGCTCGTAGCTCAGTGGAAGAGTGCCTCCTTCGCGAGGAGGAAGCCACGGGTTCAAATCCCGTCGAGTCCATGGAAAAGGAGAGAAAGAAATAGGTGATGTGAATGCACATGATGCCACAAATGGGTTATGATAGGGCAATCACGGTTTTCAGCCCTGATGGAAGGTTATTTCAGGTAGAATATGCAAGAGAAGCGGTAAAAAGGGGAACGACCGCCGTGGGAATAAAAGCACGGAATGGCGTTGCGCTGCTGGTGGATAAGAGGTTGACCTCCAGGCTATTGGAGGGTGGTTCTGTGGAAAAGATTTTCCAGATAGACGATCATATAGGTGCAGCAACTTCAGGGCTGGTCGCAGATGCCCGGATACTGATCGATCGGGGCAGGATAGAGGCGCAAATAAATAAAATTGTATATGACGAGCCAATAGATGTGGAAACATTAGCGAAGAAGATATGTGATTTTAAGCAAGCATACACACAACTCGGTGGACTCAGACCTTTTGGCACTGCCTTGTTGATTGGAGGCGTGTATAATGGTAATAATTATCTCTTTGAGACCGATCCAAGCGGTGCATTACTTGAATATAAGGCAACTGCGATAGGTTCTGGAAGGAGCGTGGTAACCGAGCTACTCGAGCAGCGGTATCAGGAGGATATCGTACTTGAGGATGCCATCGTGCTTGGTCTGGAAGCGTTGCACAAAGTAACAGAAGGGAAGCTTGACATAACAACGGTGGATGCGGGTCTTGCGGAGGTGGAAAAGAAGAGGTTCAGGATATTAAAGGCTGAAGAGCTGGAGCCCTATATAAAGAAAGTGATGGAGAAGGCTGAGAGCGAGAGCGAAGGATAAGAAAATGGTGAGTTTGGACAAAGCAGTAGTAGCAAGATATAGGCATGGTAAGAGGATCTTTGAAATTCTCGTAGATCCTGATGAGGCGTACCTCATCAGAAGTGGTGCTAAAGGGGAGATAGAAGATGTATTAGCAGTGGATGAGATATTTGTAGATGCTTCAAAAGGCGAAAAAGCAACGGAAGCGGATTTGATGGCGGTCTTCTCTACCACCGAGGTCGGGGAAATAGCAAAAGAGATATTAAAAGAAGGGGAGTTGCAGCTTACCGCAGAGCAGAGGAGGAAGAAAGTCGAGGAGAAGAAGATGATGGTGGTAGACCGGATTGCGCGCATCTCTATCAACCCTCAGACAAATACCCCCCATCCACCTACGAGAATAGAGATTGCAATGAATGAGGCTAAGGTACACATTGATCCGTTTAAGAGTGTTGACGAGTTGGTAAATGAGACGGTGAAGGCGATACGGGCGATAATTCCGATAAAGATAGCGGAGAAAGAGATAGCGGTAAAAATCCCGGCGGCGTATACGGGGCGAGTATATGAGCTCAAAAGGAATTTTGAGCTGGTGAAGGAAGAGTGGCAGGAAGATGGCTCATTCATAGCGGTGGTGAAAGTACCGGCGGGGATGAGAGATGAGCTCTTCTCTTTTTTGAACCGCATAACAAAGGGAGAGGCTCAAACGAAGGTGGTGAAGTGAGATACCATGTATAAAGTTGTGGTACCCGGGGATTTTCTTTCTGAAGAGGCGAATCGTGCAGGAGAGGGGACGTACGTTGCCGATGGCAAGGTTTACGCGATGAAATATGGTATAATGGACGACAAAGAAGAGATAAAAGTTGTCGCGCTTTCAGGGAAGTATGTGCCATCACGGGGAGACATCGTGATCGGTAAAATAGTTGAAATCTCGTTTCCTTATTGGATTGTTGATATCGCTTCTCCTTACGAAGCTCGATTACATATGTCAGAACTTGCAAAGGGTGAGGAGAGGAGAATAGAATTCGGCAGCATGAATAGATATCTTGATTCAGGCGATTTGATTGTGGCGAAAGTACTGAGTGTGGATGCACTGATGCGAGTAGATCTAACATTGAAGGACGAATTCAAGATAGGAGGCAGGGGGAGATTGATAGAGATATCACATACCAAGGTGCCACGGGTCATTGGAAGGAGTGGTTCGATGATAAAGATGCTCAAGGAGAAATGCAATTGCTTTATATTTATCGCAAAGAATGGCCGTATCTGGATAAAAGGAAGCGAAGATGAGATGAACCTTGCATCGCAAGTAGTGCTCATGATTGCGAATGAGGCTCATACCTCGGGGTTGACAGACAGAGTAGCGGATTTTTTAGATTCTTTTAAAAAGAGAAGAGGATGAGGAAGAAGAATGAAGAAAGAGGAGATAGAGCTTATAAAAGATGGGAAGAGATTAGATGGAAGGGGTTTTGAAGAGCTCAGGCCCATAAAGATAGAGGTCGGTGTGTTAAAAAGAGCAGATGGGTCATGTTACTTCGAGTTGGGGGATAATAAAGTGATTGCCGCGGTCTACGGACCACGAGAGATGCATCCGCGGCACTTTCAGGATGCAAAGATGGCAGTGATTAAATACCGGTATAACATGGCGCCTTTCTCTGTGGATGATAGAAAGCGACCAGGACCGGACAGGAGGAGCGTGGAGATCTCAAAGGTGAGTAGAGAAGCGTTGGACCCGGTGATCATAAAAGAATATTATCCGAAGACCGCGATAGACGTCTATGTGGAGGTACTCCAGTCTGATGCGGGGACGAGAACAGCGGGTATTAATGCAGCTTCCGTCGCTCTTGCGGCTGCGGGGATTCCTATGAAAGACCTCGTTTCTTCGGTTGCTGTAGGTAAAATAAATGGAGAAGTGGTACTGGACTTGAATGCTGTGGAGGACAATTACGGTGAGGGAGATATGCCCGTGGCGATGGTTGCGAGAACAAATACAATTACCATGTTGCAAATGGACGGTCGCTTTAGCCAGGAAGAATTCGAACGCGGGCTGAAGCTTGCGGCGACTGCATGCAGTAAGATATACGAGTTGCAAAGAACCGCGTTACTCGAGAGATATAGTGAGAGTATAGGTGAAGGTGAGGCATAGAGATGGGTTTTGAGATTATGGAAGATATAAGGAAAGATTATGTGTACGATTTGATAGGAAGTGGGAAGCGGGTAGATGGCAGAGGATTTCGTGAATATCGGGCGATAAGTGTGGAGCGGGATGTAATAAAGAGGGCAGAGGGTTCTGCATTGGTGAAGATAGGAGAGACGGTAGTATTAGTGGGTGTAAAGCTTGAACCAGGTGAACCTTTTTCTGATGCTCCGAATGAAGGGGTAATAATGACCAATGCGGAGCTCGTTCCGATGGCATCACCGGATTTTGAGCCCGGACCGCCAGATGAGAACAGCGTAGAACTGGCAAGAGTGGTGGATAGGGGGATTCGAGGCTCCAAGACTATTGATTTAGAGAAGTTGTGTATAGAAGAAGGGGAGAAAGTCTGGATGGTATTTATAGATATCCATGTATTGGACAATGATGGTAACCTCGTCGATGCCGCGGCATTAGGTGCTATTGCGTCTCTCTTGAATGCCCACATACCAAACGAGAAATATGGGTTGAGTGGTGAAAGTAGCTTGCCGATTCGGGATACACCGGTGGCGGTCACGACGGTAGAAATCGGAGGGAATATCCTCGCAGATCCGAACTTGTATGAGGAAAACGCAGCTACGAGCAAGTTAACGGTGATTTCTAATGCAGATGGCACGTTATCCGGAATGCAGAAGAGCGGGAGTGATGGGCTGAAGGAAGAAGAGGTAGCCGAGATGGTGGAGATAGGAATAGAAAAGGCGGGGGAAATAAGGGAAAGGTATTTAGTGACATAACAAAGTGGGGTATAGGTAACATCAAACGTTGCAACCACTCATTCTGCAGGCAAAAAAAAGATTTAGGCCCAGAAATCCCAAATCCCAAACTCTAAATCGGCGTTGCCCCATTGCAAGGAGTGAGATCAACCCTCTCTCCCCACCAATCACCTCAACAGGCTGTTTCATTACCCAATCCATTTCGGTAATCAGCTCAGCGTCTTTCTCACGAATCTACCTCTGCCAACCTCCTACTTGAATTGGGCAATTATTTCACCCCTTTAGGCGATTTCGCCAAAGCTGGACCCCTTCGCATAGTCGGTGTTTTACCCTCGCAACTGTCGCCAGCGTTCATTGGCACCGCCATCATCGCTACTATGTAAACTTTTTAGAAAAGTTTAATCAAAAACGCTTCGCAGCCATCCGACTTCTCGTATCGCATCATTCCGGCTTTCCCATCCGGGTGGTTATACCTTCCTTACCTCAGTTGAGGACGATACGAGACCTCCCCCGGTCACTTAACCACCCTTTCGTCTTCATCCCGACCCTAACCAGACATGCTAACCCCCTATGGTAATCTCCCGTTTGCGGAGTCCGAATTTGCATGCAGTATGTCCATCCCCATAGAGGCATCGAACTTCCCTTGTAGGGAGGAGGGTCGTCGTTAGCACATCCCACCTCTGGTTCGCTTTCGCTTCGGACTGAAGACCGCCTCAGGCTCTTCAGATTCCCCCTCACGAGGGACACCCTGCCACTGTTGGCTTCTGCACCGATACAGGTAAACAGCACAGGAGGGATTTTAACCCCTCGGGCTGATTAGGCTACGAGGCACACTTCCCGCAAGCCCTGTAAGGGCTTTATTTGGTGCTTGTGATTTGGGATTTTCCACAATCTAATGAGCATGTTCGATTTTCGTGTGCGTGAGAAATGCGTAAGGTTTAATTTTATCCAAGTTATAGTTTTTAATAGTGGAGAGCGATCAGAGATGCTGATGTCAGATAATCCCTTAGTGAAGGAATATTTTAGAAAGATGATCGGAGAAGAGGGATTAAAGATAATGGAGAATCTCCCAGAGCGGGAGATAACCGATGAGGAAATTGCAGGGCTCACTGATACCAAACTCACGTTTGTGAGAAAGATTTTATACACGTTGTATGAGAACCGGATAGCTGAGTACAGGACTGAACGTGATGATATTAGCGGCTGGATTACCTATTGGTGGAGCTTCAAGCGTGACAAAGTGAAGAAGCTAATGGAAGAAGAGGCGGATGGAGAGTTAAAGGGGTTAAGAAAGAAACTTGAATACGAAAAGAAAGGGGTATTTTACCAGTGTAGCTGTCAGCGTGTTTCATTTGAGGAAGCGGTAGAGAAGGCCTTCTGGTGTGAGGAATGCGAATCTAATTTTGAATATTTTGATAATGGCAATTTAATAAAAGAGTTAGAGGGGAAGATAACCGAGTTAGAGAAGTGGAAGAAGAAGTTAAGAGCGGGATACTAAACGAGTGCATAAGGTTACTGCGCGAGGTTGGGTGTGACGAAGCGGTTATCAGACATTGTATTGCAGTTGCTGAACTCGCATTGGAGATTGCGCGTCGCCATCATGACAGTGTAGATGAAAAACTGGTGTTTAGGGGGGCATTGCTCCATGACATAGGCAGATCGCGTTCATACGGTGTTGACCATGGGTTTGTGGGTGGAGAACTGGCGAGGGAGTTAAGGCTGGATGAGAACGTGGTGCGCATAATTCAAAGGCATGTCGGTGCAGGAATAACAGCTGAGGAAGCAAAGGAAGTGGGATTACCTTTCATAGATCTCATGCCCGAAACATTGGAGGAGAAAATAGTAGCGCACGCGGATAATTTGATTGACGGATCGAGAAGAACGAGCATAGAAGATGCGATAGTGAATTTAAAGGATAAATTAGGCGAATCACATCCCTCTATCAAGCGAATGAGAGCGCTCCATAAGGAAGTGATAGGGTGAATCGAAGAGAGTGCAAAGTGCAAAATAAAATGCAAAGGCGTTACAATTCAATCCTTCCTATCGAGGAGCAAGAACAGTGATACCATGCGTCTATGCTCTACTGGTAAAGCGTTCCTTCGCGGAACTTTTTCATCTCCTCAATGCGCTTTCCCGTAGCTTATCCTTTAATTCTAACTTTGTTATCATGACATTCGAGGGATGTATGGATCGCGGCACCTCGGATAAATCAGACCGTGCAACCACCACGCCTTCCACCGTTATCTTTTCATTCTTCAGATCTACTGACCTTACTTTCCCTTCTTTACCTTTATCATCGCCCCTCATCACCTTTACCGTATCACCCTTTCTCAGCGGGAAACTTCTTTTCCCAAATTTATCGCGGAGTTCTTCGGAAAGAGGTGCGCTCATGAACTGGTGTCGTATATGTAACGGTGCATTATATCTCGCTTTCCTCTGTTTTCTCGGTTGCTCAGACCTCCCGGATATTTTTTTCATTTAGTACTACCCCTCAAGTATACTCGACATTGACAATCTTATCCTCTTCGATTACTAACAATTTCAAATATAAAAGGATTGGAGATTTGTATGGTTATGCTCGACTATGACGTCGTCGTGGTGGGCGGCGGTCCCGCAGGCTGCATGGCTGCGAAATATGCGGCAAAGGGAGGAGCTTCTACGCTGATTGTAGAGGAGGATGCGGAGATAGGCGAGCCAGTCCAATGCGCGGGGCTTATAAGCAAAAGAGCACTTGAGGAGAGCGAAATAAGGACCAGTAAATCCTTCATAAACTGCGAAATAAAGGGCGCTGTTCTTCATTCGCATTCCTGCGAGTTAATGCTCGAATCTCCGGGTCAGAGGGCTTTTGCCATAAAGAGGGATGCATTTGATAAGGAGTTGGCGAAAGAGGCAGAGAAGGAAGGTGCAGAGATAATTCTGGAGAGCAGAGTCAAAAGTGTACAGAAAAGAGATGAGGAGAAGAGGCTAACGATTACTACTGCCACGGCGAATGGAGAAGAGGAGATAAGAGGAACGGTCGTTATTGGCGCTGACGGTGTGAAGAGTGTTGTGGCTAAAATGGCAGGGTTAAATGTCACAAAGCGCACCCTGAACTGCGCGCAGATAGAAGGCGAATATGAGACCGAGGAGGCATTTGCAGAGATTTTCCTGGGTAAAACCATTGCTCCGGGCTTCTTCGCCTGGGCTATTCCTCTTGGCGCTGGAAACAGTGCTCGAATTGGTCTCTGCATAGACAAAAGGGTTTCATCACAGCCCAACCCGCTGCTCTTTTTAAAAAGGAATTTAGTGGAGCATCCGGTTATAGCGAAGAGGTACAAAGGCACCAGTTCAAAATTTACCGCAGGGAGAATCCCTATTCCGGTAGGTACAGGCTGGCGAGGGCATAATACGGTAACGGCAGATAAAGAGGGAGGGATAATGCTGGTTGGGGATGCAGCAGCTCAAGTCAAGCCAATCACCGGTGGTGGTGTGTATTACGGAATGAAATGTGGCAAGATAGCAGGTGAGATAGCGGCAAAAGCGTGTTTGACGGGTGATATGAAGCTGCTGCGTGAATATGAACGGCGGTGGTGGAAGGATATAGGGAAGGAGATAGCGTTTGGGTTGAGGATTCATAAGTTACGGTGTGTAATGAGCGACAAAGACTTCGATACGCTTCTCCATACGCTGTCACGGGGGGATCTATTGCAACAGATAAGAAGGGCGGGGGATATGGACTATCCCGCTGGTGCACTTCGTGAGCTTTTAAAGAATCCCAGCTTCATCAGATTGATGGCGGGAAATATCCTAAAGTATTTATATACGAAGCAAAGATAAGGTATTCAGGCAGAGGCAAATAGAGGGCTTTGGAGTAGGAAAATGGCACGGATGCATGCGAGAAAGAGAGGTAAATCAGGCTCTAAGAGACCATTTAGTTTGAAAGTCAGGAAAACGGTACCTGAATGGGTGGAGATGACAGCAGAAGAGGTTGAGGAGAAAGTGGAGGACCTTTCTAATCAGGGGCTTTCGACGAGTAGAATGGGGATAACCTTGAGGGACAGCTACGGTGTGCCAAGCGTTGCCCTGGTCACCGGGAAAAAGATAACAAAGATATTAAAGGAGAAGAACAAAGTGGGTGCGATACCTGAAGACCTCCAGAATTTAATGCGCAAAGCGCTGAGAATGAGAAAGCATATAGAAGAGAATAAGAAAGATGTCCATAATAAAAGAGTGCTCCAATTAACCGAGTCAAAGATAAGAAGGCTCGTGAAGTATTATAGAAGGAATAAGGTCTTACCCGAGGATTGGAAATACAAGCCTGAAATTGCCGAAGTCATGTTGAGGAGGTAGGCATAAGGGGAGGAGATTGGGATAAAAAATGACCGGATATAAAGAATTATTGATTGGACTTGTATTAGCAGCCTTAGGTGTGGCAGGGATATGGTACTTCCACTGTCAGGTGATAGATGTTCTATTAGGGGTTATTCCCCTCATTGTGTTGTTAGTCGGTGTGATGTTCTTGATGATTGGTGTGAGTACCGTGAGAGAGAAGGGTGCGGAGATGGAGGAGAGCGGGACGGAGAGTGAAAGAGAAGAGGAGTGAGTGATTACCAGTGGGCGCGATTAAACCAACGTATATAAAGAGTTTGGCGAAGCAATTGCTGGAGGAAGTGGCCGAATTCACTGATGATTTTGATGTGGATAAGAAGATGGTAGAGAAGTATACGAATATAGAGAGTAAGGCTGTAAGAAATAGAGTAGCGGGCTATATAGCACATAAAAAGAGAAGGGAAGGTAAGAAATGAGATGCTAAAGATAGAAGGTGTTTATCCCGCGCTTATAACGCCGTTCACGAAGGACGACAAAGTAGATATGGACGGCTTGAGGCGGCTTGTAGAGTATGTGATCGAGGGCGGTGTAGCGGGGATAGTCCCCTGTGGCACGACGGGCGAATCCGCAACACTTTCTCATGAGGAGCATAAGGAGGTGATACGTGCGGTTGTGGAGTATTCCACCGTACCGGTGATAGCAGGGACGGGTTCGAATAACACAAAGGAGGCGATAGAGCTCACGAGATATGCGGAAGATGCCGGAGCTGACGCGTGCCTTTTGATTACGCCCTATTACAACAAACCAAATGTGAAAGGTTTGAAGGAGCATTTCGCGCGGATTGGCGATGCGGTCGACATACCCTTAATCTTATATAACATACCGTCGAGAACAGGCCAAAATGTGAGTGCCGAAACCCAGGTAGAGCTTGCGGCGGAGGTAGCGAATCTAAAAGGCGTGAAGGAGGCTTCGGGCGATTTGAAGCAGGTTGGAACGATTATTCGGTTAGCTAAGGAACAAGGTTTGGACTTCACGGTAGTTGCAGGTGATGATTTCTTCACGCTGCCCATAATGAGCTTGGGTGGTACGGGTGTAATCTCCGTGGCGGCAAACATTGCACCGAAGGAGATGAGCGCGATGGTGGATGCGATGTTTAAAGAAGAGATGGATAAGGCTATGGAGATTAACTTGAGGCTGTATCCACTCTTTGATGCGATGTTCCTGGAGACGAACCCCATACCGGTTAAGAAAGCCGCGGAGCTGATGGGACTGCCATCAGGGCATGTCAGGCTGCCGCTCGGTGCGTTGAGTGACGCGAACGTGGAGAAGTTGCGGAAGGTGCTGGAACGGTTGGGGATGCTTAGCGGGACATAAATATTTTTGGGGATATCTTAGAAGGGTAGAAGCTTCATTCGGAAGGAAGAAATTCATCTACCTTAATCTAGAAGTTCGTAAGGGTTGAGAAGAAATGATAAGGATTGGGAAAGATGGTGACAGAATTGCTGTTGTCTTTCCCTATAACCCGGATTACATAGCGAAAGTTAAAACTATTGAAGGATACAGATGGCATCCTGAGGAGAAATATTGGAGTGTTCCCTTTTCTGAGCTTGAAACACTTTTGTCTGTTTTTGACGGGGGAAATCTGGTAATAGACCCTTCTATATACTTAGACGAGCTGAAAAAGGAGCTTATACTAAGAAAATACAGTCAGAGAACGATAAAGCTGTATTTGTATTATAACCGGGAGTTTCAGGAATTTTCCAAGAAGAACCCTTACGAGGTCACCAATGAGGATATAAGAGATTATCTATACTATTTGGCGAATGATAAGGAGGCTTCTACATCCACTTTGAATACCGCGATCAACGCACTGAAGTTTTATTATGGCGAGGTTTTGAAGCGGAGGTTTATCTATGAGATAAAGAGACCGAGGAAGGATAAGAAGTTGCCGGTTGTATTGAGTCAGGGGGAAGTTTCTCAAATACTTTCATCCATAAATAACATAAAACACAGAGCAATCCTAATGCTTATATATTCCGCGGGATTGAGGGTAGGTGAGGTGGTGAAGTTGAAGCCGGAAGATATTGATACTGAGAGGGGACTGATTCACATAAAAGGAGCGAAGGGGAGGAAGGACAGGTATACCATTCTTTCAGATACTACTATGGAAACCTTGGGACTATACATGAATGCAAATAACCCTGAAAAATGGCTCTTTCCTGGTCAAAAAGCGGATTCTCATATTACAACAAGAACGGTGCAAAAGATCTTTGAGGATACCGTCGAAAAGGTAGGAATAAGGAAAGGGGTGAGTGTTCACTCCTTGCGCCATAGCTTTGCAACGCATTTACTTGAAAGTGGGGTGGATC
>JASEFB010000088.1 GCA_030019325.1 archaeon | reverse complement strand
CGCCAAAACCGGAAATGAATTTTGTCTGGGTTTCTTCAATTGCAACAATTGATGAAAAGTTTTTAACGTGGTACCGACTACCCGTGGTTATGACAGGAAATGAGATAATTGGTTACCAATTTGCAGAGCGGCTCAAATCCGCCCTGATAATCGGTTCCAAGATGTTGATGGTGCTGGAAATACTGAAGGAGAATGAATTTGAGGGTGCGAAAAAAGTGATGCTTGCTTTTTTTGACGCTTTGTCTATCGAGACCGGATTAGCGTTGAATGCGACAGGAATGAAAGAATTCGACCTGGTTGAAGATAAGATAGAGCAGATAAGGAGAAGGATAGAAGAGAACGATTTCCAAGAGGCGCATGCAACACTCGGAGCTGCAGTATCACATGCTACAACCGCTTGTGAGAGAACCATGAGGGCATTGATCGAAAAGGGGCTGATATGATTAATTAATTAATTAATTAATTAATTAATTAGAAGTAAAATTCTCTCACGTACTCCGGTTTCCTGGTCAATAGATCCCGAATACTTATGATCCCTATGAGCACGCCATTTTCAACCACCGGCAGTCTTTTTACACGTTTCCGTGCTGCGAGCTGGCACGCTTCCTCCATCGATGCTTCGGGCGTGATAGTCACCAAAGGGGCTGTCATGATTTCTTTTGCTTTGACTTCGCTTGCCCTTCTATTCTTCAGGAGAACCTTGAGTGCGATGTCGCGTTCCGTAATTATTCCTGCTGGTTCACCTTCTTTTGTTATCACCACACTTCCTATTCCCAGCTCTTCCATATCTTCCGCAATTTTAGTGACCAACGTCTCTTCATCTTCTGTGATGATTGGACGGCTCATTATATCCTTAACCTGCATCTTTCCTCTTTCACCTCTCTTCACTCTATTCTAAACTAAGAATAATCTAAAAATAATAAAAGAACTAACAACCCCATATCTACATCGCTCATGCAGGTGCTACCTCAGTCTCGCTGTTTATATCATTCCCCTGGATAAAATTTACTTACACTCGTTGGACTTCTCGTCAGGATGTTTCGAACGCTTATAATGCCCACGAGCTTATCATCATCAATCACCGGCAGCCTTCGTATGCCCTTTTCAGCCATGAGCTCGCATGCCTTCTCCAGCGGTGCGTCTGGCTCGATAGTGACTAGAGGAGATGACATAATTTCTTTTGCTTTTATTTCACTTGCCTTCCCATCTTTCATTATAACTTTTATCGCGATATCACGGTCAGTAACAATTCCCACAGGTTTGCCCTTCTTTGTTATAACCACGCTCCCGATCCCCGCTACTTCCATGTTCCTTGACAGTCTGGTAACCGATGTCTCTTCATCCTCAGTAATGACTTTGGGTGTCATCACATCCCCGACCTCTAATATCTCCATTGCCATTTTTTCTCTTTCACTATGTTATTGACCTCAATCATCATAATATTTTCTCTCTTCAGCTCTTCGGAGTCGAAGAATTCAACACACCAATAACATCCTCTTTAGCCAGCTCGAGCACGCGATGCTTCAATTTCTCAAATTGCTGCTCGACATCATCCTCCAGCTCGATTTCACCGTTATTTTGAAAAATCTCCTCCTCTATCCTCTTACCGATAACATCGTCTCTTTCTGGCTTTAATCGTATGATGACCGAACCATTCGGTAGGAATTTGGTGTAGTCTTCCAGAGCACCATCTTCTATCCCCTCGATCAAGCCATCTGCATCGCCGTCTGTAATGCCTATCATGCGAATACCAAACCTCTTCAATATGTCACCGGCAATGCTTGTCGTATCGTCTCCTATAGTGATAGCGACTTCAACATCAGCATCCGCCTCCTCAATCTTAGGGAAGAGATGCTCAACGGTGTAGAAAAAGCATGCTATCTTCCTCCTCTTTCCTTCCGCTGGCCTATTTTCTCTCCTCGTTATTTTTGGTTTCGTCCTTCTGATCACTTGTGCGGTTTTTATCATCTCCTTATTTAGGTCCAACTGAGGCAGCTTCTCCAAGTCATGCGTTATCAACGTGCCACCCACGACGTCTACAAGTTTTCCTTCTTTCGCAACGAGCGTAATACTATTATCTTTGCTTTCAGGCGACACCGTGCCGATAATAATGCCATCCACAACGATTTTCTCGCCGGGATGCACACCCCTTATTTCCCGATACATCAAATCCGCTTCTTTCTTGCAGCGTGATTCAAGCTTGTAAGGTTCTCTCTCCTTGAACTCACTGAGAACCTCTCGTATCTTTTTATATACAGTGTCATCGCCGGGCTTTGCAAGCCATGGAACAATATTCCGGCTACTATATTCCAATTGTACAAATGAAAGCTTCTCCTGTGCTCCACCTCGATCAATAAAATTTCGCAGAATGCCTTCCCCGAGTACAAAGCCGCTCTCTTCGGTCTTCGCATGGTTCACCAACAGGATAAAATCTATTCCGCGCTTTACGAAATCAGCCAGCACTTCAGAGGGTTTCATATCCTTGCTGATGTCTATGACCTCTCGCAAACCAGCATCGATGACCGCGGTTTTACCTGTTATTCCACCCAAAGCAGCTTCTACTTCAAATCCAGCACCTTTTAGTATTTCTATCGCTTCCTCCACTTCACCTTCGTCTATTACCTCCGGTCCATGAACGAGCAATCCTAAGAGTGTCATCGCAGTATCTCTTATGTAGAAATATAACGGGTTGAAATTATAAATTTGAAACTTAAAATAATTCCATGGCACGTAATAACAAGCTTACCAGAAAGGCAATGACCAAACCTCTTTTAATAGTGAGCGAGAGTATGCGAAACGCTGATATGTATTATGCCACTCGGTTTCTCGCTGCAGACCCTTTTATTTATCTCTGCTTTCCTCACGACCGAAAGGACATGCTCATTGTGTCGCAGATGGAGTATGAACGAGCGAGGAAAGAGTCAATTGTAAAAGAGATTTGTTCTTCGCTTGATTACGGCTATGACCTCAAAATGGAAGAGCTTATTAGTAAAGTCCTCCAGGAAGAGGGTATAAACGCAATCGAAGTGCCAGGCTATTTTCCTTTATATACCGCCGAGGAGCTGAGGAAGCGAGGCATAGAAGTGGTTCCGGTAGAGGAAGTGATCATGACCAAAGAGCGGGAGATAAAGAACGAACAGGAGATGAGCTACATGCGGAAGGCACAACGTGCCTGTGAGAACGTAATGGCGCTTGCTCTAACAATTATAAACAATTCTACGGTAAATGGGAATCTTTTGATGGAGAACGGGGAAATCTTAACCTCTGAGCGAGTAAAAGCATACATAGAGCATGCTTTGGTTGATGCTGGCTGCACATTCGATGGTGGCGAGCCAATCGTAGCGTGTGGGAAAAGAGCTGCTGACCCGCATTTCACTGGAAGTGGCCCTATGCTCGTAAATGAGCCTATCATCATAGATATCTTCCCGCGATTGATGGTTGAACGGTATTGTGCTGATATGACCAGAACGGTGGTTAAAGGTGAGCCGGGAAAGGGGATAAAAGAGATGTACGAGGCGGTTCTGGATGCTCAAAACGCCGCCTTAGCGCTTGTGAAGGAAGGCGTACCATGCAAAGAAGTGCATAATCGTGTCTGTGATATTTTTGAGGAACAAGGATACGAAACGATACGAAAAGGTGGCAAAAAGGGATTTCTTCATTCTACCGGTCATGGAGTAGGATTAAATGTGCATGAGAACCCAAAGGTTGGTGAGAATGAGTATGTGTTGAGAAAGGGGAATGTGATTACCATAGAGCCTGGATTGTACGAGCCTGATGTGGGGGGTGTCAGGCTGGAGGATATGGTACTCGTGCTGACGAACGGCTGCGAGAACCTGACAAAATTCGCGAAGAGGCTTACGGTATAAAAACCACGAGATTTCACGTAAGCCCTTACAGGGCTTGCGGGGTCGTGGGGCAGAGCCCCACAATTAACACAAGAAGATGAAGCCGGGATTCATGATGCAGGATGCAAGAGAAAAACAAATAAGTTCTTTTGGTAAAGCTTTTCTTTAAGCCCTTACAGGGCTTAGCCAAATAACTAAATCTCGATGTCTAAAATACTGAGCATATTCCTAATCTAATCTTGTGAAATCTGTGTGATCTGTGGTTCATTTTCCACTGTAGGCAAGCAACGTCCCGTGCTTATCGATCTCGCCCTCTTTTATCCTCGTCGAAGAGATTGTCTTTCCATCCGCGGCTTTTGCATGCTCCACCTTCACTATCTTTATCGGCTTCTTCCCACGCTCTTTTCTGAGTTCGTTTATCTTTAACGCCACTTCATACGTCTCCGGCGATATAACGATATAATCAATATCCTCATCCAAGGTGATGCCATACCTGTCATGTAATTCCACCGTTCTTACCTTGATTCCATATTCCTTGTACATGTATTGCCTGATGTTCTCAGCCCTTACTTTATAAGGAAGAACCACTCGGTTCCTGCTGGCTCGTGCCATCGTATCCGATGTCACCCCTATGACTATCTCGCCACCTTCGCTCAGCTCGTACACCTTCTTCAATAATTTCTTATGCCCGTCGTGCAGCGGGTCAAACGTGCCGCCTATTGCTACTTTCATGCTCCATCAAAACTGATTTGGTAAATCGATTAAAAATATTCTTCGTCATCTTTTTATCCTCGCTCCACTGGAAATAGTCCCACAAGTTATTTATATCCTAGATAATTTTGCCTAAGTTGGACAATGTTACACCTCAAAAGTAAAAAACGCACCGGATCGCACTCACGACTTTCTCGATGTCTTAAGCGTCGCACGTTCATCCCTCTTTTAGTAGAGGATGAAAGCGCCGAGGAGGGGCGCTATATAAATACCCAAAAGAAAAGGAGGTGAAGGGAAGTGAAAAGTGATATGTGGAAAGAAAATAAGAAAGGAGATAAAAATATGAAAACAGCTTATAAATCAATCATAGGAATTGTTTTAGTGTGTTTGTTGGTTTCTTTATTGCCCGTTTCAGTTACTAGAGCACATGAAGTGCCTGAAATTGAGTGGGAGAAGACTTTCGGCGAAAATGGTTACGATTGGGGTTGTTCTGTCCAACAGACAACTGATGGGGGATACATTGTGGTAGGAAATACTGGCTTTGGCGAAAATTCGGACATTTACCTTATAAAGACCGATGCTAAAGGGAACGAGGTTTGGAGGAGGAAGTTTGGCACACCTGCCTATGGTGAACGGGGTTACTCTGTCTAGCAGACCTTAGACGGTGGATATATCATAGCTAGTCAGACACTTTCAAAGGTTACTCTACCAATCCAAACAGTTTCTGAGGAAATCAGTATAGGCACAGCGGGTACAAGCTCTGTATATGACCTTGTAGGGAAGGACATTACAGTGGTAGGAGAGATTGTAAAAGACCAAACATCCTCGGAAGGCAATTCCGATTCACGGATACAGTCTCTGGATTTTTATCTCATAAAAACAGATTCCGAGGGGAACGTTGAGTGGGAGAGAACACTGAGTAGGATATACCTCCAGAGCTATTCAGTGCATACTGAGGGGGATGAAACGATTGTACAAATGACTTGGGTAGTTACTGCTGACTATGCTTTTTCCATTCAACAGACCACGGATGGTGGATACATCGTAGTAGGTAAAACCGTAGATTGGGATGGTGATAGAGATGTCTACCTGGTAAAGACAGATTCTAAGGGGATCCCGGTATGGGGGAAGACATTCGGAGAGACATTCGAGGATGTTGGCTTCTCTGTTCAGCAAACCGTAGATGGTGGATATATTGTAGCGGGGGAGGCATTACCCTGGGACTACGGTGCCACCCTCTACTTGGTAAAGGCAGATTCTTACGGGAATAAATTGTGGGACAAGATATTCTATGAGTCTGGAGTTCCCGTTGGCCTTTCAATTCAGCAGACCATTGATGGAGGATACATTATTGCAGCTAGCAGCCTTGTAAAGACAGACCATCAGGGGAATATACTCTGGAAAAAAGCAATCGACTGGGGTTTCTATGGCTACGCCGTTCAATCTGTACGACAAACGGCAGATACTGGATATATTATGGTGGGTGGCGGCTCCGTGATAAAGACAGACCATCAGGGGGAAATAGTCTGGAAGAAGCCACTTAGTGTCGCTGGTTGGATGTGGGGTGGTGATCCTGTTCAGCAAACCAGAGACGGCGGATATATTGTAACGGGAGGAATATATCTTGGTAATTATCCTGATATATATCTGGTAAAGCTAGGTTCACTGGATTTAGTAAATAATCCACCAATAGCTGATGCAAATGGCCCTTATGTAGGTAATGAAGGCTCACCACTAACTTTTGATGCGAGTAATTCCACAGATCCAGATGGCGACGCACTTCAATATAGATGGGACTTCGATAATGATGGAACTTGGGATACTGGATGGTCAAGCAGTCCAACTGCTACTTATACATGGTGTGATGACTGGAGTGGCACGGCGAAATTAGAAGTTAGTGATGGGGAGCTTACGGCGACTGACACTGCTTCTGTAACTGTGGATAACGTCCCCCCCACTCCTTATTGGGGCAGCCATAGTGTAGATGGAGTATATCCAGCACCTCCTTATCCAGAAGGATTAGATATCTTCTTTGACTCCACAGTAGTAGACCCTGGCACTTGTGATACCTTTACTTACGACTGGGACTTTGGGGATGGTACTGCACTTTTGAATGCTGGAACTCCGGTTACGCATGCCTGGGGCGACAATGGAGTATATACCGTGACCTTAACCGTCACTGACGATGATGGAGGTGTAGGTATTGATAATGTTCCTCCTATCACCATAAGCAATGTTCCACCTGCTGTTGAAGCAGGATCAGATCAGATCGTCGATGAAGGAGATACAGTTAGCTTCTCAGGCAACTTCACAGACCTAAGTATTTTTAAGGAAAAACTTGCACTTTTATTTGCTTTTGATATAAAGTGCCATTATGGCACAGAAGAAAAGGCATATACGCCCTTTAAGTATCGAAGAGAAGAAATTCTTAGAGCGAAAGATTCGTTTTGGCAAGGACGCAAAGGAGATTCGGAAAGCTCAGGCGATTTTGCTCAGCAGCCAAGGATTTGACCTTGAAACGCTCACTGAGGTAGTTAAAGCCAGTAAATCAACCATTCGGAACTGGTTTAACGCTTTTGAAGTAGAAGGAATTCCGAGTTTAGCTCGGAAAAAGGGGAGTGGTGCGCCGCACAAACTTCCAACGGCTTTTTGTGAAAGTTTAGAGAGTCTTTTAGAGAAGGCACCACGGGTAACCGCAGATTTTGAAAGTGATCGAGGTCGCTGGACATTGTCAGAGTTGAAGCGATATGTGAATGAACACTACCAGGTTAAGGTCACGGAGGTAGCTATTTTCTATGAATTAAGGCGACAAAACCTCAAACTTAAGCGACCCCAAGTTACTGTTAGGGGGCGTCATGAAATAACTATATCAACTACCACTTATTGAAATTACATGCA
>JASEFB010000087.1 GCA_030019325.1 archaeon | reverse complement strand
TAGTATTGGTATATATTGGATTTTTGGATTTTCTACAGAGCTAAACAAATACTCTTATTTTAATGGGTATTTTATTCATAGTGAAGTATTATTTAAATCTACTATGATAATCATCGCTTTGTGCTCATTATCTGCTAATCAGTACTTGTGACTCGCTCATACCTCTTTTCCTCCCCTAACTCCTTCGTCGCATCTATCCCAATCTTCGTTGTCAGTCCATTTTTAGAGGACGGATCAAGTGACGAGCCCCTCACATTCGGGATGCACACCACATCCTCGTTCCATCTCACCCTCGTCGCTATTGCATACTCTACCTCATTTGGGTTGAATAGGTCGATGTCCTCATCAACAACGATAACGCGTTTGAGGCTGGGATGTGCAGCGAACGCAGCAATAATCGCATTTTTTGGCTCACCCTCTCGTTCCTTCTTCAGCTGCACCACCGCATGCAAATAACAACACCCGCCCTCGGTCAAGAAGACATTCTTCACACGTGCCACATGCTCTACTCCTCTCAAGATCAACGGTTCATACGGCACGCCCATAAGCAGCCGGTGCTCCCTACCTGCAGGAAGGATAGCGTGATAAATCGGGTCTTTTCGGTGATACATTCTCGTAAGCGTGATGACGGGCTCCTCTCTTATCCTGTCATATGTGCCCGTGATATCCAAGAAAGGCCCTTCTTTCGCTCGTTCTTCTCCTATAAAACCTTCAAAGGCGATTTCCGCATGCGGTACTGCTATGCCATTCCCCAATTTGAAGAGCTCTAACGGTTCTTTTTTCAATGCCGATGCGTACTCAAACTCCTTTCCCGGTGGGACTCGTGTTGCTGCGGCAAAAAGGATCAAAGGGTCTATTCCTAGCGCTATTCCCACTTGTAATTCCTCTCCTCTTTCCATCGCTTCACGATGCATCTTATACAAGTGACGAGAAGGAACAAGCCGCGCTGCTACTCTATGCTCATCTAATACCAGCATCCGGTGAAATGATGCATTGATCACGCCATCCAATTCCGCGACGACCACACCTCCCGTGATATAAGCACCGCCATCGCCTCTGAAATAGGTTAATATCGGCAACTCGCCCAAATCAGGCTCTTTAACCACCTCTTTCGTCGGTGAATCCTCCACGACGTTCACCCTACCACTTTCATAGTATCCGCTTTCCGGGATGCCAGCCAAAAGATGCACGAGTTTATCGGATGACGTGCCAAGCAACTCTGCCAGCGTTGCTCTTTGACCAAGCACATTCATGATCACCTTATGCGTGCCATCAACCGCGTGGAAAAAAACGGGCATCCCCCTTTGCTCAAACTCCATACAAATAGCTGCAACCTCGTATTTTGACGAGACTTCGTGCTCGATCTCGATTAACTTCCCTTCGCGCGCTAATTTATCTTTGAATGCTCTCATTTTTGGGCTGTCTGTATATAATGTAATGCTATGTTAATGCGCCGCGGTATATTTTTGATTACTCCATTTGTATATAAATAACAAATACAAGTGGTGGTAATTCTATGAAAAACCAAAAATTGAACGCCAAAATTCATAGCTTTGGCTGTGGTTTGTCGGTTTGTCTTTTAATTGGTGCAGGTATAGGTTTGCTTGGTTATCACTATTTTCTCAAACCAGAAGCCACTCCAAGTATCAAGCAAATTGTGTTTTTCAGTGATTATGATTCTTACAATAATAATTGTGGTTCCAATCTTATTTGGAATCATAATCGGTGCTGAAATTGGATATTTAACTGATAAATACAAGAGGGAATTATGATGAAAAACAGAATACATGACGTAATTATCATAGGTATCGCTTTATTGGAATCGTTAAAAATAGGTATGATGTATTCCTCTTTCCTTGCACCAATTTTACTTTTCTGTTTTGGCTGGTTTTTTATGATAGTCACGCCTATGCATTATATGGGTCTTTATCCCCATCCTAACTATCCTATTATCTATACCATTTGCTGTATTTTTGGATGGATTTCAATTCCAATAATAGTAAAGTATTCAAAAGGAATGCCTTTCACAAAAAGGTTCATCTATATTTATATTATTCCGCAATTAATAGTGGGGATAGCTCAGGTGATTCATCCCCCAATTCATTGAGAGAAGGTGAAAAGGTTAAAAGAACAGGAAAAGAAATATGTTGGCGGGCTCGCAACTCAAATTGCTTAAAATGCTCGCCCGCTTTGAAAAGGTAGAAAGTATTTAACCCCCTCCATAAACCGACTTATAGTATACAAACCTAAACGGGTCTTTTGCGTATTTACAGTCATTCTTTTCTCGGATAATAAAAGTACATTCTAAAAATCCATAAAATCTAATTCCAACCGAAATATAGCCGAAAAATTTATATTGGGGTTTGCACAAATCTTTTCTGGTGAAAAAAATGGATACGCCGTTGGTAATAGATAAAAAGGATCAAAAATGGGTGCTATTAGGAAAAATACTCGGTATTGTCAGTTCACGGAGAGTCAAGCAGGAGATGGCAAAGCAAGGGGTAGAACCTGTGAATATGGCTGGGGTGATGCTTAAAATCGTTTTAATAGCCATGTTTTTCTCCGTAGACATCTCTTACGTGGTCGAAGAGCTAAATAGAAGGATAGAGCTGAGAAGATTCGCAAAAGTTGGAGAAATTCCCGAAGCTAAGGAGATTTACCGATTTTTGAGCAGATTCGGCGAAGAACAGTTTGTTGGTTTTGTTTCCGGAGTTCTGAGTTCGATATGTTCCAAAAGAAGGAGAAATGGGGCGATTGTGGTAGATTCCACCGATCTATCGTTGGACTTGAACTGGTTCAGGAAAAAGATAACTAAGGCTGATCTGGAGGAAAGAGAGTTTAAATGGGGATATTCTTCATCCAAAGGCTATTACATAGGTTACAAACTCACCTTAGCCATAGAATATCCTTTTTCAATCGATTAGTGAAGAGCTTAAAGGAAAAGCTTGAAAATTTGGAGGACTATAGATCAATCCGAGGCATGATAGAGGACATATTCAAATTAGCGAAAGATGCTTTCTCCTTGAAGAAATTACACTTTCTCAAAATGCTTATCTTAAAAAGTAAAGGATAATGAATGGTGGATTAGCGATGGATATATTATCAAGAAAGAGGATAAAAAGCTAAATATTTACTCGGGTTACTCTTTAATCATCGCTAGGAGATTTGGTGATAATTACATTTATGATTAATACCTGAAGTAAGAGGAGGTGCGATCATAAGATTTTCGATAACTACGAATCACGTTGAAGTTATAGATTATTTTAAAATTAGGAAAAACAAAAATAGGATTGATGATTTCGAATAAAAGCAATAACGGAATGGACAAAGATGCCGATGATGAAAAACTATTAATCCTTCCTTTAAACGATAAAAACTCGAAGAAAATATCACAGATTATTTCTAATGACACTGCAAGAAATATTTTAGAGGCTATCGCATCCCAACCTCTTTCAGCATCAGAAATTGCGGAAAAACTTGCTATTCCTTTAACTACCGTTCAGTACAATGTTGAGAAACTCATTGATGCGGGACTGGTGAAAGTGGAGCGAACGAAGTATAGCGAGAAGATGAAACCCATGAGGATATATGCACCGCAGCGTAAATTTGTGGTTATAACTACGGGGAAGACGAGCAAGAAGGAGGTCATCGCAGCATTGAAGCGATATTTGGCGCTAATATCTTTTGCAGCGGTAGGTTCCGGCATAATAGAATTTCTGGCGATGAGAATGAGAAGTTCATTAGAAGAAGTAGCAAGGTCAATACCAACGGAGGGGCTCCCAACGCCGATACCTGCACCCATTCCAATGCCTGTACCCATAGTAACACCATCACCAATGCCAGCACCAAAAGGAATTGATCTTGGTTTTGGATTTGATATTTTCGCTCATCCCGGTCTATGGTTCCTATTTGGTTCTCTATTCGTCATACTGGTTATATTCCTCATAGAATGTTACGGAAGGAACAAGGAAAGAAAAGAGTGAGTGAATCTGATAACTGCGAATTGATTCGTAGCTTAGGAAACTTTTATATACCCCATCCTTTCAACTACGTATCAGAAAAGGATAAGAGATGAAGAAGATATTGGCGATTGGTATAGTAACGCTATTGGTCTGCAGTGTTGGATTAGCGATATTCTATGCTTATAGACCTCATGCTCCACCATCTTCCTCCATCCCATCCATAGCCAAAGCGGGGTTCAAAACTTTCTCTTCAGAAGAGGATTTTAAAGATTACTTGCGGAAATCCGCAAACTTGCAGTTTGAGGAATATTTCGTTGGGGGAGGAGTAGTTCCGATCTTTGATGTTGAGATCGCTACCCCTGCGGTGGTTCCTCCAGTTCCTATGCCAACTCCAATGCCACTCCCTCCTCCCGGAATAGCAAAAGAAGCAGAACCGGAAAGAGTCTCAGCCACAACGGTTCAAGTCCCGGGGATTGACGAGCCTGACATTGTAAAAACAGACGGTAAAGAGATTTATTTCTCCCGCTTTAGATTGACGACAAGATGGAGCGGTATCGAAGAGAAGAAGATCGAAATAATCGAACCTTACATGGAGACAAAAGTAATAAAAGCATTTCCACCTGAGAATTTGTCTGTTGAAAGCAGTATTGAAGGAGGTGGAAATCTGCTACTCCATGAGAATATCCTGGTAATCTTCTCGACGGAGAGAATATATGGCTACAATGTCTCTGTTCCTGAAGCTCCGGAAAAGAAATGGGGGATAGAACTAAGAGGTGAAATGGTAGGTGCCAGACTTTATGAAGATAAAATCTATTTAATAACACGGAGTAAGCTCAATTATTCCTATCCATGCCCTGTTGAGCCTCTTTCTATGAACGGTGTCCCTGTAAAGATAACATGCAAAGAAATCTATCATCCTGTAATTCCAGTTCCGGTAGATGTCACTTATCATATCTTCGTTCTCGACCCTTATTCTGGAGAGGTGGAGAAAAGGACTTCTTTTGTCGGCTCCTCAGGCTCTTCTGTCATCTATATGTCACCCAATGCGGTTTATGTCACCTATTCCTATTCTGGAGATATAGCTGGAGTAGCTGCTAATTTTATAGAAGGAAGATGCTCTGATATAATCCCCGCAGGGGTGATTGAAAAAGTTAAGAAGTTAAAGGAATATGAGATAAGCACCACTGCAAAATTGACAGAACTACGAATTATTTTAGAAAGCTATTTGAACTCCTTAGACACGGACGAAAGGATAAAAGTTGAGAATGAGATTTACAATCGTGCAAATGACTATTTTAAAGAGAATAAAAGAGAGATGGAGAGAACAGGGATAGCAAAAATAAGTTTGGATAAACTCGATGTGATAGCTGCCGGTGATATTCCCGGAATTCCTCTTAACCAGTTCTCCTTGGATGAATATGAAGGTTATCTGAGAATAGCCACAACTGTTGGAGAAAGAAATTTGTTATGGTTTTTCGGAAGCGAGCGCGAGAGTGCAAACGATATTTATGTTCTCGATTTAAATCTGAATGCTGTAGGCTCCATAAAGGATTTAGGGATTGGAGAAAGGATTTATTCGGTGAGATTTATGGGAGACAAAGCGTATGTCGTGACTTTCAGGGAAATTGACCCCTTCTTTGTGATAGACTTATCAAAGACAGAGAAGCCGGAGTTGAAAGGCGAGCTAAAGATACCTGGATATTCCTCTTATCTCCATCCTCTAACAAAGGATAAAATATTGGGCATAGGAAAGGAGGGTTCAAAGGTGAAGATTTCTATTTTTGATGTCAGCTCGGCAGAAAATCCTGTCGAACTGGATAAATACATGCTAAACGAATATTGGTCTGATATACTGACAACACATCATGCTTTCTTGCTGGATGAAAAACACGAGATCTTTTTCTTGCCTGCGAGTTATAACGGTTATATATTTTCCTGCAAAGATAATCAGCTAAAACTTTTGAAGGTTGTAAGTGAGATAATTGCGAGAAGAGCAATCTACATAGAAGATTACTTGTATGTTATAGGAGACGACAAGATTACGGTGCTCGAAGAAACAAAATGGGAAAAAGTGAAAGAAATGGAAATATGATTAAGATAAAATTAAATATTCTAAGCAAATCTTTAAAAACCTGAGAAAATAATATAATGGAGATACATGTTCCTGTGGGCTATTTTCATCACGGTGAGCTTCTTGCTCGGTCTTTCCATCTCCTATCTCCTGGATTATCATTTCCAGAGCATAGAAAGAGCCTTTTTCTCCTTCGTCGTTGGCCATGCACTCTCAATATGGGTTGTGTTCCTCCTCTCCTGTCTCATAGGGTCGTTACGCGTCGGTAATATCATTTTTTGCATCGGTATATGCACTCTGGTGTCGGTTATATTTTTTAGAATGGCAAAAAAATCGGGAAAATGGGTCGTTACTGATTTGAAGCAGAAAGTAAGTACGATGTGGTGTGAGGATAAATATACCCTTTCTTTTCTTCTGTTCATTCTGCTTTACGTGACGGGTATGAACGTATACGGCGTTTTCCGCCCTGACGACGCGGGGAGTCTCTATGCGTTTCACACGGTTTGGGCAGATTACCCATTTCATACCTCGATCATCACTTCCTTTGTTTATAAAGACGCGTTTTCGTTTCCACTTGATAATCCACAGTTTTTACACGCGAAAATGCATTATCCTTTCCTCATGGATTTCTACTCTGCGGTGTTAATGAAAAGCGGGTTGGATCTGAGAAGTTCGATCATCATTCCAAACATATTATTCCAACTCTCTTTTTTCGCGCTGCTGTATTTCCTCGCTTTTAAACTGACGGGGCTAAAGGGAGTAGGAATAGGAGCAACGCTTATTTTCATCTTCTCTGGCTTTCCTACAGGTCTCCAATCCGCAGGCATTCACTTCCTGAATCCGATATACGCGGTTATCATGCCGCAACGAACCGCAATCATCGGTATGGCGATCTCGTTTGTCATATACCTGCTTCTATTCGACGCGTTATGTGCAGATAAGCAGGAGAAGACGTCTACGTCAGGAAGAAGCGGAAGACATAAGGAACTGATGCTTGCCGGCGTGCTTATCGGTTTGCTTCCCTACATCCACGCTCATTCATTTATGGCTACGGGTTTCGTCGCGCTGTTTCTCGCTTCTTTTGCTTTGCTAAAAGAACGGGAGGTGAAGTTCCTCGCCTTTTTACTTCTGCCGCTTCTGATCCTTTCGTTACCACAGGTCTTGTTTATACGGGCGGGGGTATCACAGGATTTCTTCGTCTTCTTCCCTGGCTGGACAGAAGAGAACAGGGAGATGATCATGGGCTTTGACTGGTCTTCTATCCCTGCTTCTTTATCCTCCATTGCACGAACAACCTTCCTCCTCGAAACCTTCTGGGCGCTCAATGCAGGGGCACTCATCATCCTCCTCTCGTTAGGATTCTTTAAAACACGGAACGAGACACGAATTTTTTATCTCCCCTTTCTGCTTCTCTTCTTCGTTGCAAACATTGTGAATTTTCAACCCTGGTTTTTTGACTTATTCTAGTTATTCATACACTGGCTTGCACTGAGC
>JASEFB010000086.1 GCA_030019325.1 archaeon | reverse complement strand
CCTTATCCGAGATTATCGCGCTGTTACCCGTGGGATCGTCAATGATTAGCGTCATGCTCGCCTCACCCGACTTTATTTCATCTATGCGCTTCAAAACATCAGTTGCACGCTTCTTTCTCGCACTGTCCCTGCTCAGCATCTTTACCACATTCTCCACCCTTCTCAACACGCCTTCCACTGTAGAAATAAACGCTTCCCCTCTCTTTGGCTCTATGCGTACACCCAACTCTGGTATCTCAATGGTTCCCGACGTAGACCGTACAACGAGCGCATTCAAATCTTCCACTGAAGAGATCACCAGCTCGCATCTTCTCCTCTTCTCTTCTGAGAGAACCATTACATCGGTCGCGTGATACCCACACGAGGAACAAACAGCTGTGAATATCATTATTTCCCCGAAGAAAGGTATCTCAGTTGGTAAAAACCGCACTTCACTTTCCGCTCCACAAATTGGACAGCTCTCTTTCACTTCATCCACTGCATGGCCAAACTACTTCGCGCCCAGTTTTTCACGTTCTATCTTAACCCCCACCGGTGCCACGATCACCTGGCTATCAGCGATACCGGCGATGTCCCCTCCCACATCCAACGCCGCCATCTTCAAGTCTTTTATCGCCTTCTCTACCAGAACTTTGTCCTGCTTCACCAGTGAGATATCCAGAAGCAGTATATTACCCGCATATATCTCCTTCTTCAACTCGGGAATATCGTATAAACCGGTCAATTCCGCGATCTTTATGTACATCCTCACACCTTCTTCTCTGAGCTCCTCTTCATACTCCTCTATGTCCAAGTCCACATAATCCTCGTCCTCTATTCCCTCCCGCTTCACAAAGAGCTTCTCAAAACTTTCTTTTAATCCCATTTTCTTCCTCTCACTCCCTTTCCGCTCACTCTTTTTAATAATTTATCTTCTCGTTCTAACACTAAAGATATAGGGTAATCAATTAAAAACCTATTGCGTAGATATAATGCATGAGGTTCGAAATCGCGAAAAAGAGAGAAGAATGCAAGGATTGTGGGTTCTGCGAGTTGATCTGTCATTCCCCCGAGAATTGTATTGGATGTGCTGCGTGCGTGGATGCCTGTCCGTATAAAGCGCGGATCTTAGAAGAAAGCTCTGAGCACCGAGGGTCAGTAAAAATAACGGTGAACCATGAGAAATACAGCGTCCCTGCACGGATATCTGTGTTAAGAGCTCTTGAGTTCATAGGGTTCACCTCCTATATATACAAAGAGGGGGAGCTCAGCGATGCAGAAATTCTTGCACCCTGCCGAACCGGTGGATGCTGGTCATGTGCGGTTATTGTAAACCACAAATTGAAGCCGAGTTGCGTAACACCGGTGGAAGAAGGTATGGAGATCATAACGGATACGGAGGAGATAGCGAAGAGAGAGCCAAAAAGGATTGTTTCCGGGTTCCAGGGGCATGCGGTAGGAGGGGTCGGCACACCTCATTGGATGAAGCCGAGAGCGTTGGGATTTAGATGTATAGAAGTCGCCTGTTTTGCGCATGGCTGTATACTCCGCTGTCCAACATGCCAGAACTGGCAGGTTACCTATTCAGCAGCCGAAGAGCCGCTGTCACCTGGGGAAGCAGCGCGGATCCTCACTTACGAAAGGAGATGGCACCGCGTGGATAGGATGGCGATATCAGGTGGTGAATGCACACTGAACAGGAGATGGCTTGTGGAGTACCTGAAGGAGTTGAAGCGCCTGAACAGAGATGAAAAGGCACGATTGCATGTGGATACCAACGCCGTGGTGCTCACCGAGGATTATATAGACGCGCTCTTTCTCGCTGGTGCTACTGATATAGGCGCGGATGTAAAGGGCTTGGAGCTCGATACATTTATGAGAATCAGCGGTCTAAAGGACCGAGAATTGGGGAGGAAACTTCTGGATACCGAATGCAAGGCTGTCAAATACCTCATAGAGGCATATTCAGATAAGATGTTTGTTGGGATTGGCATACCCTACAATGAGGCGCTGATATCCACCGATGAGCTTTATAAAATAGGGGAACGGATAGCGGGATGGTCACCCGAGATTCAGGTATCCGCATTGGATTACCGACCTATGTTCAGGAGAATGGAGATAAGAAAACCGTCATATGCGGAGATGCGTCAGGTTAAAAGGGTTTTAGAAGAGAGCGGCCTCAAGTGCGTGATTTGCCAAACCGAGTTCGGGATGATTGGCCCCTAAAAATAACAGAGCTATAACTCCTCGATTTCCATATATATTGTACATCTTTCTATTTAATTTTGTAAGCGTTTGGGCTAACGGTTTGCGGATAAAAGAAGTTCGCCTTTTGGAGAATAAGCGAAGCCAGATACGCTCTGTTATCGGAAGTTGCATATTCATTGTCGAAGGATAGATACTATCCTCTCAATTATCTGATTGATCTTTTCAGGTTTAAGATGACCAACTCGATATTTATAAATCTTTCCATGCTTCATCCTCTTCAGGCTTCAGCCAATCTTTTTTAAAAGGCACTTCACTTGCTAATGCAAGTTCCATCTTTTGTTCCAAAGCCTTAGTCTTCAAAAATCGAATAAAATCCAGTATCTCTATGAGATATGGCTCAGGGATATTTTCTATCTCCTTAGCGATTAATTCCTTCTCTTCCATTCTCTCATACCTCCAATTTTATCTTATAATTCTTATATACATTAAAAGCAATTTCCGATAACGGTTTGAGCGTATCTGAAGTTCCCTGAAGGGGAATTTTGGCGGAGTGCCGAAGGCACGTAGCTAGATACGCTCTGTTATATGAAGTGGCGGTCATTTGCTGCAATTATTGCCTCCTTAATAAGGTCCTTCATCGAACATGGTACAATATGCATCTTTTTCACTTATGCAGCGAGTTGGACATATTTCGCAAACGCTGAGTAGCTCATCCCATGCTTTTGAAATTCCATCCAGCACTTTATTGACTAATTTATCACTAAGATTTGGAAAATACGATTCTACCATTTCATACGAAAAGTATACCTTTTCAATTCTACCTGATAGTTTTTGTAAGATAATATCCTTCATCTTCTTCGATATATAAATTGAAAACTCAGCAAGGGGCTCATCATCGATTTTGTATTTTTTTAGTCGTTTTCCAAGATTTTCCTTAATCTCGTCATAGATAGCCATAGACAATTCATAACAAAACCAGTTTAGTTTTATTTTCTCACTCTCACTGGAGTAAAATGATATCGGTTTTATCATACTTATTCCATATCTGCTTTCTTCTGTTTCCATTATTATCGTCACCTATGACTTTGATTATGTCTGATATAAATATATCTCACCGTCATTTCATATAACGTCTCCAGCATAAAAGAAGTTCCGCCGAAGGCGGAATTTGGGTGAGTGCCGCAAGGCACGAACCTTTTATGCTGTGTTAGGCGAAGTTTCGGCTGCATTTCTATGCCCCTCACTAATAGACTCCCCCATTTTCTCAAACTTTATCTCTATTTTATTGTATAAAGTTCGCCCTTCTCGTTGAAGTCTTCCCAATGCCATTTGACAATACTCTGGATCAATTTCGACGCCAATGCTATTCCTATCGGCCCTCATGGAAGCAAGCATTGTTGTCCCGGTGCCGCAGAAGGGATCAAGAACTATATCCCCCCAGAAGGAAAACATCCTAACAAGTCTATAAGCCAACTCAAGTGGAAACGGAGCGGGATGATTTTTTGTTGACGCTCCAGGGATATCCCAAATTTGTCGAAACCATGCCTCGTAATCTTTTTTATCAATCATGCTTAATCTACGTTGCTCAATAGTTGGCTTACGATAACCGCCCGGCTTACGCTGCATAAGGATAAACTCAATGTCATTTTTAATGATAGAATTGGGTTCATAAGGTTTGCCGAAAAACTTAGTACCATTATTAACTTCATATGTTGCTTTAGCAATCTTATACCAGATAATAGGATTCAAATTATCAAACCCTATTTTTCTGCAGGATACATCTATATCAGCATGAAGAGGAACTACAGCATGTCTTCCAAATTTTCTCCGTGAAAGGCACACATCCCCAACTACACAAACCAGTCTCCCACCGGGAACCAAAATACGATAGCAATGCTGCCAGACTTTTGAGAGTTCTTCTATAAACCTCTCATAATCCTCAATATGACCCATCTGGTTAGGATGTTCACGATACTTTTTGAGTATCCAGTATGGAGGTGAAGTAACGACCAAGTGAATACTCTCATCTTGGATGAAAGAGAGATTCCGAGCATCCCCTTGAATTAAGCGATGTATAGTTTTCTGATTAGTCATTTATTTTGACACCTCAAGAGTTGAAAGAAGCATTCTAACAGCATTTTCGATGGACTCTTTTGTCTCAGAAGCAAAGACAATGCAGTCTATGTTGCCCGACTGAAGGCGATTCTGAATGTTTATATGTTCTTCAATAAAGGGATAATAAACAACAGCACCAAATTTGCTATTTGGAAAAGTAGATTTCAATTTGGCAGCTTTGTTAACAATTTCATCACATCGTTTATGGATGTCTCTCCTGGCCTCGATTCTTTTTATATCTACTCCAACTTTAATATCCCCTGACTTCGGACTGGCTGCATCCAGCTCAAACTCTTCACCTCCAGCAGTAAACGTTCGTTTATGGAACTGTAAGCTACCAAACCGATTAAGACTTTCAAGGATCTTTTTCTCCCACCGCCCCTTTCCTTTTCTAATTTCTTTGTCAATAAATGCAACTCTATCAATCTGGCTGAGAGCTGGAATTTCCAGATAGGATGGTAAAAAGGGCTTGATATATCCTGCAATAACTTTAGCCTGATCTTCGTTCAAACGAGGGCTATAGGTATCTAGATTTTTAATAGATAAGTCCCGTTCAATTGCTCTTGCCGCGATATTACAGGCAGCCAAAAGTGGTTTAAGAATGAGAGGGCGACTAACAATAGCTTTTGCAAGATCAAAAGCGCTCATGCTCGAAAAGACAATGACTTCCACTTCTCGTTTCTCAATAAAGTTAATAAATGCCTTACGAAGAGCATCCTCTATAGTCTTTTGCCGTGAGTCTGCATCGTCTTTTACCCAGTCCATATAGTCTGCATGGCTTCCATATTTATCTGGCATTTTATATCCTCCAACTATTTTATATTAATCTTCTCAGCCGAAATTTCGCCTAACTTCGGTATATACGACATCAATGTCGTATATCCTCCCAAATTGGAATGATATCCGAAACTTACTTCGTATATACCTCCCTTTAGCTGACTGTTAATCTTCATCTCCTTCAACCCCATCTTCAATATACGGATTCTTCATTATTAAATCTAACGGACTTTTTATCTTACCCATATCTTTATCGCTTACATTGGTATATTTCTGTTATCTTGCTACTTTTATGCCCCAGCAATTCTTGGATATACCGCAGATACATCGACAAATACTCTTTTACTTAATTAAGAATACGAGAATATATAAAGTGAGAAACATTATAGTACCATGACACAGATCCAAATACCCTACGGCGCCACGCATATAGACCTGAGTATAGAAGCAGACCTATTAGATTTGGGAGAAGGATGCGGGAGGATGAAAGACAACATCAGAAGCATTGATGTGATAAGACGCGCACTGAGATATCCCCTTGGCACAAAAAGGCTACGAGAGATAGTGGCTACCAAAAAAGTAGCTGATATAGTAATCGTTGTTGACGACCACACACGAGATACGCCCACTGAGCTAATGCTCGACGCCTTGATAGAAGAGATTGGAGATGATTATAAAGATCGGATTACGCTGCTGGTTGCGTGTGGCACCCATGGTACTCCAACTGATGATGATTTAAAAAAGATCCTCGGTAAACACTTTGGTCAAATCCCCATTAAAATACACGATTGTGATGCGAAAGACCTGGTATACCTAGGTTCGACCAGCAGCGGGACACCCGTGATGTTGAACAGGAACTACGTGGACGCTGAGATCAAAATCTTAACGGGCGATATAACGTTACATTATTATGCGGGGTTTGGCGGAGGGAGAAAGAGCATCTTGCCTGGTATATCATCACGTGATACGATAAAGAAGAACCACGCCCTTTTGGTTGACGAGCATGCGAGGACGGCGAATATAGAACATAACCCCGTGCATCGGGATATGACCGAAGCAGCCTCTTTAGCACCTCCTGATTTTGTGTTGAATATCATCGCAGGAGGGAATGGTAAGGTGGTGGATGCTTACGCTGGGGAGATGAACTCTGTCTTTCAGGAGGGTATTAAGGTAGCTAAAGACTTGTTCTGCCTGAAAACTCACGATTTATATGATATCATGGTGGTAAGTGCCGGTGGATACCCAAAAGATAGGAACCTATATCAAGCGTCAAAGGCGATAGAGAATTGCTATCGTGCTGTAGTGCCCGGTGGGGAGCTTATTTTAGTAGCAGAATGCCGAGAGGGATTTGGTGATTATTATTTTGAGACCTGGATGAACGACTATCCCAGCTATGAGGCTGCTGAGAAGGCAATCCGTACGAATTTTGTGCTCGGTGGCCATAAAGCATTTTATATGAGGAAAGTAATGACAAAGGTAGGCGTGTCTATCGTTTCTGAACTGGATACACACCTACTCACGAGATGGGGAATAACCCCCCATAAATCACTGGAGGAAGGACTTGAAGGTGAAAAAAAAGATAAAGTTAAAATAGGTATAGTAAAAAATGGCTTGGATACCTTATTAGTGCCAGCCACAAATACTCTAAGGGAGTGAGAATAAGGAGCTATGGTAAATCTTGCAAATCAGAAGAGGCTAGCAGCACAGGTGTTGAAGGTAGGTGAGGGGAGAGTCTGGATAGATCCTGAAGCTATTAAGGACATAGCCGCAGCAATAACGAGAGAGGATATTCGAGGGTTGATAGAGGAGGGGACGATCAAAAAGAAGCAGAAAAAAGGGGTAAGCAGAGGCAGGGCACGGGTAAGAGCGATACAAAAGTCACTCGGTCGTAGAAGGGGACAGGGGTCCAGAAAAGGGGCAAAAGGCGCAAGAAGGGGGAAGAAACAACTATGGATAATCAAGATCAGGGCTTTACGCAGAAGATTAAAAGAGCTCCGGAGTGGAGGCTATGTTGATAAGACCACCTATCGGAGGATATATAATAAAGCGAAAGGCGGGGAGTTCAGAACCGTGGCTCATTTAAACGATTATTTAACTGCAAATGGGCTGCTAACGAGGGAGGAAAAAAGATAGATGGGGAGAGCAAAAGGGCCGGCATATAGTGTGCCGTTTCGAAGGCGAAGAGAAGGTAAGACCAACTATCGCAGGAGACTGAAACTGGTGCTCAGCAGAGAGCATCGCGTTGTGGTGCGAAAAAGCAACAGATACATCAGGATGCAGTTGGTTTCTACAGACAAACTCGGTGATAATACCCTTGTCGCTGTGATATCATCTGAACTTACGAAATATGGATATGATAGTGGGAAATGTAACTGCCCCGCAGCTTATCTTACCGGACTGTTATTTGGCAAGAGAGTAAAAGAAGCTGGTTTTGGCGGGGGTGTCCTTGATATAGGGCTCTATGCACCTACTCATGGCTCAACTGTATATGCTGCGCTAAAAGGTGTACTTGATAGTGG
>JASEFB010000085.1 GCA_030019325.1 archaeon | reverse complement strand
CCAAGGTTCCTTCTCGACCTTGGGTTCCTTCCAGGTGGAACAGTGGAAACAAAGGGTAAGTGGCTCGACCTCAATGACCTTCAGAACAGAGCAAGGGGATACGAAAACAGGTTTGATTCACTGGGTTATTACGAGTGCGTATTTCCTACTGAGAAATTATTTTTGTACTATGACATCGAGGATGAGATACCGGGGGTCAGGCAACGATTAGTTGAGATAGAGGCGAAGATATCGGATATAAGAGGCAGAATAGAATCGGAACGAGGTGAATTGGAACGGTTTGAAGGGAGGATAAGGGATGTTCAGCGAGACATTGATAGCTACGAATCGGCAACCGGAATGTTCTATCATGCGAATGTGGCTGTAACCGCGGATGCAAAGGCTAAGCTGGATAGGGCGAGGAAGAAATTATCGAGCTTGAAGGAGGAGGTGTTCGACCTTGAGATAAGGGCAAGCGATGCAGAAGAGGAGAAGAGGCTTACGGAGCGTATTTTGGAACGCCTTGAGGCGCTTAAGAACAAACTTCTCCGGGATATAATATCGCCGCTGAATACGAGGAGTTATCATCAGATCGAGTTATCAGAAGAGGAGATAAGGGGTTTAAAGAAGTTTAGGGAAGACCTCAAAACGCTCTCCTTCTTCGAGATCATGAAGAAACTCGGTCGAGAGGAGGAGTTCTTCAGGTGGACGCATTCACCCATCAATGAGGGCGATGTCATATTCAATCCGATGGTGAACTACCGGCATTCCATCGAGAGTACCATGGCATCAAAATATATCGATATTCTCCACGATTACGGATTCCTCTCGTTGGATGCACAGGGGAATGTGGTGAACGAGGAGGAGAAGTTTGGGCACTTCATCGCGGTATTGAGCACAAGGGCGGACAATTTTGATGATGCGAGGCTGGGAGGCGGAGCATTTAAGAGCATGGTGACGGAGAGATTTGCAAAGGACGCAGACGTTTTGAAATTGGATACACCGGCACGTTCGCACAGCTTTGCCATCTACACGCTTATGATTGGACTTCAACCCTGGGCGCCCGGACCCGGGCTTCCGCCAAGACTTCGTGAATTGGAATGGCTTGAAAAAGCATATACTGAAAGTGATTTCGTTAAGTTGCAAAGACATCATTCGCTTTTTTATGGAACACCCAAACCTTTCTCCGTAATCACGGAAATACCCTACTCACCGGGTGTAGAGGAGAAGAATAGAGATATGGTTACTAATTACTGGAAGGTTTACGAGCTATTAGAGAAGGAAGTGATATGGAGTAACGTTCCGATCGTGCTTGCACAGTGCTTGAAGATGTTCGATGATTTGCTAACCGGCCTGGATATGGCAGAGGATATAAAAAATGTGCGGATCCCGGACCCGGAAAGCTACTCGATAGCGAATCTTACGATGCTGGTTCACGGGCTTGAAAATGCAAGTAAAAGCATGGAAAACGTGAAGAGATGGACTAGAGAAGCAGAAAGAGGGTTTGTACTCCTGAAAAACGAGCTTGATGAATTGATATCCAAATTAAGAGGTATGGATGCAGGTGCACCTGCTGAAGATAAAGCTGAGAAGATGCTGAGAATGATAGATGACTCTTCAAGAAATATGGAGATATTAATCGACAGAATTGAAGACCTGTCGAACCGATTCAGTGATGATATAAAAGCGGTCATCGAAAAATCGATGGTTTTTCTCGGAAAGATACCGTCTGAAGAGACCACCTCAAGCGTAATACGGCATATAACAAAGGCGGAATCAGAGATCTCGAAGATAAGAGAGGATAGTATGAAGGTAGCAAAGGGGATAAAAGAGATGGGCGGTCCACTTGCAATGATGTTATCCTCATTAAAAGAATTGAAGAAGATAACAGAATCGGGTGAACTGGAAGCTAAAATCGAGGTTGATAAAGAGAGGAAGGAGAAGATGAAGCGTGTAGAACTGCCTGACCTCTCACCCAATCTAAGGAGGGATGAAGAATGAGCTTGAAACGCTTATTGTGTATCTCACTCGTCGTTTTGGCATGCACATCTTTGTTTTTATCCGTTATTGGGAATGCAGCAGTCCAGGATGTGCTCAGGCTCGACGAGGGCACCTCATATGTCCTCAATTTGGAGACGGGAAGTAGGCAGACATACACTGAGTTTGTGAATAGCAAACAATTTGAAGGCAATAGGCTTGAATTCAACATCTACGTAAGTAAGACCGGGAATCCCATTTTAGATGATTATGTCCTGGAATTGCGGACAAACCTGGATAACCCCGAATGGAAGTTCGGTGATACCATCTATCATGGTGCAAGTGTGCTCGTGTGGAAGGGGAAGGCGGAGCATGACGCCCTGGTTCCAAAGGTAATATTGTCTGGCGATGTCCCAAAACCAATAAGAAAAGTAAGAGAGCCGGGGTTCGAAGCATACGACATCTATGGAATCGGCGAGGGTGAAGTGTATATCGAACTAACTGTTGGAACGGCGAAGGATGAGAAGACATTAGAAAGAATTATACAAAAATTGGAGCCATCAATGAAGTTCTTCTCAACGAGTGAAGGAATCCAAGCTGCGAAGAGCAAGATAGAGGAAAATTTGAAAGAGGCAAGAGGAATGATTGGTGAAGAAACTGAGTTGGAAAGGGATATATGGGGGTTATATGAAGAAGGGCATCCAGGGTGGGCATCTAAGTTATCGGAACATTATAAGGAGCCGATCGTGGCTGAACGGCAACCACTTGGACTTTATGTAATTTTGTTTCTAATATTGGGCCTGATATTGGGTGCTGCCTTCATCTATGTGTATGTTTCGAGAGGCGCGGGTAAAGGGGTAGATGTGGGTCAGATTTCAACGGAGTTGAATGATACATCGGGGAGATTAGAGGAGAAATCGAGTGCGATCAATGCACTCTCAACGAGGTTTGCGAGGAGTGAGGATGATGAGAAGAGGAGTGTTGCACGGGAGTTGATAAAGATAAGGGCAAGTTTGAATGAGATATCAAATGAGATAAGGACGATTGCGGATAAGATTAAGGGTTCACGATAAACCTTCTGTATTTGCTTAGCTAACCACAAGATTACACATCGTGGGCTCTGCCCACGTCCCCGCAAACCCTGAAAGGGTTTATTTCACGAGAAAAAATGAAAATGTAAGACATAAGATGCAAATCTAACCAATATCCTGTGTCCAATATCATCTTCTTGTGTTAATCTCGTGGAATCTCGTGGTTTTTTTCGCTCTTTTAGAAATTATGCGGAGGGGGAGATTCGAACTCCCGAACCCCTTCAGGATGAGGCCCTGAACCTCACGCCTTTGTCCTCTCGGCAACCTCCGCAACACTTTTTCTTTTTAAAAAGAAAACCGGTACTAAAAGAAAAAATTATTTCTCCCATTAAGCTTTCTATTCTAAAGAAAGATTCATGAATAAAAAAAGAAGAGTCGTTCAGGTACTTATAGGAATAACTATACTTACACTTCTTTTTTACGAAATAGACTTTCATGAAGTACTAAGAGCAATAAAAGAAGTAAACATTTTGCTATTCGTTCTCGCTGCTGCTTCTTATCTATGCTACCATTTTTTTATGGCATACCGTCTATCCTACCTGCTGAGTAAAATGGCTAATAAAATCCGTTTTTCTCATTCCTTCTTCGCGCATATTGCAGGTATGCTGACAGCAGATGTTACGCCCGGAAGTGCAGGTTTCTTTCTCGTCCCTTATTTTTTGAAGAACCGCACGAATTGCAGTATTTCAAAGGGTATGGCCGCCATCATTGCTCCTCAAGGAATAGAATTTATCCTGAAAGTTGTTGGCGGCTCTATCGGTGTGATTTTCTTTATTACAGTAATATCCCTAGATATAAGTGTGAGTCTGTTGGTGCCTTTCTGTATTGGAGGGTGTATTTTTTTTGCTCTGGGTGTTGCAATATTGTGGATAGTATGGTCGGGTGAATCATACTCAGCCAATTTGCTTGCCAAGATCCCACTCATACGGAAATTTAAGCACCAGTTCGACGAAATGAAGGAGAACAGTTTTCATTTAAAGGGGAGTATTTTTGTTATCATTGGTATATATTTCATCTGTTGGACTCTTCTTGCTGTTCAATGGCAACTCCTTGGTTTAGCTCTTGGTGTGACAGAATTGAGTTTTTTAGCCTATTTCCTTCTCCATCCTTTGATTACCATCCTCAGGTTTGTTCCAATAACTGTTTCTGGGTTAGGACTTATGGAGGGCGCAACAGCGATAATGTTTCTCTTGCTTGGTATACCAAATGGAGTGACCCTCGGGCTCTCTTTCTCTTTATTGGTACGGTTAAACATGATTTTGGTAGATAGTATAGGACTGAACGGCGTATTTTCGAAGCCAGCTTTGGATTAAGTCCACTGAATATTGAGCGTTATTTAAAATTTAACCAAAAGTTTTATTTAAATCTATCGCATATCTTATATAGAGACATGGAGGAAGAAAGCTATACCGCAAAGGATATACAGGTATTAAAAGACCTAACAGCGGTGAGAAAGAGGCCCTCAATGTATATCGGTGATACCAGCAGCAGAGGGCTTCATCATTTAGTAAATGAAGTGTTAGACAACAGTGTAGACGAGGCCCTAATAGGGTTTTGCACCGCTATTGAGGTGATAATCCACCCTGATAACTCGGTGACGGTAAATGATAATGGAAGAGGAATTCCCGTAGACCTTCATCAGGAATATAACCTTTCTGCAGTGGAAGTAGTGATGACGAAACTGCATGCGGGTGGAAAATTTGATCACAAGGTTTATAAAGTAGCTGGTGGGCTACATGGCGTTGGGATTTCGGTGGTCAATGCACTCTCAGAGTGGCTGGAGGTAGAAGTGCGGAGGAATGGACATTGTTATTTCCAGCGATATGAGCGTGGTCAGCCCGTATGTAATTTAAAGGAAGAGGAGTACGCAGGGGAGAATAACGGAGAGAGTGGAACGAAGATACGATTTAAACCTGATAGCGAGATTTTTGGGGTTTATGAATTTGACGCTAATCTTCTCGCAACTCGGCTGAGAGAGCTGGCTTTTTTGAATAAAGGGCTTTCGCTCCACTTAAAAGACGAACGAACCGGAGAAGAGAAGGAATTCCAGTATGAGGGTGGTATTGCTTCGTTCTTGGAATATCTCAACAGAGATAAGCGCGTGCTGCACAGAGCCATCCTGTTTGAAGACGAGAAGGATGACGTGAAAGTGGAAATCGGGATACAGTATAACGACAGCTATGTGGAGAATATCTTCTCGTTTGTCAATAATGTGAAGACCATCGAGGGGGGTAAGCATCTCAGTGGATTCAAAGCGGCACTAACGAGGGCACTTAACGAGTACGGGAAAGCGAATAACCTGCTTAAAAAGGTGAGTTTAGACGGCGAAGATGTGAGAGAGGGGCTCACGGCGGTGATAAGTTTAAAGCTCCGGGAACCACAATTCGAGGGACAAACCAAAACGAAACTTGGCAATAGCGAAGTCAAGGGTATTGTCGAATCAATTGTGCGGGAACACCTCTGGGATTTCCTGGATGAGAATCCAACTGATGCAACTGCGATAATACAGAAAGTCGTGGATGCCGCAAGGGCACGGGAAGCAGCACGACATGCTCGTGAAATAGTGAGGAAGAAGGACTTTATTACCGATTCACTGCCAGGGAAGCTTGCGGATTGCTCTGAGAAAGACCCTGCAAAAAGAGAGATTTATATCGTGGAAGGCGATTCCGCCGGTGGTTCTGCGAAGCAGGCACGGGATAAAAACTTTCAGGCTATTCTCCCTATAAGAGGTAAGATTTTGAATGTGGAGAAGGCAAGGCTGGACAAGATATTGAAGAGCACTGAAATCCGGACGCTTGTTACTGCTCTCGGTGCGGGAATAGGAGAGGATTTCGATTTGGAAAAAGTTCGCTATCATAAGGTAATCATTATGAGTGACGCGGACGTTGACGGTGCGCATATTCGCACGCTCTTGCTCACGTTCTTCTATCGTTACATGCAGGGATTAGTGAGCATGAACCACGTGTATATCGCGATGCCGCCGTTGTATATGGTGAAAAAGGGCAAAGAGATGAGGTATGCGTTCTCGGATAGCGAATATGTAAAGATTTTGGAGGAGTTAAATGTGAAGGAAGGGGATACCGGTGTGAAGATACAGCGGTATAAAGGTTTAGGTGAGATGAACCCTGAGCAGTTATGGGAGACCACAATGAATCCGCTTACGAGATGCATAAAGCGCGTGGCCTTAGAGGATGCCGCAGAAGCGGACTGGTTATTTACCGTGCTGATGGGAGAAGAGGTCGAGCCACGAAAGAACTTTATACAGGCTCACGCAAAGGAAGTGATGATTTTGGATGTGTAAACCGCATCACTGTCATTCTTTATCCTTAAGGTGCGAATCCGGGGAACATCAATCCTTCTCCTTCATCCAGTCCGAGCATCAAATTCATATTCTGTATCGCCTGACCAGAGCCACCTTTAACAAGGTTGTCAATGGTTGAAATCACCACTATCCTATCACCATCTTTCTCAATTTCAAATCTAATATCGCAGAAGTTAGTACCCCTCACGGAGCTCAATGAGGGCATCCCCTTCCTAAGCCTTATGAATCTCTTACCCTCGTAAAACTGCTTGTATATCGCGTCAAGTTCTTCGTACGTCTTTAATTCACCTTCATTCAAGAAGACGTGCGCAGTAGTGAGTATGCCTCTTATGGACGGTATAACATGCGGAGTGAAGCTTACGTTCACAGGTAACTCCCTTCTCATCTCAGCTACGTGCCTGTGCGTCGTTACTTCGTATGGAATAATATTCTCAGCGAGGTTAGGGAAATGAGATACCTCTGATGGCTCTACTCCACCTCCTGATATGCCTGATTTCGAATCAAATACTACCCGTTTTACCATTCCTTCTTTCACCAGTGGCGCGACTGCTAGTATCGCCCCCGTAGGATAGCATCCAGGATTTGCCACTAAGGCGGCATCCGCTACCTCTGGATGCAATTCGGTCAGTCCATATACCGCATCTCGCTCTTCTTTGTCCGTATGTTCTCGCTTGTATACCCGTTCGTATTCTTCTTTTTTCAGCCGGTAATCGGCACTCAGGTCTATTACCCTCGTTCCTCTCTCCATTAACTCGGGCACATACTTCATTGCACTGCCATGAGGAACCGCCGCAAATACAATATCGCTTCTATCCGCTATCTCTTTGGTATCAACGTCTTCGTAATCGAGTTCGATAAAGGGGAACAGGTAGGGATTCACATCACTTACCTTCTTTCCTTTGTGTCTTCTGGACGTTACAACGGATATTTTTACCTTTGGATGCATCAAAAGCAATCGTATTAACTCAAGACCAGTGTATCCCGTTCCGCCTATAATTCCTGCTTCTATCATGGTGGGTCGAATTAATTTTAACTTCAGAACAAATAATAGTTACTTATCTTGTCATTATAGCGCATCTTACATTTTCTGACACTTCCATTAATAGTGATCGAGCCAAAACGGCTATAGAATAGAGAATTTTGGCTATGTGGTCTGGATAGTTCTTCGTTTTTACTTTGGAGCAAAAATCGCGGGATATTAAAAGGATTCCAAGGGAACCATTGAAGGTACTACGAATCTATAGCAATCTAAGCTGCTTCATAATTATTCCTGATACTTTCATGTAATTTTTCGTAATTAAACTTCAAAATATTGTTATTACCATCTTGATGCGAAACATACCTTATATAAATCTTCCCCTCACTTCT
>JASEFB010000084.1 GCA_030019325.1 archaeon | reverse complement strand
AGACATGTACTTCATTCCCCGCTCTTTGAAGCGCTGCGGCAAGCTCAGTGACATGAGATGCTACACCTCCAACCGCAATTGAATGCAAGGATTCCCAACTGAACAATGCTATCCTCATTTGTTATTTTCGATGGTAAAATTCTCTCAGCTCATTGCAACGCTCCACAATGATTTCCTTGAACTTTTCGGGCATTGCTCTTAGCCGAGTTGCAAGCTCCTTATCACCAAGATATTCTAACCACGATGCAACCCAGTGAGCCTCCTCCTTGCTAAATGCATCGAGGTTATCCCTCAATTCTATCAAGTTTCTTATAGCCGTGCTATCGCTATCTCGATTCAGGTAATAGGGATTCTTTCCCACAGGTTCGAATAAACTCGATGAAAGCTTAGAAAACTCCTTCTTCTTCTCTGTTATTCTCCTTACAATCCTTCTTTCCTTTCCTTCCTCATCGTTGATTGTCATTATGCCTCTACCTCCACCCTCAATTTCAAATCACTTATGCGCTCCAGTATCTTGCTAACCAATTTTCTTCTCGGGTCCCACCAGCGAACACCAGCAACTTCGGTTGCAAGTTTCTCGTCCCTGAACACATCTCGTATCCACGCAGCGAAATCGTTGCAGCCCTCTCTGAGATGATACTCTATCGCCCTCTGGTCTATTTTCTTAAATATCTCCACGAACTCTTTCAGGCTATGAGCCACGAACCCAGTATGAACGATCTTCCCCCCTTTGCGCATGTTAAAGTAAAAAGCTTCTTCATCCGAAACGGAACGTAACAAATCCTCATTCTCACCAGTTCCCTCACACTTTTCGTCTCCATTGAATCTGACGAATCTTTTTATGGTACTGTCCACGGTTGTGCTATGTGGTATAGTGACATAGGGCCATATCTTCCCGTTAAGAACCTCAACGTCATTTCCAAGTTCGCAGCGAGCACCAATGATTGCACCCTTGATGCAGGCATTCTCTCCAGTTACGGTTCGCTCGCCGATGAAACACTGCTCGAGGTTTGAGTTTCTCGCTATGTAGACATCGTCAAATAAGACTGTATGAGGTCCCACCGTACAATTCTCTTCCACAACCACGCTATCCCCTATCACAGTAGGTCCTCTTATTCCTGAACTGTCAATCTTTACATTTTCTCCTATAACCACATCTCTCTTCGCCTTTTTCAGCATCCACTCCATCGCTTTCAGATACCCTTCAGGCTGACCGACATCCACCCAGAAGTTGTCTGCACCTATCTCATATCCGAACATCAAGCCTTTCTTCTTCAGATGGAGCAGATGAAAGAGGTCCTTGGCAAAGTCGAAGGATATCTTTTCAGGCACAAACTGCATCGCCTTCGGGTCTATCACGTATATTCCCGTGCTCGCCAGATCGCTGAAACACTCCCCCTTATCAGGTTTCTCGTGGAATCGCTCAATGCAGCCGTTGCCTTCGAGCTGTGCAATACCATAGTTCCACGGATCTTCGACATGCGTGAGCGCGATTGTTACCAACCCTCCCGCATCGTAGTGAAAATCCATCAACCCACGCAGGTTCACATCGGTGATATTATCACCCTGGATCACCACGAACGGTTCATCTTCGTTATCTAATCCGGCATTTTTCACCGATCCCGCAGTTCCAAGCGGGTAGGGCTCAGATGGATATGAAAGGTGCACATCTCCTCTATGCCTGAAGTGCTCCACGATCATCTCTCCAAAGAATGTCGTAGTTACTACGATATCGGTCAATCCATGTGAGACCAGATAATCAACAACATGCTCAATCACGGGTTTATTCACTAATGGGATCATTGGCTTCGGCTTCGTGAACGTCAGGGGCCGAAACCTTGTTCCAAAACCCCCAGCAAGAATTACCGCTTTCATTTCTTTTTCTTCACCTCTTTCCATCTCAACGTGATGAAAGTTTGTGGTAGTACTCATAAATAGGGATTTGAGAGGGTTTGTGTATAACTGAACATAAACAACTAAAAATTGCTACTAAATGTGATATTGCTAAAACTATACATAAGTGTACACAAATGATAGTTACGTGATTAAAATGATACGGAAGAATATCTCCTTGTATGATGAAGATGTGAAGAAAATAGAGAGAATAGTGGAGAAGCACGAAGGGAACCTCAGCGCAGCGATCCGAGAGATCATAGAGTTCACCCATGTCATGCAGAGGAAATTTGGCAGTCTTGAAGAGGCGAAAAGGGTAGAAAGGAGAATTAAAGGTATATGCATTCCGAATATGATGCTGAACTGGTTTCTCAGGTATACAACTGAATGTCTTCCAGACGAGATTGCGATTGGATCTTTAGAGGAGATTCATGCTCTTGAATCTGTATCAGACCTTGCAGATATCGCGGATATAGGCTTCGCAGCGGATATTAACGTGGATGCAGATGATGACCGAAATCCAACGGAGGCAACGATTGAGGTATCCGGGGAAAGAATGCAGGCGGAGTTCGTAGCGAAACTTGCCGCTTGTTTCCTCGCCGAGAATAAAGGGTTAGTAGTGGAAGATGTTTCTCGACGTGCTGCATCCATCACCGTGAAGCTGAAGAGTCGCGGGGAGAGGGAAAGCGAAGCGAATTATAAAATGATGAGAGAGAGTTTGATCACTCACTTCGGCGAGCGGCATGTAATGATGCAGGAGATCGCGCACAAGCCAAGATTCTGGAATGAGATAGTGAATACCACTATCGAGTGGGATGCGGCACAACGGTATAAGTATCCGAAGATATACCGGTAAAATGAACTAACTGCTCAACAAGAAGTGAAAAATTCATGTTAGCGAAATTATAGCGATACCGAGGGCAAGCGTAGCTCCTATTCCAAATAATATCAGCGCCTTCAGGTCATTCATCCCTGAGAGCACTAATGTCTTCAGTTCATTTATTCCTGATAGAATCTGCGTTAGAGTAATATCGGTTTCAGATGTTAATTTCTCCCCTCTCCGCTCTATCTCCTCCTTTATTCTCTTCGCTTCTTTTAATAACCTTATCACTTCTTCCACCTTATCTCTCTCCTTCTCCCTTTTATCAATAATCACCATCTCTTTCTTCATCCTTTTCTCTTCTCTCCACCGGATAAGAGCGTATGCATATGCTGAAGCTGTGAGGACAAGCGCTAATCCCAGGAATGTATATCCGATGTAGGTTTTCACCTGGGTAGTAGCGGCTGCGGATGGCGTGACAGATAATACTAACACGGTTGTTATTGCGGCTGCGAGTATGACGCCATTCTTCATGTTTATCACTTCTATGTTAGATTACTCAGCATTATAGATAAAGTTTGGTTTGCCGGTGCTTAGGAAGTTCGATATTTTCTTTTCCAAAAAGGGTTTAGACCATATCCCTGATGATACCCTTTACCCTCTTTCTCTGAGGTTCAAGTGCGTTAATATCAACGCTCTTATCCACTGCTGTGAGGAATATAAACGCTCCACATCTCTCCAGTACTAGCACACCCTCCTCAGCCTTCGTTATGTTCTCTACCAACTCGCCCATTTTCAGCAGTTTCGTGCATCTATCTGCCGTTCTTGTCATCATTGCGACCACTGATGATAATGGAGACAGGTCTTCCGGGATGATCGAATCACAAAATTTAACCATGACACCATCCTTTGAGATCACCGCAGCGGCATTCACCCCTTCTGTCTTCACCAATTCCTTGAGCGCGCGATCAAGTTCTGGATTTTCGGTAGAGGAGGTTACTTCTCTCTCCATCATGTGCTTGTAAAGCGCCATCTCTATGGCAGCGTGTAATTCTCTCTCGTTGAACGGTTTGAGTAAATAGCCATAAGGAGCGGTCATTTTTGCTCGCTGCACGGTAGTCTCATCAGCATAAGCAGTGAGATAGATCACCGGAATATCGAAACGGGCATGGATCTGTTCTGCAGCCTCTATGCCGTCCATATCACCTTCTAATACGATATCCATCAGCACTAAATCCGGACGCGTCTCCGCAGCTTTTTTAATTGCATCCTTTCCGGAAGATGCGACAGCCGGTACTGTATATCCCAAACCCTTTAGCATATTTCGTATGCCCGCGGCCACAATGCCCTCATCTTCAACAACAAGTATCTGTGGATCTGCCATTATTCCCCACTCATTCCTTACCTTATTTATTATACTATTAATATACTTCTGAAAATGTAATCTTAAATTCTGTTCCTCTACTTCTATCAAGCTCGATTGTCCCTTTGAGCTGTTCTACTAACGTGATTACTAATTGCAAACCTAATGTTCCGGTGTTTCGGAAGTCCAGATCTTTCGGGAAGCCGAGACCATTATCACCGACAATCAGTGTAAAGCTATTTTCATTAACCGAACGGAGGAGTTCAACACGGATTGTGCCTTTCTTACCATCTGGAAAGGCGTGTTTCAGTGAATTTGAAACGAGCTCGTTGATAATCAACCCAATAGGAATTGCGGTATCAACGCCCAGTAAAACCTCATGGACATTTATCCTCAGTTTAATGCCATCAGGTTTGACTCCGTACGAATGAAACAAATCAGTTGCCAGTTCTCGGATGTATTCAGCGATGTCAATCTTCCCCAGGTCTTTGAATTTATACAGTTTGTCGTGGATGAGAGCCATTGATTTGATACGATTCTGGCTGTCCCTGAACATCTCGAACGCCTCTTTATCCTTGATGTAGCCAGACTGGAGGTAGAGCAGAGTACAAATGATCTGCAGATTGTTCTTGACCCGGTGGTGTAGTTCCCGCAAGAGGATTTCTTTTTCCCTTAGCGATGCTTTGATTTGCTCCACCGCTCGCTTCCGCTCGATGGCATAGCGGATGGAGCGCTCCAGCAGGTTGCCATCCAATTGCTCCTTGACCAGATAATCCTGTGCGCCCTCATGTACTGCCTTAACTGCAAGTGTGTCATCGTCGATACCGGTCAGCACCACGATCGGTATTTCTGGTGCTTGAGCGTACGCCCTGGCGAACGTGTTAAGCCCATGGCTGTCCGGCAGTAAGAGATCCAACAGGAGCACGTCAACCTCTCCTGCGGCAAGGCGCTCCAGCCCTGTCGAGAGCAGGTCGGCGTACTTCAGATCGAACTGAGCACTTCTTGCTTCGGACAGCATCTCCCGGATCAGTCGAGCATCTCCGGGATTGTCCTCAACCAGCAGAACTTTGATAGGTTTATCCTCCATTTCATTCATTCCCTTTCATTCCTGAGGTGGCAGTTTCACGATGGTCAGCCAGAAATCCTCAATAGACTTCACTACCGTGATGAACTGGTCCAGGTCAATCGGCTTGGTGATGTAGCAGTTCGCATAGAGCTCGTAGGCTTTGAGGATATCCTCTTCAGCCTTTGAGATCGTCATGACCACCACCGGGATGCGTTTTAGGTCTTCACTGGACTTGATTTCTGCAAGCACCTCACGACCGTCTTTTATCGGAAGATTCAGGTCGAGCAGGATGAGGTCTGGACTGGGCGCAGTGGCATACTTGCCTTCTTTGTGCAGGAAGGCCATTGCCTCCATGCCATCCATAACCACTCTCAGATTGTTGAGTATCTTGCTCTCCTTGAAGACTTCCTGCGTCAGGCGTACATCGCCTGGGTTATCTTCCACCAACAAAATCTCAATCGGTCTGCCGAACATCTTCCTCATCTTCGCCATTTTATCTTACCTCGTATTTAAATTTTCCTATTTTTTTTACTCGGTTCGTGGTTCGTGATTCGATTCACGATCCCAGATTCATGATCCCTGATTCACGAACAGGCATTGTGAAGTAAAATGTTGCACCTTTGCCGGGCTGGGATTCCACCCAGATGCGTCCACCGTGGCGCTCCACAATTCTCTTGCAGATCGCCAGTCCGATGCCAGTACCGGGATACTCTCTCCGGGTATGCATGCGCTTGAAGATTATAAAGATACGCTCGAAGAACTCCGGGGCAATTCCGATGCCATTGTCACGCACCGAGAAGACACATTCATTTCCCTTTTGCTCTGCCGAGATATGAATACGTGGGGGCTCCTCGCTACGGAACTTGATGGCATTATCAATTAGGTTCTGAAACAACTGACCCAGTTGCAAGTCATCCGCCATTACGGCCGGCAGGGTGTCGTGGGTCACCACCGCACCGCTATCCGCAATAGCCACTTGCAAATTGGCGAGTGTCTGCTCAAGCACGGCTTCGCAGTCGGTCGGCTCAAAAGGTTTGCCACGCGTACTCACACGCGAATAAGCTAACAGGTCGTTTATCAGCATTTGCATACGATTGGCACCCTCTACGGCATAAGCAATGAAATCGTCAGCATCGGCATCGAGTTTGCCTTTGTAACGTCGTGCCAATAGCTGCACATAGCTCGACACCATGCGCAAAGGCTCCTGCAAGTCATGGGATGCGACATAGGCAAACTGCTCCAGTTCGACATTGGAACGCTCCAACGCCTTTACGGCTTGTTTCAACTTCTCCTCCTCCCGCTTCCGCTCCTCCAGTTCAATGCTGTGTAGAGCAAAAGCAATGTCTCCGGCGAGCTCTTTGAACAAGGCTTGCTCTTCCTTATCTGCGACGAGTTCCGCTGGTACGGAGGCAGAAAGCAGTCCGTAAACATTTTCCCCGTATTCCAACCGGATGGCCAGTGCCCCTCTCCCCTCATACTTCTTCATGAGTGGACAGTCAGAGCAGGCAGAGAGCGGATCTTCGGTTACTATAACCCCCGATTGCTTCAGCGCCCTCTGCCCGCAATCGGTTACCTCTCCACGCTTCAGCCGCTCGATCATGGGCATGAATGCCTCACCCAACCCAGCTTCCGCGCTCGTCACAAGCCTCCCGGACTCATCCACCAGAGCAATCCAGGCGTTATAATAGCCGCGAGTCTCGATTAGATTTTCGCAAGCACCTTGAAGCAGCCTGTTGCGGTCTTTTTCCCTTGCAATGAGCTGGTTGACCTTTCGTATTGCACGCAGGACAGAGTTGAGATGGATAAGTTTCGCCTGCACCTCCGCAATCCGCTCGCTTAACATAGCAACTACCGATCCGATAACTATAAACATGAGAGCTCGAAGATAATCATTGGCAGAGTCCACATACTCTCTAGGAAAAGTGTGGTGGCTGAAAATCAGCAATGTCATTAAAAATATAGCCACAACTAAACCCTTTCTTCTCCACCACAACGATGCTAAAATAATAGGAATATAAAAGAAGTGAGTAAAAACAGTGCCGCGTTCCATAATCGCATGAAAATAATAGGTGAGTACACAGCAAATGGCAAGAAGCGCCACCATTATAAGAATTCTATATTTCTCTTTTTGTTTCTCAAATCTTATTTCCTGTCCCCGTCGAATAAAACTCATAACCACCACCTTTTTCTCTTCCTAACTAATATAGTAACCCATATTCCGCATTTCGAGTTTATAAAGATATTATTTTCTGAATTTTATTCAGCTACGAACCCATCTTAAACCCTTTCAGGGTTTTCGGGGACGTGGGCAGAGCCCACGATGAGGTATATCATCTAAGTTAATATTCGTATGGGCATATCACGTCTTGCTTCATTCTTTATATCCCTTTTTCGCCTCGATTTCGCATGAAAAAGGAGATGAGATAGACTAACAGCGCATTTCTTCTCCCGTATTCGCTTTGTATTGCTACTTCTCTTCGATTGAAGCCTATAAAAGCGTTCCTATCCATAACTGGTGCAGTATATCCGCTCATACTCACGACCGAGCAATCTCAGTATCTTCGCGTGGATCGGTCTTAAATTCAAGACCTTCACCATCTCCGATCCCATATAAAGGACAGTGATACCCTCAA
>JASEFB010000083.1 GCA_030019325.1 archaeon | reverse complement strand
GTGCATCGAAGACGATCAAGGTGAAGTTCTGCCCGACATCAACGGGAAGCAAGAGTGCGACCCTTTATGCTGATGGCACTAATTGCAATGATGACTCATCTTCCTTATCGGGAACCGGCTACACCATTGGGCCTATCGAGTTAATACCGGCAAGCTACGATTTCGGAAATGTTCAGGTCGGTCAATGCTCTTCTGAGTATACCTTCACCTTAACGAATACGGGCGGAGGAACCGCCACCGGTTCCGTTTCGCTCACAGGCACTCATGCAGATCAATTCACGATAACTCAGGGCAGTGGAAGCTTCTCATTGGGCGCTGGTGCATCGAAGACGATCAAGGTGAAGTTCTGCCCGACATCAACGGGAAGCAAGAGTGCGACCCTTTATGCTGATGGCACTAATTGCAATGATGACTCATCTTCCTTATCGGGAACCGGCTACACCATTGGGCCTATCGAGTTAATACCGGCAAGCTACGATTTCGGAAATGTTCAGGTCGGTCAATGCTCTTCTGAGTATACCTTCACCTTAACGAATACGGGCGGAGGAACCGCCACCGGTTCCGTTTCGCTCACAGGCACTCATGCAGATCAATTCACGATAACTCAGGGCAGTGGAAGCTTCTCATTGGGCGCTGGTGCATCGAAGACGATCAAGGTGAAGTTCTGCCCGACATCAACGGGAAGCAAGAGTGCGACCCTTTATGCTGATGGCACTAATTGCAATGATGACTCATCTTCCTTATCGGGAACCGGCTACACCATTGGGCCTATCGAGTTAATACCGGCAAGCTACGATTTCGGAAATGTTCAGGTCGGTCAATGCTCTTCTGAGTATACCTTCACCTTAACGAATACGGGCGGAGGAACCGCCACCGGTTCCGTTTCGCTCACAGGCACTCATGCAGATCAATTCACGATAACTCAGGGCAGTGGAAGCTTCTCATTGGGCGCTGGTGCATCGAAGACGATCAAGGTGAAGTTCTGCCCGACATCAACGGGAAGCAAGAGCGCAACTCTCTTCGCCGATGGCTCGAATTGCAACGATGATTCATCTCCATTATCAGGAACTGGCACTCCCGAAAATGAACCACCAATTGCATCTTTTACATATTCCCCGGAGAGGCCGGTTGTTAATCAGACTGTAACTTTCGATGCCTCCTCTTCTTACGATCCAGATGGAACAATTGTAAAATACAAATGGGACTTTGGAGATGGAAACATCACCAGTCTAACCAATGATATAATAACGCATTCATATCCTTCTGTAGGGCTTTATAGCGTAAGGTTAACCGTAACAGATGATGGGGGTTTAGCCAATTCAACATCAAAAACGGTAACTGTATCGGAAGAAATATCAGAACTAACAACCATCACGGTCGAACCTGAAACAGCAAGTGTGGCTGTCGGTAGCACACAACAATTCACGGCAACCGCATGCGATCAATATGGGAATCCAATGGCAGGGATTACTATCTCTTGGACGAGCACGAACACAACCGTTGGAACTGTTAGTCCATCATCTGTAGTAACGGGTGCGGATGGAACCGCAACTACGACTTTCACAGCACTCGCAGAGGGAACAACTTATGTAATAGCAGGAAATCAATCACTGACAGACACTGCAACGGTTGTGGTCTCTGAAATAGTAGGCGCACTCGTATCTATCTCAGACGCCTCAGCAAACACCGGCGAAACGGTCACAGTGCCTATCAACATCACAGATGTCACTAATTTAGGCGCAGCCAGCATCTGGCTGTCTTATGACAAAGATGTGGTGATTGTTGACAGTGTATCTGACGGAGACCTTGGCTCCGTGACATCAGCGATAGATAACACCGCAGGCGTGACCAAGATGATATGGTTCTCGGCAACAGGAAAGACGGGAGATTTTGTCTTCGCTTATGCTACACTGAAAGCAGTGGGTAGCGCAGGTCAGACAAGTCCATTAGACCTCGATGTGAAGAAATTATCTGATGCAAGTGGTAACCCAATACCACATACCGTTAAGGATGGTGTGTTTGAAATTGTAACTGCTCCAGCACCAAAATCTGCAAATGCCACTCGTGATATAGAGAAACAAACCTTGGCTCCGGGAGAATCCACAAACATTACGGTTACAATAACCAATAACGTCACTCAAGCATTGGTTTTAGATGAAGATATACCCGCTGGGTGGACCTTAACAAGAATGAGTGACGATGCTAGTACGTTCCACACAACGAAATATCAATGGTTATGGATGACAGTCAACGCGGGGGAAACAAAGACGGTGATATACCGCTTGACAGTTCCAAATAGCGCAGCCGCTGGAGATTATTCTGTTTCTGGGTCGATAAACAATGCATCGGGCATAATAGATACTGTTAAAGGTGAGGATACGATAACGGTAGCACCAGACACAACACCACCAACCATAATCTCGGTATCGCCGGCAGATGGCGCTACGGATGTTGCGGTAAGCACGACAATCAGCGCAACATTTAGCGAAGCAATGAACACAGCAGCATCAGTAGAAGCTGCATTCTCTATTGCGCCAAGTGTGGCTGGAACCTTTAGTTGGGCTGGGAATACAATGACATTCACACCCGGCGCAAATCTCGCATACATCACGATATACACCGTGACGATTGGCACAGGTGCACAGGACCTCGCAGGTAATCCATTGACGAGTGCTTATACGTGGTCGTTCACTACTACTTCGGCACCTTCAGTCTTGACATCAATTATAGTATCACCTTCAACGGCGAGATTGAACATCGGTGATACACAACTATTCACGGCAACTGCATACGACCAATTTGGCGGAACAATGGCTGGCGTTGTTATCACATGGAGAAGCTTGAACACCACCGTTGGAACCGTAACCCCTGTATCCGCAATAACAAGTGCAGATGGAACTGCAACTACGAATTTCACAGCATTCGCAGAGGGAGCAACTAATATAATAGTAAGAAATGGCACTGTGTATGACCAAGCAACAGTAACAGTATCAGAAGAGGGCATTCCAAACATCTCTTGGAACATGACCATCTCGGCAACCAACCAATTAGAGCCGGTAGTCGTGGGGATGCATCCAAACGCAACCGATGGCTATGACCCGGAATATGACATTTTTGCACAGACTCCAGTTCAGGGAAAGGTCATACTAATCCTTGATAACATCTATTCAAAGAGCATAAAGAAGACACGATGTTATAATGAATCTGTTTCATGGAATCTGTCAGTAGGAGTCCCGACAGGTCAAACAACCACTTTGTCCTGGGATGTTCCTTCTAACGTTAATCTAACCATCTTTGAAGGTGATGAGGTCTTATCTTCAGGTTCGCAACTTGGTGAAGGTGGTCATGAATTGACGGTAACGGCTGAATTGTTGGAATATCAAGAATACTGCATAGACCTGAAGGCAGGCTGGAACATGGTTTCACTGCCTCTTATACCTGATAACTGTTCTGTGGATGCGATATTTGGCAGCATTCCTACTTTGGACACGATGCCTGTTGTGACCTGGGAATCTCCTTCTTTTGTTAAAGTAGGAGAAGTAGAGCCGAAAATAGGCTACTGGGTGTTTACGCCCGCAGATACCACGATAAGTGTTACTGGAAAGTCAATCACCAATACAACCCTAATTTTAGAAGCAGGTTGGAACATGGTTGGCACTGTTGGCATGGAGAACCTCAGTATATCTGATATACCAAATCAAGTGCCCCAAAGACCAGCAGTTACGTGGGTTGCACCCTCTTTCGTAGAAACGGATATAATCGAACCCGGGAGGTCTGCATGGGTGTTTGTTACAATGGATACAGTCGTTACGGTGGGTAAAGCTATTTCAACCGAGGTGAAAGCGAAGACAGTGCCAACGGTAATGAAGATAAAATCAGCTGAAATCCTAACAACCGGGGGATGGAATCTTTCAATCTCTGCAACAAACCAGTTAGAACCTGTCACTTTCGGCTTACATCCAAACGCAACTGACGGCTATGATTCAGGATATGATACCTTCGTTCAGACTCCGATTCAAGGCAAGGTCATACTGATATTGGATGACATTTACGCAACAGAGATAAACAGAGAACGGATGGCATGGAATCTAAGCGTAGGCGTTCCAACAGGGGAGACAACAACTTTGACTTGGGATCCTTCAAGAACACCTACCGATGTTATTTTGACTTTAGATGGAATTGACATGAAGCTGCAGAGCTCGATAGAGCTTGGAGAAGGTTCGCATTCGTTTGTGATCAGTGGTAGTATTGTTGAGCCCGGAGGGGTCTTTGATACAGGAAGACCAACCAATCCTTACCCAAGTATCATGGGAACACATACCGGCACAATCACACCAAATCAAACAATTACTGTAACAAAGCTTTACACCTATCCATGCGCTGGAACGGGAGGACATACCGAGTCCATCAAACTCTATGAAAACGAAACATTGATAGCAAGTGGCACATGGAACGGCTATGTAGGCGATTGGCACAACACTACCTTTGATAAGACGGGTGTTCTATTGGCAAATAAAACATACAATTACACCATACGCACAGGCTCTTATCCTCAAATTCATCACACACCATCATTACCAACAGCGAATGGCTGGATAAACTGCACTTCATTTATAGACGCAAATGGCAAGCGATATAACGACTGGATACCTGCGATACGATTGGAGTAAAGTTCTTTGATAAAACTTTCTTTTAAGCCCTTACAGGGCTTGCGGGGTCGTGGGGCGGAGCCCCACATAAGAAAGTTTTTTATGAAATCTTCCGCAACTTTTCAATGAGCTTCTCAATATCTTCTGCAACGATTTCCAACACCTCTTTATTCATCTGCGCTTCATAAAAGTTTCTATGTAAGGCATTCGCCACACTAAAAAGTCTAACAATCTCTTTATCCTTACTCTCCCGTGAAAGCAGACTTACGAAATCCCACAAACTCCCATGTTTCTCTAATATTAGCCCTCTCTTCGCTGCAGCCCTCTTCACTGCAAGTGCCGATGCACCCCAGAACTTTTCGGACGCCTGTACTAAGTTGCCCTCCTTCAACAACTCTTTCGCTTCTGTTAGATATTTCTCACCCAGTGTCTCGTAATGTTCTACAAGGTCTTCTGGGTCAACCTTTTCATCCAAACTCTCGCTTATAAGCTCGACGATTAACTCCTCGGGCAGGTATCCTGTTTCATCTGCTTTCGCTTTTAGTTTCTCACCGAGCTTTGCAGGCAGGGTGATAGAAGCTGCTGTCATTATTATGTAGTACCTCTTATAGTAATACGTTACAATAGTATATAAAACCAAACACGTTTATCATTTACGGTAATTGGATTCCAGCTATTAGCTAGATTAGAATACGATGAAAATGATCACATTGTTGGTATAGAATTATGGCAAGCCAGAAAAAATCTGTTGGCAGAATTGATGAGCTACGTGGAGCAGGTAACCACGCCTACGATAGACGTAAAGTCATAATTTTGGCAATTATAATCATAGGAATTGCCTTCAACGGTGAGGGCACTGCAAATTTATCAGCACCAGGCACATTCGAAAAGGTGATAGTTACAGAAATATACTATGATACCTATCTGAAAGGGGACACTGACGGTGAGTTTATAAGGATACACAATCCCACCGAAAGCTCAATTAATATCGGTGAATGGCAGATAACTGATGGGGAGGGCGTTATAACATTTCCATCATGGGCGAATATAGATGCTGGTGGTAGTTTATATCTCGCTTATAATGCAACTGCATTTTATGATGAGATGCTTCAGAACGCAGATTTTGAATATGGTGTGGATTCTGACCCGACGCCAAATATGATAAACACTTATGGGGGCGTAAAATTAGCTAATACAGGTGATGAAGTAATCCTGAAGGATGAGAAGGGCGAGATAATAGATGTTGTGATTTATGGTAACTCCGTGTATGCAGGAGCTGGATGGTCCGGTACCCCAGTGAAAGACGTAGACGAAGGTGTAATCTTAGAGCGGGACAGAAACGAGACAACCGCGCAATATGAGGATACAAACTCATCTGCGGATTGGGATGATTATCGAGTATACGTCGTTGGGCAGTCGCACTTCCCTTATGAGACATTCAGTTTTGACGGGAACGTAACGGTATTTACATCCCCGGATAGTAGTTTCATCGAGATTGCAAATGCAATTGATAACGCACAGGAATCAATTTATTTGAACGTTTACCAATTTCACAATTTCTATCTGATGGACCATATAATAGAGGCAATAAAAAGGGGCGTTGAAGTCAGAATAATGCTTGAAGGTGACCCGGTAAATGGGATTGCTGATGAAGAAAAGTATATTGCAAACCAAACCGTTACCGCAGGTGGAGCGGTCAGGTTTATGATAGACGACGAAGACAGAGGTATTCATGACAGATATGCGTTCAATCATGCAAAATACGCACTTATAGACAATGAAACGACGATAGTAATGTCAGAGAACTGGAAGAATACAGGTGTGCCTACTAATAATACCTTTGGGAACAGAGGCTGGGGCGTTATTATAAACAATTCAAATGTAACAAATTATTTCAGCGGGGTATTCTTTGAAGACTGGAAGCCCGAAAGCAAAGACAGCTTCCCATTCACCGCAAACGATTCAATCTACGGGAATAAATATGGCTCTCCTCCTCCTGATTTCGTGCCAAACCGCACAATCCCAACCGGCAATTACTCCCATCCTTTTAATAGCGAAATTATTTCTGGTGAGTTTAATATCTCTCCTGTCTTAGCTCCTGATACCTCGCTAATGCAGACAAAATCTATTATTGGCATGATAAAAGGAGCGAAGAAATCTGTTTATGTGGAGCAGCTTTATATCTACAAGGACTGGGGGACCGATGCAGACCCAAAACCAAATCTGTTCTTAGAGGCTGCGATCAACGCATCAAGGAGAGGATGTGAGGTAAAGATATTATTGGATTCCCGGTACGAGAAGGAGCATAATGAAGAAACAATTGAGTATGTCAGAGGTATTGCCACGGATGAAAATCTAACCCTTGAAGCAAAGTTAATAGATGATGAAGCGATGGGTATCAACAAGACACATAATAAGGGGGTAATTGTAGACCGTAACAGAGTTTTGATTTCAAGCATTAATTGGAATGAATACAGTCCGAGAAACAACAGAGAAGCGGGTCTGATTATCGAAAATGAAGACGTAGGCGAATATTATACTAACGTGTTCTTATATGATTGGTATAATGGCCCGTTAGCGAAATTTGGCTTCGATACCGGTCCAGGCGCATACCCAAGCATCTCCGGTACGCACAATGGCACAATCAAGCCAAATCGAACAATTACTGTATCCAAGCTTTACACCTATCCATGCACAGGCACTGGTGGGCATACCGAATACGCAAAGATCTGGAACGCAACCTGGAATGCCACAGCAACTTGGAAAGGATATGTAGGCGATTGGCACAACATATCATTTAACAACTCTTTCACACTTCTCGCTGGTGAAACATACAACTACACCATTATAACAGGCTCGTATCCGCAAATCCATCACACGTCCGCACTGCCGACAGCGAATGGCTGGATAAACTGTACGGAATTCATCGATGTCAATGGTAAGAAATACAATGATTGGATCCCTGCCATTAAGTTGTTTCTTTAGTAAAGGTTTCTTTTTAAAAGAAAAGTTTGATGCCAACGGAAAAATATATAACGACTGGATACCAGCAATTAGACTCTATTTTTAGTCAAGGTTTTTTACCGAAGGTAAAAAAAGTTGTTAGTAAAGGTTTTTTTAAAAGAAAAGTTTGATGCCAATGGAAAGAAATACGACAACTGGATACCCACAATAAGATTGGAATAAAATGGGCGGGTAAAGGGGAATTTTTTCCTTTTTTATTCTTTTATCTTGACTTTCGGAGATAGTCTTTGATTACTTAAATATTTTTCTATTTGATGGTGG
>JASEFB010000082.1 GCA_030019325.1 archaeon | reverse complement strand
AAAAAAAGAGGAGCGAATAAAGGTATTGTTCAGCACCGCGGCGTGCAAAGCGAGTATAAAGGCAGGAGAGAAGCTGTCTTATGAGTATATGCGCGAGCTCGTGGCACAGTTGAAGAGCACAAAGATACCCTATACATGCCCGCACGGGAGACCGACGATGATACGGTTGAGTAAGGAGGAGATAGAGAAGCGGTTTAAGAGGCGGTAATAAACTTTTTTGCTTCGCAAAAACCTTTACTAAAAATAATTATTTCTTTGGTAAAGCTTTCTTTTCTAAAGAAAGGTTTGTCGTCAAAGGGGTAAAGAAAAAGAGATGAGCGAACCAAAATCACCTCACCCTTCAGGAATGGTTAAAGAGAATGCTTTAAGAAAGGAGGTGATAGTGGACACCAATGCACTGCTTATACCCGGGGAATTTGGCGTTGATATTTTTGACGAGCTGGAGAGACTGGGATATCTGCATATAATCGTGCCGAGAGTGGTCTTGAAAGAGTTAGAGAGGCTCAGAAAAAGCCTGGGCTTGAAGGGTAAAGAGAAAAGAGCGGCAAATGTGGGTTATTCTTTAATACAAAGGTATACACATGCTGCCGTGCAGCGAGAGGAACGCGTGACGATAAGATCCAGGATCTCAATAGAGGAAGCAGAGGGTGAGGAAGAAGAGAAGGACACTGACGAGATAATTACCGCGTTAGCGCTGGAGAGAAAGGCGGCAGTCCTTACCAACGATGAGAAATTGAGGACGAAATTGTCACAAGCCGGTATAGTAACGGTGTATTTGCGAGGGGGGAATAGATTGGAGGAAAGAGTTTAATGAAGCTTTTCCGCACGCTTATCTCATGGGAAGAGGCATTAAAGACGGTGTTACCGCATGCAAAGAGGACAGAAATCGAAGAAATCCGATTTGACGATGCATTGACTAGGGTTTTAGCGGAAGACGTTCTTTCGCCCATCGATAGCCCTCCTTTTGATAGGGCTGCGATGGATGGGTATGCGATTCGAGGCGAGGACTCTTTTGGCGCATCTCCACAAAATCCCGTGCTTTTGAAGCTAACGAAGAGCCAGTTGGGAGAAGATAAAAACCAAGCAGAACTAGCGGAGGGTGAATGCTTGCCGATAGCAACCGGGATGCCGCTGCCACAAGGCAGCAACGCAGTGGTCATGCTCGAATATACGAGGGAAAGAGGCGATACCGTGGAGATCTTCAAGCCCGTTACACCGGGTAAAAACGTTTCTTTTCAGGGTGAGGATGTGAAGAAGGGCGAAGCGGTGTTAAAAGCAGGGAAGATACTACGAGCTCATGATCTCGGCATGCTCGCATCTCTCTTTACAAGAACGGTGAAGGTGTATAAGAGGGCAAAGCTCGGCATAATTGCCACGGGCGACGAACTGATAGACCCTGCATTGCAGTCGTCTGAGCACGAGAAGTGGCAAAGGAAACAGAAGATAGCAGATTCGAATAGTTATACACTTGCAGCATTGACGCAAAGGATCGCAAATCCGTATAGAATCGGCATAGTACGTGACAATTACGAAGAGATAAAGGACGCACTCCGTTCGTCGTTAGAACGAGGGTGTGAGGGGTTATTAGTGAGTGGTGGGAGTTCGGTAGGTACCAGAGATTTCCTGGGTGATGCAGTCGAGGATTTAGGGAAGCTTATATTCCATGGTGTAGCGATTCGACCGGGGGAACCAACCGGTTTCGGCATCATCAACACCAAGCCGATCTTTGTTCTCCCTGGTTATCCTGTGGCGACGATATCTGCTTTTGAACTGCTCGTTCGCCCATTTTTGTATGCGATGCATGGTGTGACAGAAGAGCGGAGGAAAATCTTTGCTCGTGCGAGCAAGAAGATCCCTTCGGCAGTTGGGAGAACCGATTTCGTGCGTGTAAAGCTGCTTCGCACCGACCAGGGGTATTTTGCAGAGCCCATACGGGTAAGTGGCTCCGGCATCTTATCCAGCATGACAAAGTCGGACGGCTTTGTCGTGATCCCGGAGAATAAGGAAGGAGTAGCGGAAGGAGAGCTGGTCGCGGTAACCGAATATCACTCATGGTGAGCGGAAGTACATTTCCACCATTTATAAATAAGCCAACGTTCGAATGTTATTTTAATCTCATCACCCTATCATAGTATAGAACGTAAAATGGTCTTAGCAGGGAAGATATTCCTGGTTGGGGAGGATGTTGTTGTTGACTTGCATACCATAGCCTCAAAGCTGAAAGGGTTTAAATCTGAAGAGAAATTGAAAGACAATGACAAAGACATCAGTTTGATAACAGAGATAAAGGACTTACGCTTAGTCGGTGATTCCTTGTATGGCACGTTCATTCAGGACCAACTTCTGGATGTCTATCACCATGGTGAGCGGGTACGGATCCCGACCACGTCTGAAGCGCCTTTCTTCTTTGTCACGCAAGCAAAAGGAGAGCAGAAAGGGCGGACTGTACTCACCATTCTGGAGAAGAAAGCGAGGGCGAATAATATAGCAAATCAGTTGAGTAAGATTCTTTTCATAACAACCGGGAGGATAGTAGAAGTGAGGATTGAGCCCGAACGATTCAAGCGTTTTCACGAGGATAACTTCGAGGATACAAAGATAATCTTCTTCGACGATGTTGACCTCCCGAATATCAAGAAGCTCTCTCTGTATGGCTCTGCTCTGGGTGATACCTCGATGTATGTAGAGCATTTGAAGCACGGGAAGATATGGTACATCGTGCTGAAGTCGAAACGGTACGGCTCGGTGGTAGGCGTAACGAGAAACGGGGTTGTAACAATCTTTAGCAAGGCGACGAAGGATGAATTCATACGGTACGTAAAGGAAGAGATTATTGATTTGATTTATTTAACCGCCTGAAAACTCGTTACACTAGAAAAAGTATTACGAAACCATGAAGAGGGGGTTTTCGTATTATTAAGACAGGATTGAGCGTATCACGCCCCTGCGACTTTTAATCTCACCACTACACTCGACATGAGCTACTCCACCTTTCACTGCGACAAACTCGTTATCTAAAATCTCTTTCTTACAAACCATACATCTCAACCTCTTTTCCACCATTTATTCGAATCACTCCCCATAGTACGATGCATGTTCTTTATAATAAATCTTTCTATTTTGTCATAATCTTTGCGATATTTTTAAGCTCTCGAAGAGTTCTTCCTTCGAAATTGGAAGTGTGGCCTTAAGGAGTAAATTAACCAAAAGCTGAAGATTCATATACCTTTATGTTTTGGTAAAGGAAAGGAAGTGATAAAATATGAAAAGGAAAATCATAGCAGGCTTAATAGGTATAATAACAATCTTAGTGGCTGTGTTATTTGCAGGGTGCATTGAGAAAGAAGCACCTTCACCTAACCCAACATTAAGCCCAACACCAAGTCCAATGCCTGTGCCAACGCCCACGTTAACACCAACTCCAACATCCACACCAATACCTACGCCAGTTACGCCAACGGTACACGATATTGGAGAGATTACAATCTCCCCAACTACACAACCCACTGGAACAATTGCTAGACATTATGAGTGGAGTTATGGTGGTGGAACGTGGACGGGGAACTTAACTGTGCCTAAATCGTTATATGAATATTATAAAGATAAACCACGACCGCCTACTGGTGATTATTCTGTTTATATAACTGACCCTTATGATGATGCATACATAGAAGCACTGATTGAAAAATTCAATGAGGCCGCCGCAAAACAAGGATATGATGAATACGAAAAGATCAATTTAGTAATAGCATTTGTACAAAGTCTTCCTTATACTGTAGATAATGTTACTACGCCGTTTGATGAATATCCTAGGTATCCCATAGAGACGCTTGTCGACAATGGCGGGGATTGTGAAGATGCCTCGATATTAACTGCCGCCCTTATCGATAAGATGACTTATGATGTTGTACTGATCAAGTTGCCTGGACATGTGGCAGTGGGTGTCCTAGGAGGAGAAGGTATCTATGGGACATATTATTCAGAAAACGGGAAGAAGTATTTCTATCTAGAGGCTACTGGCGAAGGTTGGAAGATTGGAGAGATACCAACTGAATATAAAGGCTCTTCAGCCACTTTATTTCATCTTGTTCCCAGAGCTGTACTTACTCATGACTGGACAGCAACTCATACACGTAGCATCCGAACTGACATCGTAACATTAACAGTCACTGTTGAAAATGTTGGAACAGCAACAGCGAATAATGTTAAAGTGTATGCTGGTTTCGATGCTGGAGAAGATTACGTCTATAATCCAAAAGAAAGTGGAGCGTTCAATTTAAATCCCGGACCAAAAGTAACTGTAACGTTATATCTTAACGTTCCCCGTGATAAATACACAAGGTTAATTGTTCGGACAATAAGTGATAATTATTTAATGGATGAAAGTACATCGGAATGGTTCCAGACATAATAATTTTCTCTCATTCTTCTTCTTAGTGTCCCTTCACTCACCTGTTATGATGCAGCTATTGCGTAAAGGAAACACCAGCACTGCCGAAAACCCGAAGCGGCTCTGAAAGAAGCTTTACGAAGGAATTTTGGATTTGATAGGTTAATAAATATCTTAGGATACGTGACAGAAGTGAAAACCTAAGTTCGAAGTGCCCCGCGCCCCCTTTGCAACTTTATTGCTAGATATTTACTAAGAAATTTACTACGTTTAAAAATTTCCATTCCAAGGATTGAAATTGTTCTTGCAGGCTTGCGAACCCTTATATAACCACCGATTTGGAGGTATACATTAGGAGGTGCAAAAATGAAAAAACTATCAGTAGTGGTTATTTCGGTTATTCTCAGTATTGCCGGTGCAGCGCTTGTACCCGCCGTTTCTGCTCAGATTTGGGAGCCGAATGCAAAGATAACCTATTCCTACGAGCCACTTTCAACAATCGAAAAAGTGACAGGAGGAGGTTGTAAGATCCCCAGTCCCATGAATCCTGATGAACAAGTGACTTTTGGTTTTGTGGCACAATACAAAGATGGGGAAACTGAGCCATCCGGCAATCTACAGTTCAACGATCATGCAACAGGGATGAAAGTTCACAGCGAGTCTATAGACACCCTCATAGGGTCAGGAAACAATGCCATCTTCACAGGTACCGCCAAGGTCAACGGCAAAAGCAGGTACAACTTCACGGTATATGTTGAGGATAACGGAGAGCCCGGAAAGGACAATGATACATTCGCGATATCGATAAATCTTGGGGAAGGCTTCGAATACCACGCAAATGGCACGCTTGGAGGGGGTAATATCCAGATTCATAACTCATCAGTCGAGACGCCCACGACGAATTTGCCAATTGTGTTCGACGCCTCTGAAAGCTACGACCCCGATGGAACCATCGTGGCATACAGATGGGACTTTGACGGCGATGGCATCTGGGATATCGAGGAGAACGTTGTTACGATAACCCACAGTTATCCTGAAAGCGGCTACTACACAGTAATACTCGAGGTTGAAGACGATGCGGGTGTAACGAACGTGACCACAATAACCATAACGGTATGTGGATGTGGAGAGGGGAAAGGAGAAGGAATCAGTGGCAATGTCACGTGGAACGGCGAACATACGTTCGAAGGTCTTGAGAGCAAAAAGATTATCGGGGATCCTCTAATAATAACCGCAACGGCACATGAGATTAAAAACAATGTGAATGCAAGTATCAATGTCACAATAGAACTTTACGTTGATGGCTTCCTCCTGAATTGGGCCACTGAGACTCTTGGACCATATGAACAAAAGGATATCCCTGTTTCCGCTACGTGAGTCCCGCAGTCAAGTGGTGTGTATCTTATATCGCTGCATGCATACGATGGACCATATTGGATAGGACCAACGAACGACCCGACAACAAAGGTAAAGGTGTTCATAGAGAAAGTAAAGTAGCACCCTCCCCCTCTCTTTTTATTACCTCACTCACCTTCTGTGATGCAGCAATCGCAGTAAAGGGCACTCCAGTACTAAGCTGCTTCTTTACGGTATCGAAAAAAGTTACTTAATCGAAAGATTTAAAAACCTCTAAAAATATTCTATTCATTCGAAGGTTGTCTGAAATTACCTGAGGCTAAAAAAATATGCTCAGAAAAGAAGGAATAGAGGTATTAGACCGGCTTGTGGATAAGGACATGGACTACTCAGACATAAAAGATTTCAGAGATAAACCGGAGGTAGCTGATAGAATAGTCAACCGTCATTTAGGGTTAGTGCGGGAAAGCGATGTGATCGTGGTGGTTTTAAATGGGCCGAGCTATGGAGCAGCAATGGAGATGTGTGTAGGAAAACAATTGGGAAAGAGGATAATCTTATTCTGTGAAAATGAAGTACCAACACCTTGGCCTATCTATTTCTCAAATCGCATAATTAGGACTAGAAAGGGATTAATAAAAATATTAACTGGAGTTGAGTAGAATAAATAAATTCTTAAAAAACCACCCAACCTCAAAACCCGAAGCGGCTCTGAAAGAAGCAAGCGGTGAGAAGCTTCATCCACGTGGCTCAGGTTAAGAAATTAATTTGGCAACGAATTACTCTCCTTAAAATCCAACGCTAAAGAGTTAATGCAGTATCTCTTTCCTTACTCTTTACATATCTCCCACTAAAAGCAGGCTCGGTGCCTCTTTCCCTTAAAATATGATACTCGTCAGGACTGAGTTTCTTTCTCAACTCGTGATCGGTTTTATTCATACGTAGCTTAACAAAAAATCGGTATACTGAGATGCCAACGATCGCAGCATACAATGGCATTATCGATACCAAGCCAGGCAACCCATTCAACAATGCAATGAGTATTGCGGTTGCTAATGCGAGCACCTGAGCTGCCTGAACCCGCATCGGATCAAGCAGTTCTGCTGTCTGGTCAGCGATTGCCCTTACGTTGCGGGAATCAAAGATTACCAATACAAACAGTGAAGAGATCACTACTACTGCAAGCTGAAGAGTGAGGGGCAACTTAGTTTCACCGACTACAATGCCGTTCACGTAAAAAGAAAGAGCAATTAGTAACAGTGGAATGCCTGCAAAAAGTAATTGACGTTTCCGTGGATGCGATAAAAACCCATCGAGTAAAAATGCAAGTGAGGTCATTAAGCCAACGACAAAGTTCCCACTAAAAGTAAGCCATCCGGCAAGTGCAAGAAGAAATAGAGAGTCCCACATTCTCGCCGGAAGCCCAGTAGTACGATTTACAATACGGGTCCAAAGAAGGATCCAGAAAAGTACAATGATCGTGGGCAAGTCAAAAAAAGTCAGACTGCTAAGTGAGAATCCTGCTGTAACGAATGCCGAAAGATCGTATTCAGGATCAAGTTCTCGGGCTATCGCCCATGAAAGAAAAACGGTAAGACTGGCAATGAAACCCCACCAGGCACTATCGAGAAATCCTCGTCCTGCAACCATCCAAAAGATAGTACTGGCTGCAATAACAATCATTGATACCAGTGCAATCGCTTTATTTGTCGGGTAGTTGAGATCAAGTGGACGCGCTATTGCAGTAATATCGTTAATTTTCATTTTACTATCCTCTAAACACTATTTGATTTTCATAACAAAATTGCTTATAATACTTCTCCGCATCAAACAGCATCTTCTTCTCATTTCTGACGGTATCGAAGTTTATCTTCTTCTTTCGCCAATAAGACACATGAATACCATGGTCACTGAAATCCAGGTAAAAACAATTCTGAATAACCGTCGAGGGTCAACAGAAATGGAGCTAAAAGAGAGTCCGGAGTACGAAAAACGAATAGGGATCTGGTTTTACGCAACGCAACCCGACGGAATAGGTGGAACGATAAAAACTAAACCCACTGACTTCGTCGTGCGTGAGGTTACAAAGCCCTTACAGGGCTTGCGGGGTCGTGGGGCAGAGCCCCACAATAGAGTGGAGCATAAACCCTTACTGAGCCTTTCAGGCTCGCGGGAACGCGGGCAGAGCCCGCGATT
>JASEFB010000081.1 GCA_030019325.1 archaeon | reverse complement strand
CACCGGGTCCTCTGTGTTCATTATATCCACCATGACCGCCACACCATATTTACGAGCGGATCTTAACGCATCTTCTATCGTGGCGTTATCTGCAACGGCAAGGATAGAGACCACTGAAGCACCGGATTTCGCCGCCATCTCCACTTCGATCGCACCGGTGTCCATTGTCTTCATATCAGCGACGAGCTTCACCTCAGGGAACGCCTCTTTCAGTGTCCTTATTGCATGCATCCCTTCACTTTTTATCAAGGGCGTTCCCACCTCTAACCAGTCTGCACCGCCCTCTACACACTCTTTCCCGATTTCTATCGCTCGCTCCAACTCAATAACATCAAGAGCCACTTGCAGTATTCTTCGCTCTTTCTTTCCTCTCATGATCCCTGATTATTCCATCGTGGGCTCTGCCCACGTCCCCGCAAACCCTGGAAGGGTTTATCAGAGGTCACGTTCAACGCTTACTTTAATCTTTATCGTGAGGGCATAATAAGCTTAAAAGCGGGCAACACCGATATCATAGCGTTTCACGGGTTTGGAATGCAGTAATCAATTGGATGACTCTCCCTTCGAAGAAAGATCAGCGAGATGCAAGTGCGGCAGGCGCTTAAAACCTGATTGATGTTGCCTTCTTCTGAGCCAATGCCCATGATGCATAATAAAGATCACAGGAAGAAGCGAGTAAACTTTATTCGATGTTCAACGTATCTTTTTTGCGATACACCATCCCCTGAAATGATGCTATAAGTTCGTTCTTCTCATTGGTTACGTCAACGGTGTAACTCGCAAGTTTCGGATGAAACGATATCTCCTTCGCTTCTGCGTATAAAACACCTGCTGACACCGCTTTAAAAAATGAGATACCGGAATTAATTGCTGCTGAAACAGTACCAAATATAATATACTTGAGGGAAGGTATAAAATATGCCCCAAAAATTGGCGATTCTGTGTAGGGAGGAATTAAAGGAATATGATTTTGGCGCTGGGCATCCCTTCAGGGGCCACCGGTACCAACTATTTCCTCAGTTCTTAAGGGAAAATTTACGCGAGGAGAATTATCAGATCGTTAGTGCCGAGAAGGCTCAGGATGAAGACCTGCTTTTAATCTGCAGTAGGGAGTATATCGATTTTACAAGAGATTATTACCGAGCTGCCCACCTAGGTGTGGATTATAATGGACGATTTTATTTCTTCCACAGCATGGATAATAGACCGATTGGAAGACCGGGGAAATTGGAGGAAGCTGCCAGGCTGATTATTGGTCAGGCGAAGAAAGCTGTTGATTTGGTAGAGGAAGGAGAATTTAAGAAAGCTGTCTCAATAGGGGGTGGGATGCATCATGCCAAGCCTTCTTTTGGAGAAGGATTTTGTCTTTATAACGACGTTGCCTTCATTGGCAGATATCTGATGAAGAAATACGGTCTCACGAGGATCTTGATTTTGGATACCGATGCCCATGCTGGAAATGGAACTTCTGAATACTTTTACCACGATCCAAGCGTTTTGTTCGTTGATGTGCATCAAGATCCACGAACGTTATATCCGGGAACGGGTTTTGTCTCTCAAATTGGAGAGAAAGAAGGAGAAGGATATACCGTGAACGTACCAATGCCCGTGGATGCAGGCTACGATTCCTACAACTTAGTTTTTGAGGAGATCGTTCAACCTCTGGCTATAGAATTTAAGCCCCAGATTATCGTCAGAAATGGAGGCTCAGATCCATATCTAAACGATCAGCTCACTCAGTTAGGGTTGCCAATAGAAGGGTTCAGGATGATTGGGGAGAAGGTGAGAGCGCTTGCAGAAATTTGCCATGGGAAGGAGATAGATTTGATTGCCTCGGGTTACAATGAGAATATCCTACCCTTTGCATGGTTGGCGTTAATTGCTGGATTGGCTGGGATAGAGCGATCGATAGAAGGGGCAGAGCAAATTCCCGAAAGATATCGGAGGGATTTGGTATTAAATGATACCGAAAAGGTGGTGAGAGAAGTGAAAGAGAAACTTAAAGTTTACTGGAGGTGTTTTAGGTAATCGTGCAGTATAGAAGATAGAATCAAAATGTATAGATCGAATAAACTATTACGTTTCTTACAAAACCCATGGTAGAAATAAAACCCTTCAAGGCGACGATACTAAACCCGCAGGCAGGAAACCGAGCTGAACTGGTTAGCCCAGTTTACGATTCTATTGACGCATCTCAGTACGAGCAGTATGCAGCCAGGAAGAACAATGTAATCCATTTTACCACGAGAAAAGAGGGCGTAGCGGAAGCCGAATTTGTGGATTCTGCAAAAGGTAGTTTAGAGCGTTTCTTCACAGATAGGATTTTGATTGAGTGCGAAATGCCCTCTTTCTATATCTACGGAGTCCGATACCGTATATCAGAAGAGATTATGGAACAAATCCCAGAAGAAGAGAGAAGAGGGATCTATTTCACCTTTGGATTAGTAGCACTGGTAAAAATCGACGAACACAACATATTAGGACATGAAAAGACTTTTGAGGCGAAAACGCGAGAGCGATACCATCTGATGAAAGCGTGTGGCATGAATTTCTCGCCAATCGTTGCGGAATATACCATGCCAGACCATGAGATAAACCGCATTTTCGAGGATTACCTGGGCTTTCGCAGACCGAGTTTGAAGATAGATGAGCAGAGAAAGCCACTTGTGGATGTTGTCTTACAGGGTGCTTGCCACTTACTCTGGGAGATTTCAGATGAAGCGATTATTAAGAAGCTTCAGCAGCTCATGCTCGATAAAAAAATCATGATTCTTGACGGGCATCACCGATATACAGCCTCTTATCGGTTGAGTAGAGATCAAGAGGAGAGGTATACGCTGATGATGCTTGTAGAAGGAGGTGATAGAGCACTTTTATTGCTCCCCTGGCACCGATGTGTGAGAAAATGTCGCATGGAAGAGTTATGGAGGAGGGTACAAGAAAATTTTGTTGTCGAACCTTACGATAAGCTTACCGGAAACACGCTTATCTATTCAAAGCTCAACGACGAATACAACGATGAATTTGACGTTAGATTCGGGATGTATGATGGCGAGAAATTCTATCTGCTGCGGGGTAATGAGCAGAGGATAAGGAGCCTGGCGATGGAAAGGGGCGAACGAGTTGGGCTGGACGTCATAAGCTTGCACGAATGGCTTATAGAGCCAACGCTTAAGCCCTTACAGGGCTTGCGGGGTCATGGGGCAGAGCCCCATATTGGCAACCCTGAAGAAGATATCGTTTTCACCTCCAGTCCGCGTGATGCAATTGACAAAGTGGACAGTGGCGCGTTCAATGTTGCGTTTTTTCTTAAACCGCTGCGTATAACTGATGTGAAATACAAGGCAGAAGTGGAGAAGAAAGGACTTCCACAAAAGTCAACGCTCTTCCTGCCAAAAGTTGCTGAGGGCGTTGTGATGTGGAAGTGGAAATAACCAAGTGAATCTGATTAACGTTTCAGTTATAGCAGAAAAATTTTAATATCACTTAGTGAATCCCCATCCACCACAGGTAGGGCATGGTAATGCCAAACTTCCCGGCCTCCGACCTGTTCCTTCACAGAAGGCACACTCCTTTCTCAACCTAAAAGGCCTACGCCCTGTACCTCCACAGATAAGGCACGGTAGTGCTGAAACTCCCGGTCTCTTACCTGTTCCTCCACAATAGCCACAAAAGTGCCGTGGTTTTTTACGAGGGCCTTTTTTAAATTTCATGCTGAGCTTAAGCCCTTAGGTTAAAAGCTAGCAAATTCTTTATCCTATATAAACTTTTCGATATTTTTGCGCTCTCGGTGGAGGTCTTTGTTTGCTTTTAAAAAGAAAGCTTTACTAAAGAGATATATCTCGTTTGGGTATTGATAAACCTGAATAGTTAAATAAAAGGGGAAAAATTATTACTACACATGCCTTCAGATCTTGATCAGAAATTTACAAAAATAGTTATTATCGCTGCGATCTGTGTCTTTAGCACGCAATTCGGTGTTACGGTCATCGCACCGCTGCTCGGCATGTGGGTGGAGACTTCAGGAACACCGTTCATCGTCGCTGCTTTGATCTTCTCTGCTTTTACCATTGCCAGCACACCGCTCAATATTCCGGGCGGCATTATGTCGGATAAACTTGGGAGGAAGCCCTTGATCATAGCGGGGCTCTTGCTTTATGCTGTTGCATCAGCTCTTTTTCCTCTTTCAACCGAACAGTATCATTGGATATGTGTACGGGCATTACAGGGGGCTGGTGCAGGTTTGTTCTTCCCTGCAATCACCGCGTTGCTCTCTGAAGTGACGAGTTACGAGGAACGAGGACATGCAATGGGCGTGTACAACATCGGTTTGGGCGTTGGGTTAGCGGTGGGTCCTGCTTCAGGAGGCATTCTTTTCGATAGATATGGTATCTTCATGCCGTTTCTCGTTTGCGTTGCTTTTGCGCTTCTCAGTATTGTATTGGTGCTGCTCTTTGTTCAGGAGCCGAAATTGAGGATAGAAAGAAAAGGAACGAGTTTGTTGTTACCTGAGCGAGAGAGAAGAAGATTGACGCTTGCCTGTTCCGTGATATTTTTTGGGATTGGTGTTGCAGCCATTATGGGTGCCCTGTTCTCCCCGTTTGCTTTTGCGCCCGAGAACCTCAGGCTCTCAGCGGGAATCATCGGTCTAATTCTTTCATTGATGTTCATGGTGTTCGCACTCTTGCAAGCAGGATTTAATCGGCTGATGAAGAAGATAGGAGAGCTCATTCTCTCGGCTGCTGGATTGCTTTTATGCGCTTGTGGCTTGTTCGTGCTTTACGTCGCAACCACCGTTTTCCAACTTGTTATAATGAGTCTCTTCCTCGGTGCAGGTCTGGGTGCAATCTCACTGGGCACCTTAACGCTCGCGTCGAAAGCCGCAGGAGAAGGAGAGCAAGAGCAGGAGAGGCGCGGGAAAGTAATGGGCATCTATTACACGGTATTTTATGCAGGTTTGGGAGGTATCCCTCTCGTTTGTGGCGCTCTTTCTGAAGTCTTCGGTGCACGGTTACTGTTTCTGGCGTATGCCGTGCTGCTCCTTGTGGTGATGGTTGTTGTGTGGAAGGTTGGTTCGGATTAAACCCTTTTAGAAGCATTTGATTTCCTTTTTCCTTCCTCCTTTCAGAATCTTCCGGATAAAATCCTTGTATTTCGATTTTTAGTGGTTATCACAATTTTAAAGTTCAATCTCTTCTATACAGTCTCGTTTTTCTCAACTTCATCGGTTTTTCCCGTTATTTCATGAATGAAGTCTTTGTATCAAATATTTTTTGCATAGCTGAAAAATTTTTATAAGGTTATATCACTTTTAGTGTTTACCTTGAAGTGAGATGGGGAGATGGAAGCGAAGAAGGATAAGGTAACAAGAAGCGAGCTTCGTCATGATAGACATACGGTTTCTCTACTAACGGAGCACTTAGTTTTTTCGCCCAAGTACAGAGGGAAAGTGTTGCTCGGTGAAGTTGCAGAAGCGACAGAAGAAAACTTTTCTTTTCCAAAGAAAGGTTTGCCGTATCTGCTCAATAAAAGGTGGGCTTTTGAGATGCATTTCGAGAAATGAGATGTGCTAATCTTGTCATGGCACGTTTTCCTGAAAATATATCCCTAATATAATCAAAGAAACCGACACCCTGCTTCTTACAAGTGTCGAGTATAGACATCATCTTCTCCCATGCGGTCTTTCCGTCTTCGCTTCTCGTTCCGTTACTAATTTTACGTTTTACCACGGGTTCACGGAGTGCTAACTCCGCGGGATTGTTATGGAGCGGTATCTCAGGAAACCTCAGCACGAGCAGAAGTTCCTCCTTCTTCTCTTTAGTAAGGGCTATCCTTTTATCCAGTTCCTCGTATCCGGTCTCTGTTGAAAACAACTCGTCAAATTCATTTTCCAGTTTTTCCTTCTCCTCGTCACCTGGATTTTCCCGGAATCTATCTAACAAATCGTAAAATGCCCACACACGCGTGAGGAACTCTTGGAGTTGGATGCGATGGTAATCGATAAGCGGATTTAATTTCTTGTACAGCCTTATCTGGTGTATCCAGCATAAAGCATGATAAACAGCTATGCCCGGATACTGCCTGGCATCGTCAGAGATCATGATCTTATCCGTCTTTTCGTCCTTCTTCAATCCAAGAAAGCTCCTGATTGTGTCTCTGTCCTTTTTGGGTGTGATGAAGAAAGCGGAAAACATCTGGTTACAAATCACGTGAACGTGGTGGTTTTTTCCTTCGTGCTTTAACCCGGTGTCATCGGTGTGAAAGTAAATTGAGGACTCCAAACCAACCTTTAAGATTTCCTCGCGCTCCTTTGTCAGCTCTTCTTTCTTCTCCTGCGTCAGGATATTGGAGATTTCACCCGCAGAAATGATGATCCCCGCTTCTTCCAATATCTTCTTTATTTTGTTCTCGGTGACTCTGCAAGCGTAATAAAGGTAAACAACGAACGCTTTCAGGTCGTCCTCGAACTCACCGTGTATGTCCTCTGGCAGTTCCGCCTCATATAATTTGTTTTCAGAGGGCGAATAAAAACGCTCCAGTTTGTATTCCACATTATCCGTGGTGAATTTGATATTCTGAACCACTACGCTTCGGTAACCTTTATGCTCGGAATCAGGTGGGAGAATTTTCCTGTCAACCCGTCTGTACTCCGTTCTATCTATCTTGACTCTTGACTTCTTCGCACTTTTTCTCCAGTTTTTCTTCCCTTCCCCTTTTGGGTTTGGGACGTCAGCTTCTTTTTCAGATGTCTTAGACGAGAACTTTGGCTTTCCTTTCTCGCCCTTCAGTCTGTTTATTTCATCTTTCAGGGATTGATTTTCATTTTGCAGCTCATGTATGAGCTGTGCTTGCGATTCTATGATATTGAGAAGTTTGAGAATGAGGGACTTAACTGCTTCCTTATCATCGAAATCTATGCCTTCAGGATCCAAAGTTATTATCTCTTCGGGTATAGTAGGTGCCATATAATGTGCATCTGAACAAGATCCTTAATAAAACTTTCGATTAAAATTTTTTAAGACCCACTGGATATTGAGCAATTACGGTTTGCCAAAGAAACATGAATTTCAGCATCTTAAAGAATGGTGTCCAGACCACTTATGGGCGCCTTCTTGCTATCACGAAACCCTTTTAGAAAAAGCGTTTACAAAACTCTTAAGAAAAGTTTTATCAAAAAAGTTTCACGAAAAACGCTTCGCAATAGGGCAAGGATGGGAAGTGGTGGAGAGGTATATTGAGGGGCAGAATGGTAATAATTATGCTAAAACAGACACTATACCGGTAGTTGTAATTGATGAAGAGAAAGAAAAGGCACTCAAAACCTGTTACATAACTCTTTATACCAAATTCTTTCACACTCACAGGCTTCGTACTTAAGTATGGGGTATGTGACATACCCCGTACTTGATAATGCAACCAAAATAAAAAGATTAGGAGGTGATATAAAAAATGAAATGGGAGAATTTGGCTGGTGTAGTTGCTGTCGGGCTGCTAATCATAGCACTGCTGTTGTATTTGGCTGGTATTGACACGATAGCGGGGTTCCCGCTTGCCAATGCTGGACAATTCGCAGGTGGGTATCTTGCTGCAGGGGACTTTGCAATTGGAGTATTTTCAGCTGGCCTCTTTGCATGCGGAGTTTTCGCTGCTGGCATCTTCTCGATCGGTATTTTCTCTATAGGTATCTTTTCCATTGGTATATTCTCTTTTGGAATATATGCAGCAGGGATATACGCAGCTCAAAGATACATCAGAGCTTCAAAAAAGAGTGAAAACGAATAAGACTGCAACTAACCTACCAAATGTAGCAGACATAGCAGAAACGGATGCCCCACATTTATTGCGAGGTGGTGTGGTTGGGGCTTGGGGGAACATGCACTGTGGTATCATAGAGAAAGGGTGTTGAAGAAAACCGGTTTTAAACGAAAGAGAACTCAAATATCCTCCGGTGCCTGTGCAATCTTTAGTAACGCCTCTCTTTCCAAGAAATGGAGTTCACCCGGAACAACGAGCACATGCGGCAGCTCACCAAATTCGTAGTTCTTCACTACAGGCAAGTAATCTGCTTTCACAACCGGCTTATCAGAGCCCGCTCTCGCAATACCAACAAGTAGTGATTTCTTCAGCACTTCATCGCCCTTCTTTTCCTCAACCGCCTCCAGCAGCCCTAACGCTTCGTGGATACGCATCGAAATATCAAGATAGAGCAACGTATGCAATCC
>JASEFB010000080.1 GCA_030019325.1 archaeon | reverse complement strand
GGACAGGATCAAGACGTCATCGAGAGGATGGAAGCCCTCTTTGCATTTCTCGCAGTAGAAATAAGGTCTTTTCAGCCTTATTTCGCCTATAATCGTTTCCACAGTCCTCTCATGCATCTCTCTACGATTAAGCACTCTTCCGCAGTTCGGGCATGTCATTGTCTCACGATTTAACTCCTCTGAGAATAGTTCCTCGACGATCTGTTCCACGATTTTCCCCATCATCTCCTGCCTCTTCTTGAAAATCTCTTCAGTGATGCCTCCCAAGCCTGCTCCTTTCTTCATCTCTACAACCTCGTCAATCCAACTGTCAATAGCTTCATGTATTTCCGCTCTATTCGCCTCTTTCGCCTCAATTTTTATTCCAAAGCCTTCAAAGGACGAAATAGGGATAGATGTTATGGTCATCTTTCAATTTTCCTCCTATTTTTACCCCACAGCTTTGTCTGTCTATCGGTATATTTAAATAACCATCTCTTCGATTCGATCGTATTAAAAAATAAACTCGGGAATTGGTAAGTGGCTTTTTAAAAATCTTGTTTATTCTGTCTCTAAAAAATAAGTAATGCACCCTCGTAGACTGTTCTCCTTCATCCAACCAGTCGCTCCAGTCGTTGGCTGTGAGTAGATTGTTCTTCTTACAATAGTCGTAATACTCCGTTCCCGGGAATGGAACAGCAGCAGAAAATTACACTGTATCCATTCCAACATCAAGTGCAAATTTTATACTCCTTTCCATACTCTCTCTCGTCTCACCCGGCAACCCCAACACGAAACAGCCATGAATTTGTAGCCCTGCTTTCTTTGCCACTTCTGCGAACTTTCTCGATCGCTCGACTTTCAAATTTTTTCTCATATTATTGAGCATCTGTTGATCTCCAGATTCAAAACCAACAAGTAGCATCCTGCACCCAGCTTTCTTCATCTTCTTGAACAATTCTATATCCACCATGTCAGTTCTTGAATTAACTGACCATATCACATCCAAATCACGTTCTAAAATCTCGTCACAAATCTGGTGAGCACGTTTTTTATTAACCGTAAACGTATCATCTTCAAAGAATATCTCACCCCTCAACATCCCCTTTCTCAGTTTAGAATATTGTTTTAAATCGTGTTCCATCTCATCCACCACATTTTTCGCTGACCTGAGTCTATATTTTCTCCCATGCATGACTTGCGGCCACAGACAAAAAATACATTTGAAAGGGCAACCTCTGCCTGCAATCATATCCACATACGGATAGAGTTTACTGCCGTCAAAATATTTCATTATATCTAAATGATGCCATGCTGGAAATGGCAGTTCATCAAGATTGTCTATCAAGGGTCTATCGGCATTATGCTTAATTTCGCCATTTTTGTCTATATAAGATATACCCAAGATATTCTCTAGATTGTTATCTCCTTCAAAACTTTTTATAACATCATGTACTGTGTAATCATATTCTCCTCTGCATACAACATCCACATAGCCTTTAGCGTCTCTCAATGTTCCCTCAGGAACTGCAGAGACATGTGGTCCAACCATTAACACTTTGCTATCAGCTTCTTCTTTAACTATTCTGGCGCAATCAATGTCTGAATAAATTGAAGGTGTTGTAGCATCTAATACTACTACATCTGGCTTTTTTTTTGTACTAAATCCCGTAGTTTATCCTTGCCCCATCCTTCTGCTGGAAAATCGTATAATTCAACATCTTCTCCTTCTCGTTCTAATACAGCAGTAGCATAAGCCAGCCAGTCAGGAGCCCGCAAAGCCCTACCTCTGGTGCGAGCCGCCCATCTCTGTGTTCTGCAAAAATCCTTTACAAATGGTTCATTTATTATTAAGGTTTTCATTGATATCCCATTCAATTATTTCTTCATCTCCCTCTCCATCCGCTCCACAATATGCCGCAAATTTACTATCATATCTGCAATCAATCCAAACATCATCATAAGCACGCCCACTACTATAAGCAAAGTTGTTAAAATGAATGGAGGTATAGCACTCACGCCCCATAACCATCTACCTACTGAATATACCCCGAAGATTATCCCACCAATAAAAAATGGTATCCCAATCGTGCCAAAAAACGCTATCGGCTTGTGATTCCTCACAACATTCGCAATCACCATAAAAAACCGATAGCCATCCTTTAATGCACTTAATTTGCTCTCGCCAACCCTTTCCTGGTATTCAATCGGTATCTCTTGATAGTTCATCCCTATATGCAGAATCTTCGTACTCATTCCCGGCGTAAAACTCAAGCCATCTGGCAAATCTTGAAACTCTGGTAAGAGCGATGCCTTAAAGACTCGCATACCACTTACCTGCATCTGTTATTCTCTTTCCTGTGTATATCGAGACAGTAAACGCAAAGAACCTGTTTCCAAGTTTTCTTATAACCGGCATGCCCTTGTTCTCTCCAAGAAAGCGTGAACCCACTGCAACATCAACACCGTTTTCTTTGCATAACCTATACAATTCCGGTATCTTCTCCGGTGGATACGTGTTATCCGCATCCAAAAACGCAAAGTATCCGATTTCGCTGTTATTCCAATTGAAGCCAATCTTTAACGCTTTGCCATAACCATAATTAATCGGATTGCTGATTACTTTTACATTTCTCTCCCGCGCTATCGCTGCTGTGTTATCCGTGCTACCATCGTCAACAACGATTATTTCTGCATCTTTGCACGCATTTTTAGTGCGGTCTATGACTTCGCCAATACTCGCTTCTTCATCACGTGCCGGTATGACAATCCTCAGGTCTTTCATTTTTTATGGTACGGGAAGCTCCCTAATACGAATTCGGTAGTCCTCTACCACCACAATAGAGCCCTTATCCAGCGAATCCTTTATGCGTGGGATACTCGAAAGAAGAAGGGAATTAATATGCTCCGGAGAAGGATCTTTCAAGCGAAAAATTATCACAGAAGGCTTTTTATATCCTGTGAAGGCTAAAATATCGCCGAAATCCAAATCGGCTGTTATCACTATCATATCATTCTTTGCAGCACACTCTAATATTTCCCCATCCTTAGATTTTGCCATGCCCAATTCATTAACTCTAACAGCTTCATACCCAGAATTCCGAAGAACATTAACTGTTTTTGGTGATAATGCCATATCAATGAGAAATTTCATAGTGTCACGGGAAGAACCTTCTCTGAAACTGTCCAGGCAGCGTATTCTAAAGATTGTTTTATATCCTCTTCTTCAAGTTCTGGATAGTCCTCTAAAATATCTTTGTTCGTTCTCCCAGCGGCAATCAACTTGATTATTAAAGATACAGGTATCCTCAACCCTCGAATGCAAGGCTGACCTCCCATAACTTCTGGATCTATCGTGATCCTCTCTAGTTTCACCCATCCCACACCTACCTCAGATTGAATCTTCTCCATATTTCTCTCCTTTTCTTCTCTTCTCTTCTCTTCTTATTTTCATTATACCTTTATATAAATCCTACATCCAGAATCAAATCCATCTCTGAAACTCCTCTTCAACTTTTCTGAGTTCGGTTTCAACATCTCTTTTTCCTTGCTATCCCTACTTCCAAGCCCTATTTGCAGCGTGTTTAGATTTCCTTCCCTTTTCATCATTCCCTTTAACGCTTCTGAAAAGTCCCTGCTCTCCTTAATTTTGAGTAGCTCTTCATAAACATCTTCCGAAATTGTAATTGTTCCTTGATAAAGTACTTTCAACCAATTCCCGAATCCCATCCCTCAAGTTAATTGTTGGTTTGAACTTAATATGGTTCTTTGCTTTCTCTATATCTGCAATAAACCTATCGACCTCACAGGCATTACCTTCCACTATCCGGAGTTTGGTTAATGGATTGAACGCTACAAAAATATTTGCTAACTCCCCTAATGTCGTTCCAACGCCAGACCCTATATTCATTATCTGCGCATTCACATCCAAACACGCAATCAAAGCATTCACCGCATCATTTACATGTATAAAATCAATAATTTTTGAAGGCGAACCATAAATCACCAAATCCTTACTTTCTTTTATGTTATGCAAAAATGTTGGTATAACTCGTGAGAAGTCACCTTTGCCATATACATTGGCAAGCCGAATTATTACATATTGCATCTCGTATGTTGCTGCCATAGCTCGTATTATATGCTCCGCAGTAAGCTTTGACGCTCCGTAAGGGTTCTTAGGATTAAGAGGATGCTCTTCATCAACCGGGAGGTATTGCGCATCTCCATACACCTCTCTCGATGATGTATAAATAATCTTACATCCATGCTCTCTCGCCACCTCAACAACATTGAATGTTCCAGTTACGTTTGTATCAAAGCATAACCTCGGATGGTTTACAGATTCCAGAACTCTTGATATCGCTGCTAAGTGGTAGATGACATCTACGTCTCTTGATACTTTGCTAAGATGTGTGAAATCCGTTACATCCCCTTTAACAAACTCAATATCGGAATTTAATCGCTTCGAATCGCCGGTATATAAATTATCGTAGACGACAACAGTAACAGTATGATGTTCTGCTAACCTGTTTGCGAGATGATGCCCTATGAATCCTGCCCCGCCAGTTATTAAAATCTTCATTCTCCCTTCTCTTTTTTCCATGATTCTAAAAATGTTTCTTTGGTAAAGCTTTCTTTTCTAAAGAAAGGTTTTCTATGGTCTTTCTCAATCCTTCCTCCAGTCCAACCTTTGGCGCCCACCCCAAAATCCTCTTCGCCTTGCTTATATCTGGCTTCCTCCTACGCGGGTCATCCTTTGGCAACTCGCTAAAAACGATTTCCGAAGAAGAGTTGGTTAGTTTCTTTACCATTTCTGCCAATTCTATTATTCTTACTTCTTCTTCGTTTCCTATGTTCACTACTTCTCCTTCTGCATCCTCTAAGCTTGCAAGCCTAAATAAACCTTCTACTTGATCCGTGACATAGCAAAAACTCCTCGTTTGTGTACCATCTCCAAATACTGTTATTGGTTGCTCCTTTAGTGCTTGTTCTATGAAACGGGGCACTACTCTACCATAAATATCATCTGCTCTCATTCTTGTTCCATACGTATTAAAAATTCTTGCGATTCTCGTGTCTAAGTTATGCTGTATCCTATAAGTAATGACATAAGATTCTCCACACCTCTTTGCCTCGTCATAACAACTTCTCGGTCCTATTGGGTTGACATTCCCCGCGTGTGTTTCAGGCGTGGGTATTATAGAGGGGTTTCCATATATCTCACTCGTCGAAGCATATAAAAATCTTGCACCGTGCTTTTTCGCTATTCCCAATGCAACCCATATCCCCAACGTGTTCGCCTTTAATATCTGAATTGGATATTCTTTAAACTCGAATGGTGATGCCCTGCTTGCAAGATGCATTACAAAATCAATCTTTTCGTCAAAAAATATCGGGTTTGCTATATCATGCTGAACAAACTCGAAGTTTTCCTTGTCAATTAAATGCGAAATGTTCTCCCTTCGTCCACTCACGAGATTATCCACGCAAATTACTTTCGCTTTGCTCTCTACCAATACATCACAAGTCCATGATCCTAAAAAACCCGCTCCTCCACTGACTAATACAGTTTTCCCCTCCGCAAATCCTATATCTAAATCTAAATTTCTTCTTATCTCCTCTATCCCCTGTTTAACTATCTCATTCATGACCATGAGAAATACCTGCCCATTTCCCTGATAGATAAATTGCTTCTGCATAAAACTCCGGATTGCCAATGTCCAATCTTTTGTCGTTCTGATTCAACTTCACTGCAAGAACTTTGTATCCCCATTCTATTAGCTTTTGTATTCCATCAGTAAGCTGTTTCTCATTCCCTTTTCCATATGGTATCTTTTCCAAAGCTCTGAATATATTTCGTCTGAATATGTAAACCGGTAAAATAGAAAGATTTGAAATAGGCTCTTCTGGCTTTTCCACTACCCTCTTCACCTCATAAACCCCTTCCTCTATCTCCTCTCCTTCCAATACTCCATACCTCTTTGGATCCTTAACCTCAAAAGTAAGAAAAATAGCTTCCGGGGCTCGCTCTTCAAATGTTGATGTAAGCCTCTTAAAGCAGCTATTCTCTGACGATTGGATGTAAGTATCGCCAGCACAAACTAAAAATGGCTCATCCTGCACAAAAGGTTCGCTGAGCAAAACTGCATCTCCAAAACCTGTTGGCTTCGGCTGATATTTCCAGAATATGTTCGAAGAGTCAAGCATTCGATAGAAATTCCCAAGCTCTTCGGCAAGTTCAGTCTTCCCTCTTTCTTTTAAACTTTGCCAATATGCATAGTCCTGAGTAAAATGCTCTTCTATGCTCCTCTTTCCTCTTCCTGTAATAAAGCAGAAGTTGCGTATTCCAAACTCATACAGCCGCTCAAAAACTATCTGTAACAAGGGTTTCACACAAACTCCACCATTCACACTTCTGTCGAAAAGTGGCAGCATCTCTTTCGGCTGCTCTTTCGTCACGGGTAGCATCCTTGTCCCTTCGCCCGCAGTCGTTATTACTGCTTTTTCAATCATCCTTTTTAATCACCCCCTCACTCCATGCCTCTCTTTCATTTCTTCGTTTATTTCATTTACCGCCTTCAGTAGTTTTGTCTTACGATACTTCTCAGCAAAAGAAACGAAAGCTTTCAAATCCTTGGGCAAACACTTCCCACCGAATGCTTTTCCATGAACAGTTCCATATTTTCCTATTCTCGGGTCAAGACCAACTGCATCCGCAATAACTTGAGAATCAATGTCCAATTCCTTGCAAATGAGAAATAGCTCGTTCCAATATGATATTTTTGTTGCAAGCATGCAGTTCGATGCATATTTTATCATCTCCGCAGTCCTCAAATCTGTTCTGAAAATAGGCTTATTCAACGGTTTGTAAATTCGTTCTAAGACGTCACCCGATCTTTTGTCATATTCGCCAATAACAATTCGATCTTCAGTGAAGAAATCCTTATTGTAATCTTTATCAGAACTCCATGTCCCTGCAATTTCTGTTAGAAACTCCGGATTCATGCAAATTCCAAAATCTTCGCCTGCTTTCTTACCTGAATATTGCTCTAATAGAGGAATTACTACATTTTCGGTAGACCCTGGAACCACTGTGCTTTTTACCACCACGACATGATAATCGCTCTTCTTGGACAGTGGTTTTCCTATGTCCTCAGCCGCATCCTTAACACAGCTAAGGTCTATTTCTCCCTCTATAGTTGGCGTTGGGACACAAATGAAAGAAATATCTGAATTCTCTATTGCATAACTTATATCCTTAGTGAAATTTGGCAAATTTTTATCCCCGATGTCATAGAAAATCACATCATAACCTAACTCACTGAATCTTTTTCCAATAATCATCCCCACCCAACCTGAACCAATTATGCTTATTCTCTCCATTTTATTCTTATCCTCACTCATTCCTGCCCCTCCAGTTCCAATAGCACATAAACGCAAAAAGTATCATTGCTGCTATCCCAAACCCTGAGAATGCATCGAAGCTCTTACCGTGCACAAGTTCCGGAGTTATGTAAACCAGCTTTGGAAGAAACTCTGTTATCGTTATACTGCTTCCGAAATTGATTACAAAGGGGAATTTAATCCCCACACCAGTATCAATAACGGGGTAAAAGAAGGGCACTCCGCCTGCAAGGAAGTCGAGAAACAAATGGCTGAAGAGGAAGAAGATGGCTACTAAAGAGTATTTGATTTTAAAGAGTAACCCATAGTCAAGGAGCATTAGAAATATTGCTAAAGGTATCAAAAAGATCAGCGAATGGAATAGTCCTCGATGCACGCCAAGAAAAACATCGAAGTCCGGGAATATTGCGAATACGCTTAGTAGAAGATACTTCTTCTTGAACTCACCAACAGAATAAAGTGCAATTAAAGGCAGGAAAATGTGTGTTAAGATATCCATTTTTTAACATCACCATTTTGCATCCGCATTTTGGACATATTTTGTAATTTACCTTTAATTTAGTCTACCACCTTGATTTTATTCGCATGTGCACTGGAACCGTAAATGCTAACTTTGACTTGATAGCCTAATCGGGAGAGATAATTGTAGCAATCGTCCCAGGATAGCCCGAACTCTTTAACATCTGCAAGTCCCAGATGGCTCAAGACCTCTTTTATCAATTCAAAATCTTTTTCTTCATATTCAGCTTCGCATATCATGTTCTCCGCCCAATCAACCATCTGTTCAAGCGTAATAGAACGGTTAAGATAAGCCGATATTTTTTTTGCTATATCCCTCTTAGTGACTTTTATGTTCATCTTTCTCTCATTCTTTGCCCTCTTCCTTTCTATTTCTTTTTGCATTCAATTTTGACTAAGCCCTTACAGGGCTTGCGGGTAAGCCCCTCCGGGGCTTGCGGGGGCATGGGC
>JASEFB010000079.1 GCA_030019325.1 archaeon | reverse complement strand
ACCCAACAAAGCACTAATACGTGCCTTCGGGGAAGTATATTTTTCATGGCATCAACCACTCCACACCCGGAATAAATTCCGAGGCATCCATCTACATGCTTTAGAGCAATCATTTTTCAGTTCTCTTTTTTCTTTCAATATATAAAAGTCTCTACGATTCAGGCGATCACAACGACAACGTAAGTCGAATAAAACATTATTTCTTCCCTCTCGCTCTATATTCTGCTTTCGCTTCCCTTCTCTTAAGCTCTTTCTGTATCCAGCGAACGCCAAATAGGTAGTGCATTGATATCCCGATTCCCCAACCTATGAGTGGATAAAAGAACCAGATAGCCTCGGGAGAATATATGAAGTTAATGGCTATCATCATAGCGTTAACCAGCACGTACACTACCAGATGAACTAAAAAGCCTATTTTCTTCTCCTCCGACACTATTTCCCCATACGCCTTTTTGTATTCCTCTAATGAAATTTCTTCTACCATATTTTCTCACCACCAAAGTCACATACCCCGTACTTAAGGTACGGGGCCTGTAACAGTAAAAAATTTGGTATGAAGCGTTATGAAGCCGATTTTGTATGTCCTCTCTTTCTCTTCATCAACTAGAACTACTGGTATAGCATCTTCTTTCCTGTAATAATTCTTCTGCCCCGTAATATACTTCTCCACCACTTCCCATCCACGCCCTACTGATTGCGAAGCGTTTTTGATAAAACTTTTCGTAAAAGTTTTGTGATAACAACTTGGAGCCCATAAGTGGTCAGGGCACCACTCCTTAAGATGCGAGAATCTATCCCTCACTGCGAAGCGTTTTTCCGTAAACGCTTTTTCTAAAAGGGTTTGCTTACTGCTCCTTCCCTTTATCCGCTTCGCTATCCAGCTAACGGAATATTTCGGTGGATCTGCGAAGCATTTTTCCGTAAACGCTTTTTGCTTGCAAAAAGGGTTTTTGATGAAAAGATGAACATGATCAGCATTCACCGCCATGTCTATAACCTCAATATCCAACTCTTTACACGTTTCACGGATGATTTCTTCCGCCGCTTCCGCAACTTCACCGTCTAATACCTTCCCCCTATATTTGGGCGAAAAGACCAGATGGTCGGTCAGCAATGACACCGTATGGTTGTCATGCCGCAGATCGCTTCTCGTTCCCCTCCCGACTTTCGCCTCTGTTTCGCCCATCTCTCTTCAAGGTAATCACTAAAATTGGTGAAACAATATAAAAGCTTTCCGGTTGTTTTTCAATGGATAAATATTCGCTGTGACAGCTCCATTCGCAAAATAAGGAGAAAAAATCCGGTGAAGTTGAAAATTTGAGAGCGTATAAAAGAAATCACAATCGAAAACTTGTGATAACAAATAAAATTGGAAAAGGAGAAATTTATCTCGGCAAAGTTCCAGAAAGGAGCAAGGAGAAAAGAAATTGGACGTAATTAGTTGCGATTTATTTTTGTGGGCTCTGGCCATCACGGGCTCTGCCCGTGCCCCCGCATCGTGGGCTCCGCCCACGTCCCCGCAAACCCTGAAAGGGTTTACCGGAGGGGCTTACCTGCAAGCCCTGAAGTCTGTGCTAACTTAAAGGGGTCGGTGGCAATAACAGACGCCGCGTACAGTTCCATAGCACCTATATCCGAATTCCTATCCTCCAAAGAACCTCGATCCAGGAGCCTAACAATATGATACTCTCCCAATGGGAAGATTGCAAGATTGAACGATTGCACACCCATTTGTAAATAAGAGCTCAATAATTTAGAAATGGTGTCTGCCATTTCATCGCTCTTCGTCGCTCGACTGATGACAAAAATCTCTTTCTCTTTTACTGGCGTCAGATAAACTAAAATTCTTTCTCCCTTATTCTCACTCGCAAGCCCTAAACTCTTATGAACCCGGTATAAATCATCAAAATACGATGCATTAAATGTTCTTTTATAATCTGCGGCGATTTTTTCTAACACCTCCAGTTTCCCATATTGCTCCTCAGTAGCGGTTACTTGCATATGACCATGGATAATCGAAGCAGCACTTCTCCAGAGACAATTCCAGAGGAAGAACTTGTGCAACTTTCTTCCCCGGGACTCAGAAACTTCCTCAAACCAGCGCTCTGCGGTCCTTAAATAGTCCGCTATCCATTCCCTTCTTATCTCTAACGGATTATGTTCATTGAAGATGATTAAGCTATGGTAAGAATCATACTTTGCTATGTTACTCGCCGTAATAGAATATTCCCCTCTTACCCTGCCGAACGTATCTGCAGGGGTGTGCGTTTCGGGTTTACAAAAGGTACAATTCTTCGTCTCTTTAAGCTCTGCTAATTCGATCACAGCCTTCGATTCGATAGGTCTATCGAGCCTTAACTCGTTAAACAAGCTATGCTCTCCCGTAAATTTGTTCTTGATGGATACTATTCGCTGACGTTCGACTCGCTCAAGAGAGCCAAACCGCTCTATCACCCAATCCTCCATCTCCTTGGGGATCACGAGGCTGCTCGTGGAAATATCAAACGAATAAAAGCGGGTAAACAACTCTCTGCTCTCTTGTGCGAGCTGGTCAACCATTTTGTCAAGCTCAGTTATTTTGGAGATCATGTCTTTAAGCAAAGAAATATTATTAAATCTCCAAATTATATTATATAATTAAAAGGGTTATACAATGAGAATTGGATTTTTCGTGTGGGAATATCCGCCGAGGATTGTTGGTGGCTTGGGAACGTATGCGGAGAATATATGCCCGGAAATGGTGAAGCTGGGACATGACGTCTCGGTATTTACCCTGAACGACGGGACATTAAAGACGAGGGAGACGTTGAAAGGCATTGATGTTAACAGACCGATGCTCGTGGAGGGGAGCAGCATACTTCCGCTCTGCATGACCGAAGACCTGAGAAGATGGGGTACAGGAATAAAGTTCTTCAACGACGTGCTTATATACAACATCCTCAGCGCGACTAAATTTGTTAACGAACTTGTAAGGAAGGAGGGATATACGTTTGATATAATCTGCGCACATGACTGGCTGAGCGCGATGGCGGGGATAATGGCAAAGCGGGAGACGGGTCTCCCCTTCGTCTTCCACCTCCATTCAACCGAATGGGGTCGTGCACTCAATGGTGGCTCAGAGACGGTTACGCATATCGAAAAGACCTCAGGTGAGGTAGCTGATGGGATTATAACGGTAAGCTATCCGATGCAAGAAGATCTTATAAGGCATGGCTTCGACCCCGATAAAATAAAGGTCTGCTGGAATGGCATTAACGTGGCGAAATATGATCCATACAAGCTCTCAAAAGAGGATATCGCGGGTTTGAGGGGCAGATATGGGGTTAGTCCAGAGGAGCGGATGATACTCTTTGTTGGACGGTTGACCGCGGTAAAAGGTATCATGAACCTGGTAAAAGCAATGCCTATGGTCATCAGCAAGCATCCAGAGGCGAAACTGGTTATACTTGGAAAAGGGGAGTTAGAGCGAAGTATTTCCGATCTGATAAACGTCTTGAAGGTTGGGGATAGGGTGAAGACGAGGTTTGAGTTCGTACCCGAGAAAGAACGGATATTGCATTACGGTGCCTGCGATCTATTTGTTGCCCCTTCTATGTACGAGCCGTTTGGGATCATTGCCTTAGAGGCGATGGCGATGGAGAAGCCCGTTGTAGTTGGCGCCAGAGGCACCAGTGGATTCCGGGATTTTGTTATCCCTTCCGGGCCTGACCAAACCGGCATTCATGTTGATGGCAGCAATTCTGTGGATATAGCCTGGGGGGTGAATTCTCTCCTTGAGGACATAGAAGGAGCGAAAGAGATGGGTAAAAGAGGCAGGAAACGAGTGATACAGCATTTCACCTGGGACAAAATCGCCGCACGTACGATTGGGATATATGAAGACGTGATAAAGGGAGTTGGAAGATAAGTATGAGGATTGGTTTCTTCGTGTGGGAGTATCCGCCGATGATAGTCAGCGGCGTGGGGACGTATGCGGAGAATATATGCCAGGCGATGAAGAAGCGGGGTCACGATATTTCCGTGTTTACGATGAATGATGGGACATTGAAGACGAGGGAGACGGTAAAAGGCATAGATGTGAATAGACCACTGCTCGTGAATGGAAGCAACATACTGCCCCAGTTGCTCACCAAGGAAGATCTGCTGATATCAGGCACGGGGATCAAATTCTTCAACGACGTGTTTATCCACAACATCCTCAGCGCGACTAAATTTGTTAACCAGCTTATTAAAAAAGAGGGTTTAGCGTTTGATATAATCTCCGCACACGACTGGCACAGTGCAATAGCCGGGATACTGATAAAGCAAGAGACCAATTTACCCTTTGTTTTCCACCTTCATTCAACCGAAGGGGTTCGATCACCACTTGTTGGAGGATCATCGGTTATTCGTCATATTGAAAAAGCTGCTGCTAAGGTCGCTGATCGTGTAATAACCGTATGTTATCCCAGACATGAGTATCTCACGATGCATGGATTTGACGCGACGAAGATAGCCGTATGTTGGAGTGCCGTCAATTTAGATAAATACGATCCAACTATGGTAAAGCCTGAAGCAATTAAGGAATTGAGGAGCAGATACGGGATTGAACCTGAGGAGAAGATGCTGCTTTTCATCGGTGAGTTATCCCAGATCAGTGGCACCATAAACTTGGTAAAGGCGATGCAATTGGTGACGAGCAAGCATCCGGAGGTAAAACTGGTCATTCTGGGAAGGGGTGAGTTCGAGCAGGAGGTGTTCAATTTAATAACCGATTTGGGACTGAGCGATAAGATAAAGACGAGGTTTGAGTGTGTGACGGAAGAAGAAAGGGTAGTACATTACGGCGCTTGTGACGCAGTTATTTGCCCTACGCTCCGCGAATCTTGTAGCATCATCTCTTTAGAGGCGATGGCGATGAAGAAACCGGTTATACTTGGCTCTAAGGGCGTTTGTTACTCCTGTGACCATATAATCCCTTCAGGCCGTGACCAAACCGGCATTCTCACTGATGGCAGCAATTTCGCAGACCTCGCATGGGAGATATGCAATTTGCTTAAAGATAGAGGAAGAGCGCGGGAGATGGGTAAAAGAGGTAGGAAATGCATCGAAAAGTATCTCACCTGGGATAAAATCGCAGAGCATACAATTAAACTCTATGAGGATGTGATAACAGGAGGTGAGAATCAAAGGAAGATATAATTAACGCCTTTTCTAATCCCTCCATCACTACGGTCGAGTTCTTTTAAAAGGCAATAGAGGCTCTTTGCCTTTGCGATGTCGATAATCAGCTAACCACAAATCCCCGGCGAAGCTGGAGATTGCTTGTTGCTTCCTTACAAAGGTGGTATGCCTGAATTTTCTCAATATCTTATTTAACTTCATTCTTTGCTCCTCCACAGAAATCTCCATCTTGCCTTCTCCTTTACCCTTAACCTCTTGACAGAACTGCTCCATGCTCTCAAATATATCCGTGAGCTCCTCATCATCTACATAATAACTGACGAGTTCACCCAGTTCATCATAGACGTCTTTCAGTCTTTGCTTGTAGCTCAGAAGATGGTTTCCCGCTAAACATACTTCACCCTCGCTTAACACCCTCTCAAGTCTATCAAGAGTCCAACCACTGGCTAAGAGACGCACCTCTGGATAGAATCGCTTCACATACTCGGGCTTTAGTGTCAATATGTTTCTAACGCTTACTATACCTACGAGCACGCCGTTTTCAACCACGGGCAGCCTTTTTATACGCTTCTTCGCCGCAATTGCACTTGCTTCTTCTATCGAGGCGTCGGGCTCGATAGTGACCAGTGGGGAAGACATTATCTCTTTTGCTTTTACCTCATTTGCCCGTTTATTCGCCAATAAGACTTTTAATGCGATGTCACGCTCGGTAATAATCCCCATGGGTTTGCCTTCCGAGGTGATGACCACACTGCCAATGCCCAGTTCTGCCATGTCCTTCACTACTTCTGTAATAGAGGCATCTTCATCTTCGGTGATGATCGGACGGCTCATTATCTCGCGGACTTTCATTTTTTCACCCGTTTTAAAAGAAGTTGGATGGCTCCTTTAATATTTATATATCCCAGATCCTTTAAATTTATGAGCAAAACAGAAATAGTAAATTAATTTTTTGTGAACGATGAAATGAAATGAAATGAAATGAAATGAAATGAAATGAAATGAAAGAAAAGATACCGCCAGAATTGGTAGGGGCACTGTCAAAGGAGAGGGGATTCTCACTGCTGATAAAGGGAGCGCCGGGGACAGGGAAGACAATACTTTCCCTCGAAATAATAAGAATGTTTGGTTGTGCAAACGCTGTTTATCTCTCGACAAGAGTTCCCACCTCCACCCTTTACGAGCAATTCCCATGGTTGGATGCGTGCATCGAGCCTTTGAATTTGATGGACGTCACGAAAATGTATTCCTCCTCAGAAGGGGTTCCGAGAGTGGCGCCTTTCCCTGACCTTCTTTACTCAAGGTTGGATCAAATAGGAAAACCTGCTATCGTGGTAATTGATAGCTGGGACGCGATAGCCTCACAGATGGGTGGGAAAAAGAATGAGATGTTCGAAGCTTCAATAACTCAATTGGTAAGACGTAATGAAATGAAATTGATCCTTGTATCTGAGACACTTGGAACAACATCTCTTGATTTCATAGTGGATGGAGTAGTAACGCTCAAGCGTCCACTGATAGATTACAGGAGGGCACGAGAATTTAAACTGGAGAAATTGAGAGGTGTCCGTATACATCAACCGAGATATGCATTTACTTTAGAGAACGGTGAGTTTCAATACCTTAAACCTTTCAGGCGAAAGAGCATAAAGAGACCACTGATCATAAAAACCTTCCCGAGCAGTGAGAAATACGTATCTACCGGGAGTGAGGACCTGGACAGGGTCTTAGGCGGAGGACTCAGACGGGGGAGCTTTAATGTTATCGAGTTCGGTGACGATCTGTCAATCTGGGGATATCAGATGCTCACTGTTTTCATGCTCATAAACAGCATAGAACAAGGGAATCATTGCGTCTCTCTTCCAGGTTGTGCATGGGATGAAAAGGGGTTAAGGAGGGAGCTGCTTCCTTTTGTAAACGAGGAGGATTATAAGAAGTATGTGACCTTTTTTGAGGTAGCACCAGGTAAAAAGGGAACAGAGAAGCGAGAGAATGTGCGATTTTTAGAGGGAGAGTCAATAGCATCCGATTTTGGTGAAATTGAGAGCTTCATTTCCGAGTTAGAGGCTCCAGTATTGATCACTATTGGGACAGATATATTAGAGCATCCCTATCATTTGAAAGAGAGTGGACGGCTGGGAACCATGGTGAGATGGCTGTCCCGTTTGATGGCAGATACGAGGGAGGCGGGTAACGTTGCGGTGCTCGGGACAAATCCGAAACTGTTATTGCATGGAGAATTAACGCACTTATCAAATACATATCTTAAGCTGACAGTGCTTGATAACTCGGTTGTAATCTATGGTATAAGACCGGAGACGGGTCTGTATTGTCAGGATTCTGCTATCGTTGATGACCATCTCAAATTGGAGCTTACACCATACGTGTAAATAATATCACCACACAATAAGAAATGTCTTTTGTATATGTTCCAAACCTTTAGACAGTATTAAATAATCGTCGTGCACCTTCTTCAGATACTTTGCTAACCATATCATCACGCAATAGAATATCACAAGCACAATGTATCGTATATCTCTGAAGAGGAAATCCAGATGGAGCAAAGCTTCTTCTAAACCTCCAATGGCCGTTAATCTATACCATCTCATTCCGTAGTAAACTATCACATAAATGTTTATCATGGCCAGACTAACTGCAATCCATTGGTAAATCTTGTTCATTTCTAACCAGCCCTTCAGTTCCTTGCTCATGAGATATACGTAAGCAAAGAGAGCCCAGCCCAATATGAAAAGGGCTATGCCTGAACATATGCTCTCCCAGAGCGCTATCTCACCATTCAAACTTATGCCTGTTCGCCATACAATTGCTATCACTATAATTGCAATCAACGTCCGCTTATCCGTTATCGCTTTGCCAAAGGATTCTTTTACGTTCATTTTTGGTGGTGTTTCATTTGAATGAGATTATACCTGGTGTTGCTTCGAAAAAATAAAAAAGAGGAAAATAAAAAGCAATCCCCCTTTTACGTCTCCCTTGCAAATGCAACCCAGGTTTCAGTTATTGCGACATCCCTGCTTTGGTGAAGGAGATCTTCGATCGCTTTTGCGTCTTCCGCCTCGTAAATCCATATTGCGTCATACCTGCCCAGCGTATGATAAACTTGCAGGAACTTGACGCCTTTGGGCGGCTCCCGGAGTATCTTGTCACCGAATTTTCTCGCCTCCTCCGCCATACCTGGGTTAACTCTCACGCATGTGATGAACAACATCTTTTTCTATCACCTCTTTCTCTTTAACGATTTAGGCATATTAATAAAATAACTTTCGATTTTTGTTTTGCTTTTTTCATTTCATCTACAGTACTTATTTACCGCGGAGCCCGCAGAGAACACAGAGAGTCAGGAAAAATATTTACCAT
>JASEFB010000007.1 GCA_030019325.1 archaeon | reverse complement strand
CAAAACCGGAAATGAATTTTGTCTGGGTTTCTTCAATTGCAACAATTGATGAAAATATATGCAATCCGGATTGGGTATTCCCACTATTAATGTCCCCCCCAGCTTTAAGCATCGATAAAATTCTTTTAGCATTTTATATGGCGATTCGAGATGCTCAAGTACGTGTGATGCAAATATCGCGTTAAAGGACTCGTTTTTAAATGGGAGTCCATTATTCAAATCGTGTATCAATAACCCATATTCTGTATTCAGCTCCTTATTAGGATATAAATCAATGCCAATGCTTCCTTTTGGCATTAGCCTAAGATGCCTTCCCTGTCCACAACCAACGTCTAAGACCTTTTCATGAAGGTATTCTCTAAGAACAAAGTATACGATATTCATCGGTCTTTCTTCCAGTCCAGCCAACCTAAATTTCTCTGTATAGATTCTCATACTCATCTACCACCTCATCCCACGACTTGATTTTATCCTTTGGTAAATCTGACAAATTAATATCCATTTTTGATACTTCTACAATCTTTTCCGCAAGGGTATTTACATTCTCCGGATTTCTTAAACCAAAGCATGTCCTATTATCTATATATTCTTTTAATGCGCCTGTCTCTACCACTATACATGGCGTTCCACTTGCTATGGCCTCGGCTACCGTTATCCCAAAAGCCTCAAAAGAAGAGAGAAGAACAAAAACCCCCGCAGATTTATACTGATCCACAAGCTCTTCTCTTGGTAAATCCTTGAGCCATTCGATTCTACCATTAACATTAAATCTGGAGGCTAATCGTCTCAGCGCTACCTCATAGGGCCCCTTACCTACTATCACTAACCTGTAATCTTCTAAATATGGCAAAGCCTCAATTGTGTATTGAACCCCCTTGTATCTCTCCAGTCTGCCAACATACAAAATCGTCTTCCTATCCTTAATGCTGCTTCTGATTCCGAACTCCTCTAAATTTATTCCATTTGGAATGTGCACCAATTTCTTGTCCGAGAGACGAAAATGCTCTTTAATCAACTCTTTCTCGTAAAGAGAGACACAAACAACCCTATCAGCATCTCTAAATATTCTCGACCCGATGAATTTGTATGGTTTATGCAGGATATTTCTTAAGACGGTGTGCCCTTTCCCATGATAATGCGAGGTGAAAACAAACGTTCTATCTCTCTTCGCTAACGCAGCGAAAAATGCCGGCAGTGCATGATAGCTATGTGCATGAATCAGATCCCGTTTCGCCTTCTTAAGATAAAAATAGATTTGTGGTGCGAAAAAGTAAGCATCATGTGGTGCTAATGAGCGAAATCTTCTCACTTCAACACCGTTTATCTCCTCGTCTTTGCTTAATTTTCCACCGGGATCTGTTGTAACCACTTCCACTTCAAATCCCTTTTTCACGAGACGTTCGCTTATCTCCTTTACATGCGTTTCTACACCGCCGATATCGGGATAGTATCGAGGGCAGACTTGAATGATTTTCATTCTCTCACCAAATTAACCAATTTAAACCATTTCTTAGCTATTTCTTTCCACCTGAGCTCCTCAGGTGTCTCGAATTCCCTCCGTTGTTCATCGAATACATACATTAGAGCCGTTGTTATATCCTCCGTACTTCTAGGTTGAACAAATACTGTTCCTTCATACTTTCCCAGACTGTCTTTCAGCCCGCCGACTTCGGATGCAATTATAGGCATTCCAAAGGTCATTCCTATATGCGCCACTCCACTTTGAGATGCACGAGTATAAGGAACTACCAAAACATCAGAAGCAGAGAAATATAGAGAGATTTCATCATCACTCACATATCTATCAACTACCTTGATTTTATTACTGAACTTTGATACTCTAGCAAGCTCTTTCGTTTCTTTATCTTCCCACGTCTCACCCACAATGAGGAGTCTCGATTTCTCCACAACATCTTCAGGCAAGCTTTCAAATGCTTTTATTAGATATTTAACCCCTTTGTAAGGTCTCAGTAGACCAAAAAATAAGATTACAAAGTCCTCTTTTATTCCAACTATTGCTTTAGCTATATCTCTCTCTCTCTTTTTGTAATGGTCGTAAATACCATGAGGGATAACCTCTATTATCTCCTCTTCTATACCGTAATTTTTACTTATAAGTTCTTTATCAGAATTCGAGTGTACCACATAACGCGTGGCAAGTCTTCTTATCACTTTACCCATGAGCTTTGAATATATCCGTATTGGTAAAATTGAACTTTCAAGAGGGTCAACAACCTCATGGAACTCAATTATTATCGGTCTTCTTCTCAAATTTAAAAGCTCGAGCGCTAAATACATATGTGCAACACTTGAAGTCCACCATTGAAATACTATTACATCTGCTTCTTTGACTATTCTAAAAGCTCTCATCCACGTGACAGGATTATACCAATCGAGTATCTCATAAACGTTCACCCTTTTATCAAAGTTTTGTGTTGTAAGTTCCTCGCCAACTCTTCTCCAACCCGGGAATAATCTTTTAGGTAACATCTTTCTGAAAAGTATAGTTTCAACATCTGTTGCGTCAGAAAGAGCATTCGAAAGCCTTATCGTATAATAGCTAATTCCAGAAAGGAACTTCTTCGACGGACCTATAATTACAACCTTTATCTTATTTCGCATTTTCACGCCACTATGCTCCAATTTGTCGAGAGCCTCTGCCGCTTCTCTTCTCACCCTCCAATCTTCATCTTTCAAAGCTTGGATTAGGGGGCGCACCGCTCTTTCGTCTCCTATCCTTCCGAGAATAGCTGCTGCTTTCGATCGAACATCCGGATCTTCGTCTTTCAACGCATGCGTAAGAGGGGCAATCACTTTTCCTCCTCCTATTCTTCCAAGAGCTTCTACCGCTCCTTCTCGAACATGCCAATCCTCATCGTCCAAAGCATGGATGAGCGGTTCAATTGCTCTTTCATCTCCTATTTCTCCAAGAGCTATCGTTGCTCCCGCTCGAATATCGCTGTCCTCTCCATCCAAAGCAAGGAGTAAGTGTTCTACCGCTGGTTTTCCTATTTTAACAATAGCCTTTATCGCTTCTTCTCGAATATACCCGTAGTCATCTTTAAAAGCATAAATGAGGGGTTTTATTGCCCGTTTATCCCTTATTTCTCCAAGAGCCTTTATTGCCTCCTCTCGGATACTCAAATTATCATCCCCGAGGACTTGAATAAGAGGTCTTAATCCTGTTTCCCTTGTTTCTATTACTTTATCCCATTCCTCCTTCGAAATCAGCATCCAAATCCTTCCTTCATTATCACGCGCTTCCCATCCCAATTTATCGAGCGCGTTTGCTGCTCCTCTTCTAACCCTCGAATCCCTGTCTTTTAAAGCATCGGTAAGAGGTTTTACTGCTTTCTCATCTCCTATAGTACCAAGAGCTATCGCCGCTTCCTCCCTAACTCCGCGATCCTCATCCCTCAAAGCTTGAGTAAGAGCTTCTATTGCTCTTCTCTCTCCTATTCTTCCAAGAGCTATCGCAGCCTTTTCCCTGACGATCCATTCTTCATCCCCCAAAGCTTCAATAAGAGGCTCTATCGCATTTTTATCCCCTATATTCCCAAGAGCATCTGCCGATCTCTCCCGAACTTTGCCCTCCTGGTCTTTCAAGGCATGAATAAGAGGTTCTACAGCCCTTTTATCCCCTATATTCCCAAGAGCTATCGCAGCCTTTTCCCTGACGATCCATTCTTCATCCCTCAAAGCTTCAATAAGAAGTTTTACTGCTGGCTCTCCTGCCTTAATAAGAGCCTCTGTCGCTTTCTCGCGAAGTACTAAGTCTTCATCCTTCAAATCTTTAATAAGAGACTCTATAATCCTCTCCTCAGCGTTTCCTGCTATGAGCTCCTCTCTAACTCTCCAATCCTTCTTATCTCTTTTCAATTTTAACTACACTTTCTCGGTAATAGTGGTATATCCAAATTTGGCACTACTATATACATAACTTCTTCACATCTGCATCATTGTCGCAATCACCGAACCAAGCATTATCAAGGCTAATAATATGCCTATTATCGCTCTTAGCCATCTCCCATTACTTTTCTCCTTCTTTCTTCTTTCGTTTTTCGCCATCATTTGTTTCTATTCTTACACTTTTTTATTTCTTTTGGTAATTCCGAATCCAACAATTGAAGTACCGATTTAATTAGCCTCAGTTTATACGTTTATTTTTTTCTGCTGCTTTAAAGGGGTTAAATCGAAGATGAGGGCAGGGTGGAAAGAAATCTTCGCAATACTCTCTCCGTTACCGAGCAATCTCCCAACTTATTTTAATCTATCTCTTTCTTCACTCTGCCCTTCTTCAGCGCTTTCACCAACTTTGATGATATTTTAGAAGCCAGATAACCGAAAAGCTTATATATACCCTCCTATTACCGTATCATGGTGATAAATATGGCTGAACTGCCAATAGCACCTGTAACCAGGTTAATTAGGAATGCAGGAGCGGATAGAGTAAGTGAAGATGCAGGTCAGGAATTGGTGAGGCTGTTAGAAGCATATGGCGAGAAAATAGCGAAAAAAGCTGTAAGCCTCGCTAGGCATGCCGGAAGGAAGACAGTGAAAGCGGAAGACATCCTGCAAGCAGTAGAATAAAACAGTTAGATGAAGGGGAATATGGCTTATACAAACTTTCCCCTTTTAATTTTTTGTTCTAATCTCCTTAAAGTGAACTTAGTTATGTGCGGAAATACAACTCAGTATCAAGAGATGTACGGTTACCTCAGTTAATATTTACCGGTGTAATTGAACTACTGGTAAACATAAAAAGGGCAGAGGAGGCCCCGCAGAATAATGTATAGATTGTGCATTGTATGCAAAGGGTCGCGATTGTTATGTGGACGGAAGACCTGCCCCTTACTCGCCGGGTTGAGAAAAACGACGAAATTTGCCGAACTCAGCGATACAAAGGAGTTCTTCGGTCCTTCAACGTCCATCTTCGTTGGCCGAATAGGTTATCCCCGCGTAAGAGTGGGCCCAATGACGATACTTGAAGGAAGGGATTCAGATGTCGAACTAGAACGATTTGAAGAGCCGAGCAAGTGGTTCGCTCAAGGACTCGGTATGGACGAGATCGTCGAACTGCGTAGTGCCACATTGCGGTCGAAACATGGTGAGCATATAAAGTCGCGTTCAAACTTTGTTGCTGACATGACTGAAATAGCCTTGGCTAAGCAGCCCGTCGATGTCGAACTCACATTTAAGAGCAGCCCCACATTTAACCTCTCTTTTTCTGATCTACTGCGACCGATAGGAGCAAGTGTGAGCGTGGAAACAATGCATGTCACCGAGAATCCGAAAATACCAAAGAAAGTTGACCGCATCGTCTCTGATGAATTCAAAGTTAGTGAAGCCGCTCATGAGCTTTACGACCTCGGATTAGATGTGTACAAGGTAGCGATGATACTCTCCTCAGGTGCGTTAGGACTACATAATGCTCAAAAAATGGTCCCGACGAGATGGAGTATCACGGCAACTGATGATACCATCTTCAAGAAGCTGGCTGCGCAGCTCAAAGAATACCCGCCTGTTGACTCCTACTCTGTCTACGAATCGTCATACATGGACAATCACTTTCTGATATTGCTGATGCCCTCATTATTCGAGTACGAGAACTTTGAAGCGTGGTTTCCCGGTTCGGTTTGGAACGACGCATGTTATCAGCGACCGGTGGTCGTAGAAGAATACGAGGGTTTTAAAGGCCGGAAACAGTATGCAGCGAATGAGGGTGGTGGATATTACGCTGCGCGGTTAGCCGTTGCAGAAGCGCTGCATAAGATGAGAAGACAGGCGGGCGTCATCGTGTTGAGAGAGATCCATCCACGCTATTCCGTTCCTCTTGGCGTTTGGGTCGTGCGAGAAACCGCACGGGATGCGTTTAGAAAGCGAGGCGAGAGGTTTGATACCAAAAAAGAGGCATTAAATTATATAGATTCACGATTACGCGCAAACGAAGGGATGCGGTTAGGACTAAAAGATTTTGAAGTGCTAAGCAAGATATTACGGCAGAAGCGGCTCACGGATTTTTAGTTCGTCCCCTCTGTTAGATTGTATTCGGTATCGCATTATCTTTCAACCAATCTATACATTCCTCTTTAGTCTCAAATCCCGCCCTCAGATATACCGACATGTGAAAGTCCAGATATTTTTCAAGCCAATTCTCTCCATATCTTAGCCATTTGCTGTTATAGCTTTCTAATAATCTTTTTCGCGCCTCATCTATTCTGTCCAACTCTGCCAGATACACTACCCTAACATCCTTTCCCCCTATTTTCAGAACGTCATCCTGGAGCCATACGAGTGATGTGAGCGGCATCATTCAGAGTGTAATCCTGTGAATCCTAAAAAAGGTTGAAGAGGTAAATAAAGATATTATTGAAGAACGTAGAGAATAGAAGGTGAAGTATTTTAGCTTTCTCTCTTTTCATCGCTAGCGCACTTTCACGTCCTTGCAAAAATCCTCCATTGGACATTCCCCGCATCGCTTCTTCGTGCAATATCGTATGCTGAGTTTAACGAGTGCAGTCTCAATTCGTGATAAAAGCTCACCTTCGAATTCGTGCAGATTGATGTCCAGATTCTCTGCAACACTCCAAGCTCTGTTCGATATCGCGGGACTTATCTTCCATACACCCCGCAATTCTCGTAAGAATATTTGGGTCGTTACCGCACCAATACCCTTGAATTCCCGCACCCTTCTTTCCAACTCTTTGATATCAGCGGATTGTTCGTAAAGGTTTTCCAAAGAGCCGTATTTCTCTTGGAGCGCCTCCATTATCCCAAGCAGCTTGGTCGCCGTGGAAAAGTCGTAGCGCACATATCCCCCCTCATCCAAAATCCTGACCAGTTCGTCCCACCCAGCAGCGATGATCTTCTTAGGACTGTCAAGTCCATACTGTTCAAACTGTTTGTACGTGTTCGACGCGATCTTCTCACTTATCCTCGCACCAAACAGAATAGAAGCTAAAAACCATTTAAACCTGCCTGATGGCTCCTTCAGATCTATCCCCAGGTCTTCACTATAGAGCGGGAAGGTATCGAGCAGCTCGTCGGTTTTATTCATCTTAGCTCCCTTTCATTTCGATTAGGTTTTTACCTACCCATCGGACTCTTTTATTAATAACAACTTATAGAAAGTCAAAAGAATACAATTTATTTATTCACCGCTACTTTGATATAGTGGTCGAGGAGCTAGGCTAGAATGGAAACATTTGATAAAGTGAAATGGATGCATTTGCCGCGGGATGTTTTGATTGGGCATGGTGTCCTGGAGAAGATAGACATGGTCTGCAAGCATTTAGAGGTTGGTAAGAGGGCGCTTATAGTTACCGGTACCCACACAAGAAAGATAGCGGGGGGGAGAGTGCTTGAGATTCTATCTGATGCGGGATATGAAATCAATCTAATCGAAGTGAGTTCTATAAACGGAGAGAAGATAGAAGGCGTGAAAAAAATGGCAGCAGAGGGTAAAGCGGAGTTCATGCTCGGCGTTGGTGGCGGACGTATCATAGATACCGGGAAAATCGCTTCTTTTGAGCTGGGCATTCCATTTATTTCTGTACCCACGATAGCATCTCACGACGGAATAGCATCCCCACGCGCATCGATAAAGGATAAGGACAGAGGCAGTCCTGTTTCCATAGAGACACACGCACCACTGGCTGTTGTCGCAGACACGGAGATAATATTCTCGGCTCCTTACCGGTTTACTGCCGCTGGTTGCGGCGACATTCTTGCCAATTATACCGCTGTAAGGGATTGGCAGCTTGCACATCACTTAAGGAACGCGGCATTCAGCAGTTACGCTGCTGCGCTTTCTGAAATGACAGCAAATATGATAATGGAGAATGTCAAGGAACTAAGGAAAAAGGATGAAAACTCAGTCTGGACGGTGGTGAAGGCGTTGGTTTCCAGCGGTGTTGCAATGAGCATCGCAGGCTCATCAGCCTCTGCTTCTGGCTCTGAACACAAATTCAGTCATGCTCTGGACATGATAGTAGAAAAACCTGCGTTACATGGTGAGCAATGTGGTGTTGGTACCATAATGATGAGTTACCTGTATGGGGAGAACTGGCAGCGTATTCGAGAAGTGCTGAAAGAGATAGGCGCGCCTACAACCGCAAAGGAATTGGGCATTAAAGATGAATGTATAATAGAAGCGCTGACCTCCGCTCACAAGATAAATCCACAGAGATATACCATATTGGGCGATTCAGGACTGACGTATGAAGCTGCAGAAAGACTTGCCATAGTTACCCATGTGCTCGACTAAGAGGGACTAAAAGAGAAGGAGAGAAATGGATAATGGGTTGATTATGGACCAAATTAAAGATAAAGAGATGGAAGAGGGAAGAATTGTAACGTTAATTGGTGCCAAATTGGCGAAAGAAGGGGAAGAGTTCATTTTTTTGGGCCCATCTAAGAAATGTGAAGAGTGCAGGTTGAAAAATTCGTGCACGAACCTTGAGGTTGGCAGGAGGTACAAGATAGAGAAAGTAAGAAATGAAATGAAACATGGGTGTTCCATTCACGAAGATGGTGTATGTGTGGTAGAAGTAGCAGAACCGAGTATAATGGTGGCAATAGATGCGACGTATGCGTTCAAGAACTCCAAATTTGCTTTTGAAGACCTTGGGTGCAAAGAATCTGATTGTGAGCTGTTTGACTCGTGCCATCCACCGGGTCTAAGAGAGGGCGATAGCTGTACCATTTTAGACGTGATCGGTGATGCACCATCTGAATGTAAAGAGGGATGGATTTTAAAGGTGGTGGCAGTGCGTAGGGAAGGAGCGAAATAAGAATTGCAACGCTATTTCGTTACCTTTCCTCCTCTTCTCTTTATGATAGGACGAAAAGCACCGCATGCATCACACTTCAGCACCCAAATACGGTCTATCTTCGCAAAGTGTGTATCAGGTTTCTTACATTCCCAGCAGAGTACATATTCATCTATATATCGCTGAATTTGATGCTCTACCTCTTCCGTCGAGAACCTTCCTTGGAAAATTACCCTATCGCCTGTTATCTTACCTGCTGTACCCAGTTCGTTCAGCAAAAATTTCATTACGTGCTCCTTTTCTCGGTTTATGTAATTACAGATCACATCAAAATTGTCAAATATCGTGGTCTTTCCCTCGGTGAAGACTTTTAGTGAGGGGAGAGTGAACCGCGAGTCGCTGGTCTTTACCATCGGTAGTTGTCTCAAAGCCCTGTCCAAAAGATTAACATATTCTTCCATTTTAGCTTTCCTCACTCAGTAATAAGTTTAAGTTAAGCCTTAAGCCCCCAAGAAAACGCCGAGGAAGGGATTTGAACCCTTGTGTCCCAAAGGGACACCGGCTCTCAAGGCCGGCGCTTTAGTCCGCTAAGCTACCTCGGCTCGGCCACAGGCGCTTTTTGCTTCACGGCTTCCTCATTTTCCATCTATACTCTCTCATCCTCCTCGTTTTCCCAAACCCGCATGCAACACAGTATTTTTCATGCAAACTAAAAGAGACACTGCCACATCTTCTGCACTTTATGTGCGATCTCTTTTGCCTCTTGCCCATCGAAGGTGTTCCCTTTACCATTGCTCCTTCTCTCCTGCTTCCTTACCTTTACCCTCACTCTCCTCTTTTTCTGTATCTCTTCTCACTGTAGGCGAGATATAGACCACATTATCACCCCGCATCAGAATTTCTCCGACAATGCTCTTGACCGAAGCGTCACTGTTCAACTCTTCTGCATCGCTTAAGATCAAGTTCATGTGCAGGTCGTATCCCTCCAATGTTCCTCTAAATTCTCTGCCTCCTCTGATTCTCACGATAACCGGTGATTTGAGCGATTTATTCAATAAATCTAACGGTTTAGGCTTATTCACCATGTTCATCACTCTTCTTTTTCTTTACTTTTTACTGGGCTACTTGCTAGCTGTATCCTATAAATATGACACCATCGCATATATCTTTATTTTTCTTCCTATATTATTTATTCTCAGGTATCTTTTCAGGGCAGGGAGAACAGAAAAATGAGCAAGTCCTTTTATAGCTATATAGGGGATGCATGGAAGAGCCCGAAAGCCTCGTATGTAGGAGAGCTTCGGCAGAAACGATTGGAAGACTGGAGGAAGGAGCCAGCAGTTATAAGGTTAGAAAGACCAACGAGATTGGACAGAGCACGTTCTTTAGGGTATAAAGCGAAACATGGCATCATCGTAGTGAGAGCAAAGGTAAGAAGGGGTGGGCGGAGGAAATCAAGACCGAAGGGCGGAAGGAAAACGAAAGGGATGGGCGTGCATAAACTAACACCTGGAAAGAGCCTGCAGCGAATAGCTGAGGAGCGCGCTGCGAGAAAATATCCAAATACGGAGGTTCTTAATTCTTACTGGGTAGCCGAGGATGGAAAAAGGAAATGGTATGAAATTATCCTCGTTGAGCCTGCCAATCCGGAGATACAATCAGATAAGAATTTGAATTGGATTTGCAGCTCTTCACATAAAGGAAGGGTTTTTAGAGGGAAGACCTCAGCAGGTAAGAAGGGAAGGGGTCTGACGCGTTGAAGAAGCAGGGCGTAGTAGATTTGCCACTTCACGGTGGAAAAGCACCGCATTGGCTGCTGAAGCGAATGAAGAGTTTAGCTCATGCTATCTTCGAGGTGATCGTCGATGAATATGGTGTAAATGGCGCGATAGAGAAATTGGCTGATCCGCTCTGGTTTCAATCGCTCTCCTGCGCATTGGCTTATGACTGGCATAGCAGCGGAACTACGACGGTGGTGTGTGGCGTTTTGAAATCGGTTATTGACCCTGAGGAATTTGGTCTCGGTATTGCTGGTGGGAAGGGTAAGGCGTCGAGAAATACGTTATCAGATATCGATGCACTGGGCGAGAAGTTAAAGCTCAGCGATGGAAAGCTGGAGGAGCTGAAATATGCAAGCAGAATATCCGCGAAGGTGGATAACGCGTGTATACAGGATGGCTATCAGCTGTACCATCATTCGATGTTCATCTCTGAGAAAGGTGAATGGGCGGTAATCCAGCAGGGGATGAATCCCCGGGACCAGTATGCGAGGAGATATCACTGGCTCTCTTCTTCGGTAAAGAGGTATGAGGAGGAGCCGCACCAGGGAATTATTGGTATCCTGCAGGATAATGTGCTGGACATGACTGCGAAAGAGAGCAGGGGATGCAGGGGGACGTCTATTGACCTTGCGAAGACCGAGCCGGGCGAATTAAAGCGAGTTTATAAAGAGCTCAGCGGCAGTGGTGATAAGAGGATAAGGAGCGGGCAAAGAACGCTTTTTGAGTTCGGTTTCATCCCAACGGTTGAATTCAAACCGAAAAGTGAAGAGTTATTATACCGATTGCCACGAAGAGTGAACTGGGATGCGCTCCGTGTGGCCTACGAGAAGCAGCCGGAAAATTACGAGCAGTTTTTATGCGTACGGGGCGTGGGACCGGCGACCGTGCGTGCTTTAGCGCTTATCGCTGAGTTGATCTATGGTGAGCCGCCGAGCTGGCGAGACCCGGTTAAGTTCTCGTTCGCATTTGGCGGAAAAGATGGCGTACCCTATCCGGTGGACAAGAGAACAATGGATGAAACGACCGAGGTATTACGCACTGCGTTGAAGCACGCGAAAGCGAAAACTTTGTAACAGAATAGTTAACTGTTCAAATTTTGGTTTGATATTTTGGAACCATCACAGAAAAATATATATTTTAAAAAATCAATATTGAACTAGAGGGGAGAAAAGTATATGAGTAATCCTGATCCCCAGTTTTATGGAGGTGATCCCTGGTATGCTCTGCTTGCAATTTTCCTAGCTTTTACTCTATTCCTTATACTACCTTTTGCAGGAGTGGGTTTATACAATTGGGTAAAGGATAGAACGGGCTATAACTGGCTTGGTAACCACACAGAGGATAATACAATGGTTTTGACATGGTGGAGCCATACAGATAGCGTGGAAAAACTCAGCCGTAGAAACCGTGTGATGAAAGAAGAACCCATAGCCAATTTTTTCATTGCCGAAAACGAGGTAGAATCTGTAGAAATAGCGAGAAACTGTAATGTCGATTACGTGCTCGTGGCATATCCCTCTGATGTCTATAAATTTGGGATTATAGCTTCAGTTGCCGGAAAAAATCCCATGGATTATATCACGCCTACCATTACCTACGAGAAAATTGAAAGGAGGTCAGTTGTAAAGAAAGCAACAGTCGGGATGAAGATGATTTATGGTGAACAAATTGAGGGATTTGAAAAAGTATTTGACAACAAGAGGATTAGAATCTATAAATTAACGTCCATCCCCTTATGGCATCGGGATAACAATAAACCCATGTTGCCAAATATCTCTCCAACTTCATAAGAGACTTGCTTTTGATTATCTCAGTGTATACAGTAGATCCAAAAGTAAAGTAGGGCTCATAACCCTCTAACAGTCAAATGGATAACTTCAAAGGCTTTTCAATTTTTAGGAAGAAACAAAAATAATCACTTTGATTGTCCTCTGGTAGCGGAGACCCCTTCCGAAAAAAACCTAACAAAAAATATTAATGATAAACCACCTTTTCAACCGCAGCGACATAGTTTTCGATCTTCGCATGCCATGAGAAACTCCCTGCTAACTGATATGCCTTTCTTTTCAATGCGAGGAGCTCCTCGTATGGCATTTCGCTCAAAAGCATCAAGAAATTTTTCAAGGTATCGGTAATTTCATCATCACTCTTATTCATGAGCGGCAACACATCAATCCCGTCCTTCTCATCACCCTTGCCCATAGCTCTAAGTTCCTCGCCCAATCCCGAAAGGTCACTCGTGACCGCTATACACCCATTTATCGCCGCTTCAACGGGTGTTAACCCAAACGGCTCATATCTACTCGGAAATATGCCCACATCACACCCATTCACAAAGTCCATATAGCTCAAATACAATGGTCCCCTGTTCGCATTGAGATAGGATGGTATAATCATCACTTTCACGTTATCCTGTTCCCTATTTCTCAGCCCTAACTGCCAACACAAGTCCATTAGGGGGTCTTTCTCATAATCATAATCATGCGTGGCAATGGGTGGGAATTCATTTCTCTTTAACGCTTCGGGGATCTCAAATGCATCCTCCAAAATCTCCTCTATCGTTACATCCTTACCGAGCAGCTCTTTTATGCTTTTATCCTGAATGGACCTGTCGTTCTGCGCGATTGCCTGTGTCAGTATCTCACTGATATATTTCGAAACGGGTTCAAGCATGCTTCTAAGCCTGCGATACTGCGCGGTCGCCGTCAACACATTTTCATTCAGCCCTTTCGTCCGTGAAGGCACCAGCATGAACGCGTATACCGGCTTAGCATGTTCAATGCCGCGCAGTTCTTCATTCAACTTTGCTAACGCTCTGATATAAAGGTCAAAACCTTTGTTCACAAACTCGTATCTTCCGGAGGTCATCACAATCAAACTCTCCTGCCTCATCATACAACCCTTCACACTACAGTATGGTGAGAGAACCGCCTGCATAAATTCCCGTATCCTTTCCTTATGCACCGAGTGTATTCTCAGAATATCCCCGAAGTCCCTTCCCTCGGGCATCCGAATGCCATTTGTCAGAATAATATCAGGCGATTTGCCGAGATAGTATGTGGCTTCATGTGCAACTGATTGAGATACTGTGGCGAAAAGATCGCTATTTTCAGCCGCTGCAATTTCCGTGAAGTGAATTGCCTGCACACCTCTTTCGTAAGCGCTTACGGTTGTTCCCTGAAGACCTTTTGCCAATCCTCCTCGAACCTTCATCGCAACATTAACGCCCGCCGCACTATCTGCTCTTCCATGCGATGTCGCATGGGTAACGAAAATAGTGTGGTAGGGTAAGTCAAATACCTTTTTTCTAAATATGATACCCGCAGATAGCCACTCATGCGCGATGACTACCGCTTTTTTATCCTTATACAGTGGTGTTTTCAATAACAACTCTATCAGATAGCCAGCCGCTTCAGACCATGTAATCGCTTCATTATAAAAAAAATCAGTAGTATAGCTATCAATCCTGAAACGCTCCCAGTTCCTTCTTTTGATAACATAATATATCGGGGGGATGTCATCCCGACGATCTGAAGCCGCTCCCAAAATAGTTCTGTTATAATTTTCATCCGATGCCATCCGGTTCATATAATCATGGGTATCTAACAGAACGGTGGGTGCGCTTCTTCCACCTTTCCAGCTCCCATAATAAGCCTGAATACCATCATTTAAAAGTGTTCTGAGCACGTCATCTATCTCGACAGGCGGTGTCCTCGGCAAGAAATCGTGTGGTGATGTTGCATGGTTGTACAGCCCAACGGTCAAGTAGTTTGGGAATTTTTCCATCATCACGTCCGCCTTTGAAGCAAGTACGCCGTATATTCCGCCTACTTTATTGCACACCTCATTTGATACTTCAACCAGCAATACCTCTTCCATTGTCATATCTTCGACCATCCCATGATTTCTTCATAAACTCCCATCGTCATTTTTGCGATATTATCCCCCAAAAAATCCTTCCGCAGTCTTCCTTCCGTTCGAGCCTATCCACCTCGCCCCCTCGAAATTGGAAAATGTGCTCTTTATTCCCCATGCGATCGAATTCGGATTGGCATATACCTTCAGCCCGTTTACATCGTGCCAAACGTAATCGAAGCCATTATGAGTTACCACGATTGGCTTTTCAGCAGCCCATGCTTCCAACGCAACTATCCCAAATGGCTCATTCCTCGATGGTATGCATACCATATCGCATGCCTTGTAGAAATTTACGAGTTCGCCATCCAGGACATAGCCTAAGAATCGGCATGCATGGTGGACGCCAAGCTCCCAAGCTCTATGTTCTAAATCACTTCTCATGTATCCGTCACCGATGAAAAAGAACTTCGCAGTGGGAAACTCAGCTAAAACAGAAGGAATTGCCTCTAATAGCAAATCCGCTCCTTTCTGGACGACCATCCTTCCCACAAATAAGCAAACCGGATCCAAAACGCCAACGCTATGCCATTTCTTCACGCTCCATGGGTCAATGAACCCATTGAACTTCTGCAACGAAACCCCATTCGGTATCATCGCTATTTTCCAGTCCTCGAAGTTGTATATCCACTTAGCTTCGTTCTTTATCGTTTCTGAAGTTGTTATTATTTTATCGGCGATGAATCCACCAGACCATTCGAGATTTCTTATATCTCTTGAGCAACCTTCGTGAAAAACATTCCCACATCTTCCGTATTCGGTTGAGTGAAGCGTGAAAACGGTCTTCTTGCCTCTTGCATTCCTTATCTCCGCAAGTGCATTCACTGTCATCCAGTCGTGTCCATGAATGATGTCAAAAGTGCCTGATACATTCTCAATCTGGAAGAAGTGGTAAGCGAAGGAGCGGCACATATTGTTCATTTCCATCATGAAATTGGGATTCCAGTCGTAAGGGCAGCGGTGGTAATGCACTCCGGCTATCGCCTCATAATGCTGCTGTCCATTTCCCATCCTTGTGAACACATGCACTTCATTTCCCGCTCTTTGAAGAGCTGCGGCAAGCTCAGTGACATGCGGTGCGACACCGCCTACCGCAATTGAATGCAAGGATTCCCAACTGAACAATGCTATTCTCATTTGTTATTTTCGATAGTAAAATTCTCTCAGCTCATTGCAACGCTCCACGATGATTTCCTTGAACTTTTCAGGCATTTCTCTTAGCCGAGTTGCACTCTCCTTATCACCAAGATATTCTAACCACGATGCAATCCAGTGAGCCTCCTCGTGGGTAAATGCATCAAGGTTATCTCGCAATTCTATCAAGTTTCTTAGAGCTGCGCTATTGCTACCTCGAATCAGGTAATAGGGATCCTTTCCTACAGGCTCGAATAAACTTGATGAAAGCTTAGAAAACTCCTCCTTCTTCTCTTTTATCCTTCTTACAATCCTTCTTGTCTTTCCTTCCTCAACGTTGATTGTCATTATGCATCTACGCTCACTCGCAATTTCAAATCACTTATGCGCGTCAGTACCTTGCTAATCAATTTTTTTCTCAGATCCCACCAGTGCGAGTCTGCAACTTCGTTTGCAAGTTCCTGATCCCTGAACACATCTTTTATCCACGCGGCGAAATCGTTGCAGCCCTCCCAGAGATGATACTCTATCGCTTTCAGGTCTATTTTATCAAATATCTCTACGAACTCTTTCAGATTATGAGCGACAGAACCGGTATGAACGATTTTCCCTCCTTTGCGCATGTTAAAGTAAAACGCTTCTTCATCCGAAACGATACGTAATAAATCTTCAATCTCACCGTTTCCCTCATACTTTTCGTCTCCATTGAATCTGACGAATCTTTTTATGGTAGTGTCCACGGTTGTGCTGTGTGGTATAGTGATATAGGGCCATATCTTGCCGTTAAGAACCTCAACGTCTTTTCCAAGTTCGCAGTGAGCGCCAATGATTGCACTCTTTATGCAGGCATTTTCTCCTGTTATTGTGCCTTCGCCAATGAAACACTGCTCAAGGTTTGAGTTTTTTCCAATATAGACATCGTCAAATAAAACCGTGTTAGGACCTATAGAACAATTCTCTTCCACAACTACACCATCACCTATCACCGTAGGTCCTGTTATTCTAGAGCCATTAATCTCCCCATTGTCTCCCATAACCACACCTCTCTTCGCCTTTTTCATCATCCATGCCATCGCTTTCAGATACCCTTCAGGCTGGCCTACATCCGCCCAGAAATTGTCTGCACCGAGTTCATATCCGAACATCAAGCCTTTCTTCTTCATATAAAGCAGATGAAAGAGGTCCTTTGCAAAGTCGAAAGGTATTCTTTCAGGCACAAATTCCATCGCCTTCGGGTCTATCACGTATATTCCGGTGCTCGCCAGATTGCTGAAACACTCCCCCTTATCAGGTTTCTCGTGGAATCTCTCAATGCAGCCATTACCTTCGAGCTGTGCAATACCATAGTTCCACGGATCTTCGACATGCATTAGAGCGATTGTTACCAACCCACCGGCTTCACAGTGAAAATCTATTAACCCACGCGGGTTCATATCGGTGATATTATCACCCTGTATCACCACGAACGGTTCATCTTCTTTATCTAATCCCGCATTTTTCACCGAGCCTGCAGTTCCAAGCGGGTATGGCTCAGGTGGATATGAAAGGCGCACATCTCCTCTCTTCCTGAAATGCTCCACGATCATCTCTCGAAGGAACGTTGTAGTTATTACGATATCGTTCAATCCATACGAGACCAGATAGTCAACCACGTGCTCTATCACGGGTTTATTTACTAATGGGATCATCGGCTTTGGCTTCGTGAAGGTCAGGGGACGAAGCCTTGTTCCAAACCCCCCAGCTAAAATTACTGCTTTCATTTCTTTTCCTCCCATAGGATAGTACTCATACGTATAAGCCTTTTCTTCGCCGTTTCAATTTCTTCTTCCAATATCGTTCTCAACTTTTTTTTCTTCTCTGGAGCCCGCCACTCCTCAGGCAAGTTCTTCAAAACATCATCTAAAATCAAATCAAAAACAATCTCTTCCGGGTCCGGACTGTTTCTCACCGCAGCCAACAAGGTTTCTCTCGCTTTTAATTGTTCCTCTTCCACCATCTTACGCCCCTTTTCTGTAAGTTCATATTGAACATTTCTTCGACTTTTTTCAACCCTCCGAATCAAACCCCGCTCATCCAAGTTTCTCAAGATGTTGTAAATCGTAGGCTCTGACAGATCTTCCAGTGCTTGCACCTTCTCTATCAAACGCTTTGATCTTACCGGGGCTTCATAGGTCGACACTAAAATCAACGCTTCCGCTTCCGGATGGATATACTCTGTGCGGTTACCAGCTCCAATATGCTCTTCCTCAAACCTATCCATCCCTTTTTTCCCCTCCAGATATCAAATGTTTTTGTCAATATATAAGCTTTTCCCCATTTTGAGTAATTTTAGTTATTATAAGTAAAGTTTATAAATTTTAAATAAAAAAGGACTGTTAAAGTCCATTAACTATATCTTACTGTTTACCTCCTCATCTTTTTCCTTCATTCACGGCGGCCACTTCTCCATTATGCTCACCTGAAGGGGGATGATAAGCCTCTTTGTGAAAACTTTTGTTATAATATTATTTGTTTCGCGTCTTCTCCTTACTCCCAAATAACTGCTCTGCGGGGCACCCGATCTCTCGTTGTTTGCAATATTTACAGGCGAATGAGCCTCTTATAACCGCATTGCCACCAAAGGAGAGGATGAGTATAATTGCCAGCAGTGCGACGAGAAGCCACGTAAAAGCTCTTACTAAGAGTATAATGCCGCCGGCGAGGGGAATGATAAAGACCATAAAATCGGGCAGTAATTGAGCCCATGGGATTTCCTTCTCAACGAATTTTTGTGGGTCGCCCTTTTTGAAGAACACCGAACAGAGCTTGCCCTTACCCAACCCGCACACTTTACCATAATAATAACAGTCCACACAGCTTCTTCGAAGTATCCCAATTTCAATCCAGAGGCAATAGAGCAGGTAGAGGATAGCGAAGAGGATTCCAAAACCAGCCAGGATATAGGCTCCGATGGCGTAGATCGATAGGGTAACGAGATTGGCTACAATGGGTATCCATGCGGGGAAATTTTCGTACGTTTTTGGCTCTTCCATGTTTCGCTACCTGATTTTTCTTCTGCTCTGTTTGGTCAGCCTATATATAAAATATGTCAAAATTACTCCCACTATTACTGCAACCGTTTGGATTATTGACCACCACGAGACTTCTTCCTTTGTTTCTGTTGGTGGTGTGGTAGGCGTAAGTGGGGCAGACGGAGTTATGATATGTGAAGCAGGGAGGGTATAGGTAATCACCAGCTTCGGCCTGAGATCTTCATTATAACAATCTCTTGGGAAAAACCTTGCACCTTCATGATCCTCTGCATTTTCATACCTCATTACCTCTGTCAGCAACTTGTTATCACTTAAAGCCGTGATGACATCTTCTTTTATGTTCCATGAGCACCACGATTTTGATGAAACATTCTCTTTGTCCGTAAGGTAGATAGAACTCGAAGGTCTATTATTGTACGTTATTCCGTTCTCTGTCCAAGAATCATCGGAAACATAATAGACACTAACAATACCACTATTAGAGGAATATCCGTATAACATCAGTTGTGCAGAGACGATACTGGCGTCTGCAGGGATTTGCATAAGATTGAACTTGATGAATATAGTTTTGTTATATTTATTTCCTTCCACCTGTAAATCATAATATTTTCCGTAGTTCTTGTCGGGAGAAAAAGAATTGACGTATGCATTAGCCTCAGGGTAAAGAGTTACAGGTTCTTCAGATGCCTTCACAATTGATAAAAAATTTGCGAATACGCTAATACCCCCAGCTCTAACGGCTTGCCTCCGCCACGGAATACAATAATATTAAAACACTCAAAATATTTGGCTAGAGAAAGGATATGATAGAGGCTTTTTCTTCTTATTTCCCTGTCTCTAAAGCCTCGCCGCACCAACCCGCTCAAACAGAAGACCAACAATCCTTTTGGTCACATCAATACCGCACGCGCGGTTTATCCCCTTCCCAGACGGTGTTCCGTTAACCTCGAGCACAAATAATCCTTCTTCGCCTTCGATCAAGTCAACGCCGGCGAAATCAGCGTTTACTGCTTTTGTAGCACGTATCGCAAGCTCTTCCATCTCTTCGGTGAGCTCACACTTAACCGGTGTTCCACCCTGACTCAAATTGCTCACGAATGAGCCGCTGAGTGAGACACGGTAAATCGCACCCAATGCTTCTTCACCCACCACAAAAACCCGTATGTCGCGTCCAGGGTTAGGCACAAACTCCTGTAAATACAGCACACCCCGTTCGTTCAGTAACTCGGTGAGTTTCAGCTTCAAATCGGGCTGAGCGCGTTCAAGTTTGAGTATTCCGTTACCTTGACTGCCAAAAATGGGTTTTGTCACGGCACTTCCAAATTTCTCGATTGTTTGTACTGCAACATCTAACTCAGATGTAATCATCGTGCGTGGAATAGGGAGGTGCGCGCGTTTGAAGAGGTAGAATGAAAAGAATTTGTTTGCTGCGTTCTGGATTGCTGCTGGAGTGTTCATCACCGGGATACTAAGGGTTTCAAATTGTCGAAGCAGGTCGAACTTAAAGGAAATGGTTTCCAGCGAGAAGCTGATGCCAACGTCTCTGACAAGGATCGCGTCGAGTTCCAAGCCTTTGAAATCGGCGTTGAAGATAGAGAAATCAGCGGTGGAGAGAGAAGCGCTTAATGCAGAGAGGTTAAGTGGCACGGGCTTGGCTCCTCTTTTGTCGATGTTGTTTATAAATGCACGTGCCGTCCAGTCCTCAGGATCAGTGAGAACGACGCCGATTTTTACGACTTTTGTATTTTGATTTCGGTTGTGCATTTTAAGTATATCTTTTTCTTAGAATGAATTCAGTGTCATTTAGGTACCCCTTTGTTCTTATAAGGAGGCGAATAAATCATAATCAATCGAAGTTTATCTCTCCCTACCGCTTTAAAACTGTGGGGAACGCCTGAAGGGATATAGAGAGCTGTTCCGGCTCCCAATTCGTTCTCTTCTTTTCCTATACGGAGAAGCATTTTTCCCGCTATGATAAAATACCCATGCTCTGCTTCATGTTCATGCATTGTTACCCCTCCCCCTTCTTCCACCTCATTATAGACCATAACGAAGTAAGCCCTTACAGGGCTTGCGGGGTCGTGGGGCGGAGCCCCACACTTGACATCCATTATCCTTGGACTTATCAAAGGTCTTGAGTCTGTCTTCTCGTAGTTTGGTGGGCATATCCCTTTCACATCATTTGCTTTAACCATACAGGCTTCCCCTATTCTGTTCATCTTTATCCTGTTCCTTAACTTCTCAAACTGGTGTTCCTTGCTCATCTGTTTATCCTAAGGGCAACAAACAATCAACGGCACGGTTGCAGGTGCTTTCACTTGCCTCCTATTCTTCAAATGCATTTCATGGTCACCACAAATAAGCAGCATGCCGTTCCGTTCGCTCACCGCCTCTGCGATTGCTCTCATATTTTCGTTGGTCACCTTCGCAGCCACACGTAAATCCCAGCCTCTATGTGAAAACCGGTCGATTGCACGAAGATGAGCAAACACTAATCTCACCTCAGGCTTTTGCAATACGGAAATGGTATGTGTTTTTATCAACTCGTCATATTCAATTATGTCCTCTCGGTCATCAACTGCGAATACATAGCTTATTCTTCCTAAAAGAGGTTTTGTACCCATCGTCTCCATTACCGCGGCTGTTGGAGTGCCTTTATCAGCAAGCATCTCCAAAATGGAGTTTATTTTCGATTTGCCCACATCTTCACTCGTGATAATCCGGTGCGATTCAGGCAGTAACCCGGTGAGAATAGAAGCAATCGCGGGTGTTGTATGACTGCTTACCGTCTCGCACTCAAACAAGAGCCCATCTTGTTCAACGAACTTATGAAGAGCCTCTAATTCGGTTACGCACGTGGAATAAAACTGAGAATCGAGGCTGTCTACTACCACCAATACCACAACAGGAGGGACAGGATTGCGCGAATATGCGAATTCGAGTATCCGCTCGACTGGGCTGGCTCGAGTGATCAGAGTGATGCCGAAAAACTCTGCTAACGTAGGAGCTATTTGTAAGAGCGAAATATACTGCATAAACAATATTCGTCGAGTATCGATAATAAAATTTTTTTGATTTGGTTGGAAGGGTTGTTTAAAGGGTCTGCCCCCTTATTGTGAAAATCCTTACAATGTTTGGTTAGGAGGGTTGGTAAGGGGGGCTCGGCCCCTTACTGGGTTGATAAGGAGGGCTTGGCCCCTTATTGATAGAGCTCTCTTCTTCTCGCCTCCAGCATCTCGATACTGCGTCCAAGGTATTCGGCAGCAGTTATCACCTTTACATCTCGCTCCGCGGCACAGTCATACACTTCTGCTATCCGCTCCTTATATTTCAGGTCACGCATGAAATGGTGCTCGACTATAATGCTGTTAACCGAGGTCTCCTTTATTATCCGGTTCATATTCTCTATAGACAGGGCTAAACTCTTCATCGAATACCTGAAGCCAAGCATATACGTCATCGGCCCATCCACTATTACGAGGTCAGGATTTTCTTGGATAATGAATTCCGCCTGTTCAGCGACCGAAGGACCTTCTACATCGCTTGTAAACACCACTTTCTCACCGCCGCATGCAATGCTTACCTCGACGACGTAGCCCAGCTTTGGATTGGTGCCGTGATAAACCGATGGTGAGAATTTTATGAGTGTGGACCCGTGCTTGAATTCCTTTCCGTCTGCGATCTCCACAGACGCTGGTATTCCCGCGAGTTTATCCAGGAAATAAGCGGCTCGTCCAGCTTGACTCCTGTTTATCTTCTCCTTCGGATGCTTTACGTAAACGATCTTGCCCTCATATAGCTCGGGCTCGTCGGGATCATGATGGTCGTAATGGTAATGCGTAACGATGAGGACATCACTTCGAGCTGCATGCTCCTTTATATCAGCCCATCGCTCGCTCATCCTCTGCTCCTCTATGGGATGTGGCGGTAAACTGTATCTACTCGGGGCTAACGATACGCCAGGATCTATGAGCACTGCGAGGTCATCGGTCTCCACGAACGTTGCCATAGACCTTACACCAAAGCTATCAAACGCCAGTGGCTTTACGTTCAGCACTTTGGTCCTCACCTTAGCCTTACTATCTTTCCCGTTTTTCCGCCTCTTTAATCTTTTTAAGTGCCGCTCGGATCAATTCCTCGCCTTCTCTTAGCTTATCAAACGCATCCCTCATCAACTCTCGCCCTTCTTCAATCGGTTTAAGCCATTCTTCAAGCAGTTTCTCTGCCTCTCTCGATGGTTTAAGTAGCTCTCGGAAGACCCTCTCCGTCTCCTCAGGTGGTTTAACCCATTCTTTAAGTACTTTCTCCTCTTCGCCAATCGGTTTAACCTCCTCTTCAAACACTCGCTTCGCGTCCTCAAAGGGTTTGAGCAGTTCTTGAAACGCTTTCTCTACGTCCTCAAACTTCTTAATCAGCTCTTTCAACTCCTCTTCGCCCATACTTCTACTAATTACTTTTATCGATTATATAACCTAGCCCTATATGATACTCAAAAGTGAATCCAACTACTATTCCTGCTCAGTTATTAAGATAAGACCAAAAAATAAAAGAGGGAAAGTTTGTATAAGCTCTATTCCCCTTTATCTAACCTGTTTTATTCTACTGCTTCCATGATGTCTTCCGCTTTCACTGTCTTTCTTCCGGCATGCTTAGCGAGGCTTACCGCCTTTTTCGCTATTTTATTGGCATATTCCTCTAACAGCCTCGTCAATTCCTGACCTGCATCATCGCTTACTCTCTCCGCCCCTGCATTTCTAACTAACCTGATTACAGGTGCTATTGGTAGTTCAGCCATTTTTATCACTATGCTACGGTAATAGGAGGGTATATATAAGCTTTTCGGTTTATCAGGCTTTTTTAATTAACGAAAACAATGAATGGGTATCTTCCGACCCCCTTCTTCAAAAGCTAAAGTGTACTACAAAGAAAGTACAACAAACTACACACCTGCGGGCATCGAGCGAAAAATAAGAAGAATTAATATCAAAAACTGCTATGCTAAATCTGTAATGTTTTAATTACCGATGTCTTAAATTTTGATCATATCCCACAAAATGGATGAAGTGAGGAGAACTTATTGAAGACCCGCGACTGAGAAACCGAACATTTGTATTCGAAGATCGTGATCATGCCGGTACGCTGTTGGCTGAAAAGCTGGCGGAATATACGGGAAAGGATAGTGTCCTATTCGCTATACCCGCCGGTGGTGTTCCGGTTGCTGCTGTGCTCTCAAAGCGGTTACAGGTTCCTTTTGACGTTTTAGTCGTGAGAAAGATTCATATACCGTGGAATAGAGAAGCGGGGTTCGGTGCGGTCTCGTGGGATGGAACGATCCGGTTTAATGAACCTCTGTTAGCGCTCCTCGGGCTAACGCAGAACGAGATTGACCGTTGTATAGCGGAGGAGAAAGAAGAGATTGAGAAGAGAGTGAGGCTGTTTCGCGGCCAAAAGCCGTTCCCTGATCTCTCGGGGAAAACAGCAATCGTGGTGGACGACGGCATTGCATCTGGATTTACGATGCTTGTAGCAATCCTCTCGTTGAAGAAGAAGGAGCCAACCGAGATCATCATTGCTGTTCCAACCGCATCGATGAGTGCTATCCAAATGATGAGCACCGAAGTTGACAAGATTGTTTGTTTGAATATCCGGGAGGGAAGAACATTTGCGGTTGCTGATGCGTATAAAAAGTGGTACGACCTCGAGAATGAGGATGTGGTAAAGATCTTGAAAGAAGCAGGGTATTACAAAACGTAAAATTACTTTCGACTAACGTGAAGTTTTAAGTAGTTAAAAATTAATCATTTAACGCATTTGAAAATAGCGCATTCATTGGGGCTTTTGTCGTTTTCGATGATGAGCGTCGAGTTGTGCATGGCAAAAGTTTATTCAGTATTTTGTCTATCCCTTGCTGCCCATGAACAGGCTTACCGCTAAGCCTGTTATGAACGCAACCAAGCTGTTGGTTGCGAAGTATCCGAGTGAGAGAAGCATTTCCAGCGGCGTTCCTACCCATACGTGGCCTAGGCCTATAGAGAGAACTATACCAAAAATTCCACCTATCACTAAATGCCTTATCCCGACAGCATAGCTGTGGTAGGTGGTCTTTATGAATATGAATGCTGCCAACATGAATGCTACAAACAACCCTAAGCCGACCGTGCTGTTAGGGGCAGCAACTGTAACCGAGCTGAATACGCCGAACTCAGCAACAATGATATAGCTCAGAACCGCCAGCAATGACCTGTCATGAAAGCTTTTGCGAATGTTTCTGGGGTCAAGCGCCTGCTTTGTAAACAATTGCGGCTGCTGAATCTGTGTTGGCGTGATTCCTATTGCGGCTTCGACCATTGCTTTCTTCTCAAGCTCCTCTTTCAGCTCCTCCGCTACTGCCTTCTTTATAACCTCTTTAACGTCCTTTGCCTTTAGAGCCCGTGTTTCAGCCCAGTGTTTCTTGAGCGAAAGAATGGAAATTCCCAGGGCAATCACTGCAAAGATTGCGCCAAACACGCCGACGGCAATCAGGGGGTAGTTGGGTGGCTCAGCAAGCAAGTCTTCCTGGAACTGGAGTAAAAACCCTCCAAGGGATATAACGACGATGAGGAACAATATGAACCTCTTTACAAGCGAAAGAATCCAGGCGCAGATTTTTACAACCAAAAACAGCAGAACTACTGGTATGATTAGCGCTGTGCCCAGCAGGGCAATCGAAACCGGATCGAGTTTCATTACGGCCGGCCAAAATTGGTTAAAAAAGAACCCTTTAAGGTTCTGGGCTATAAGATTAAAGTCAACGCTTTCAATATTCATAGTGTATTCTATAATTAAGCATAAACTCAAATAATTTTTGGAAGATTTAAAAAATATTTAGCCTATCAAATTATCTTTCGAGAAGTACGAAGAGCCGGGTATTTCCCATTCGAAATACCCCACAGCAGGAAAAGCAAAAGCAGGAATTTTTGTTCGGCAAAGAACCGAAAAACTCGAAGCGGCTATGAAGGAAGGGTTTAAAGAGCCCCTTTTCCTTATTTCTTCTTAGAGCTGATTTTATCATTCAACGAATTTCTTTGTGAATATCAAAATCCTGTATGGGGAAAATATTTGAATAATCCTTAAATACCACGAGCTTTAAGAGAAAAAGTGGCATGGAGAACAAAGATAGTTTAGTAAGGGATGCTCACGTGCTCTTGCATCCGATAAGGTTTAGGATAGCGGAGTTGCTTGCTGAAAAGCCAATGCACATAAATGAAATAGCCAAAGCGATGGGAGAAGAAAGACGTCTCGTCTCTTACCATCTGCTTACCTTAGAGGAATATGGTTTCGTGAGCAGTAAATACGAAATATCGGAACACCCGAAGTCAAGGGGAAAAGCGATAAGGAAATACTGGGTGAACGGGAAAATAGAGGATCTGATTTCAGAGCTTAAAAAGAAGCTTTGACTCCATCCATTTCCACTTCATTTCAAAAACTCCTCAAATTTAATCTCAAACTCGGGGATTTTCCTTTTGATCATTTTAATTTAAGCTATTCGCTACAATAAACCCGAAAATCCCGAAGCGGCTCTGAAAGAATCAGTGAGAAGAAGGGTTTTCAAAGGCGATTTCTCTGAGTGTTCGAAAAGAGCACCTCATCTCAGTAGATTTTTTACATCAAGTGGGTTATTTGATCTACTTCACAATCATTACAGGGCATGAAGCATGACGTGTAACGCTTTCAGCAACACTGCCCATGAGTAATCTATCAAGTCCTGTCCTTCCTTTACTCCCCATTACAATCAGATCATCCTCTTTTGCTTCTTTTATAATCTCCTCAACCGGGTGCCCTTCGACGAGCTTTTTTCGCTACTTCGGATCCATCTACTGGTACTATTATCCTTTCAAACTCGGTTGTCATTCTCCTTGTGCCTTCTTTTTTAATTTGTGATTATGATAATTTTTCTCTTTCTCAGTAACGTGAATATTGCATACACGACGACCGATTTACTTTTGATTGGGACCTTCTGGGTGATATTAACCGTTTTATTCGAATTTATCTTCTTTCACTATGGGAGGGGTGAATCCTGGGACACATTACTTGCTAATTACAATATACTCAAAGGGAGATTATGGATTTTCGTATTGGTAACCGTGTTCATCGCTCCACTCCTGGTTGGTTTACTCCTGAGGAAATAAATCCACTCATCTGATATAGTGAAGATAGGGATAGCACAAAGAGCAATTGGGAGCATGCGCTACTAGCGGTAGGAGTGTTTATGATAGCGATTGCAACTGAGGAATTAGTTAATTTTCTCTCAGAGAATTTAAAGGATGTTGAGTGTCAATCAAGAAAAATGTTTGGATACCCTGTATACTTCATTAACAACAATATGTTTATAGGAGTCCATCAGGAAGACCTATTTCTACGATTGGCCGCAGATGATAAAGAAAATGCGCTAACGAAATATGAGGGGATCAAACCTTTTGAACCAATGCCAGGTAGAATTATGAAAGAATACGTAGTCATTCCTCCTAATATCTATACCAATCCAGAAATCTTCAAAGAGTTGTTAACAAAATCAATACGCTACGTATCTTCGTTGCCACCAAAGGAAAAGAAGAGGAAGAAAAAGAAGAAAGTATGAATGTATGGATGGTCCAGCAATTATTATCGTGATCGGATCAGGATAACCTTCACTGGTGAACAGCATGGGGGGATATATTACATCAGGGAAGCTTATAGAGGGTTTGGGTCGCTATGGTTGGCTATAATTTCATAGAATCACCTCAACTGATGGTATATCACGTCAAATTATAAAAATCAAAATCGAGACGAAGATGGAAGAAAAGGGGAGAAGTTGAAAAAATGGGATTGTCGAGCTATTTCACAACTCTCCCCATTTCATAGTGATAGGGTATAATAGATAAACCTTTGCATTAATTGAAAAAATATTTCCGACGTTATTCAATTTTTTTCCCATAACAATTGATGCCGGTGAACTTCTCTCGGTACGATTCTAAGAGCGGCGTCAGTTTTCGGTCTGGTGCTTTAACCTTCTTTAGTCGTTCTTTAATCTCTACATCGCTCAATTTCACATTGAGCGTTCTCTTTGGAATATCGATCTCAATAATATCGCCATCCTGTATGGCACCGACTGCTCCGCCATTATACGCTTCCATCTCAACATGACCAATGCATGGTCCTGACGTGCCACCTGAGAATCGACCATCAGTAATTAAGGCTACCCGTTTATACCCCGCTCCCATTATCGCATCGGTTGGCGTGAGCATTTCGGGCATGCCCGGTGCTCCCGCAGGCCCCTGGAATGACAAGACTACCACATCGCCCTCCGCAATCCCACGCGCTTCAATCGCATCGAGTAACTCCTTTTCGGTATAAAAAACCTTAGCAGGGCCTGAATGAACCATCATGTCTTCATCAACCGCAGTTTGCTTTATGACCGAGCTGTGTGCGATGTTCCCTTTTAATACCGCTATCCCCCCTTCCGGGAAGTATGCGTTATCCAGCGTTCGAATAACCTCGTCATCCAAGACCTTTCCTTCTGTTGCTATCACCTTTATCGATTTTCCATTCACCGTTGGAGAATCTTTTATCCAATCTTTTAATCGGTTGAGAACCGCAGGGATGCCACCCGCACGGTCAATATCCGCCATCTCATGCGGTCCTGCGGGAATAATCTTACATAAATTCGGCGTTTCTCTCGAAATCGAATCAAACATATCGATATCGATATCAACACCCGCCTCTCTGGCTATCGCGGGTATGTGTAACACCGTATTGGTTGAGCCGCCCATTGCCATATCCACTCGAATAGCGTTCTCAAACGCATGCTCGGTCATGATGTCGCGTGGCTTGCGATCCTCTTTCACTAATGCCACAATTCGTTTACCAGTTTCATACGCTTGCTTTCTCTTTAACGGATCGATCGCTAAGGTAGTCGCACAGCGTGTGAGTGACATGCCTAATACCTCAGTAACCGTCGCCATGGTATTTGCGGTATAAAGACCTACACAGGAACCTGCCCCGCAGACCATGGAGGGCAGAAATTGTTCAGCTTCCTCCGCGGTCATCTTACCACCTTTAACCTGACCCACAAGACCAAATCCTTCAATCGGGTGATGTTTCTTTCCTTCTATGACATTTGCCTTCATTGGTCCGCCGGTAAGCATAATTGCGGGTAAATTAAGACGCCCCGCAGCCATTAACATGCCGGGGGTAATTTTATCACAGTTGGTGATACCAACCCACCCGTCTAACGAGTGCGATAAGGTCATGATTTCTATGTTATCCGCAATATGCTCTCTGCTGGGTAGGCTGAGCCTCATCTCTACAAACATTGCAATACCATCGCAAACCGCGGGGACACCCCATTCTAAGGGAACGCCGCCTGCATCTAGAATTCCCCTTTTTACTTCTCGGGTTAGTTCGTTCAAATGGATATGCCCGGGAACAATATTGTTATAACTATTTGCAACTCCTATGAATGGCTTATCTAAATCAAAATCTTCCGCTTTAAGGCCCGCAGACATTAATAACGCCCGATGCGGTAAGGTCTCGATATTTCTCTTTAATACCTCAGATCTCATTCCCATCACTCAAACTTACAAAGCAGCACGTACTATAAATAGTTGTAGATACAAGTTTCAGGGGGTCTCAGACAAATTCATGCTCTCTCCCGTTTCTGTAATACCGGTTTCATTCAGGTTACACGTGTTACCAGTTAACGTTCCTTCTTGTGCACATGTACTGTTTTGCGCTATTACCATCGCTTCTTCAAAAGTTAACTGTTCAGAAGGCACACCACCCTGCGCGTAGAGCACGTCAACGACCTCCCGGTTATCGAGCGTTATCTTAACTGTCGCCCTGTCCGTTCGTTCAGGATCTTTCTCTGAGGTCAGGTAAAATTCCAGCTCGATTTGCCAGCAGTCCGGGCATCGTGCCTGGATAACGTTCGTGACGCTCAGATTCCTGCCGTTGTAATTCTTGTAATCGTCCGTGTTCATGACATAGGTCTTTGCAATCTCCACCGCCTGAGCTTCTCCAGGGCTGTCAAATTCCGACACAGGTGTTTGCGTGAGCATGTCCCACCGGTCATCAAGTATCGCACTTGTTATAGTACCGTTTATTACTGTAACCACCGCAGTGTGAGGCGTGATCACCTGAGCTAGCACCTGGCCTGTCCGATTGCCGTAACCAGCGTGCCGAGATTTGAAGTCAAAAACAAACATCCAGCAGTATGGACAGCGCAAGACAACCGTCTGATCATATTCCAAATCAAAGCCGTCAAACTGGTAGGTGGGCGAGTTCTCCACAAACACTCGTGCTATCTCCTTGCTTTCCGCTTCGGTAATCCCTGGTTCTGGTTCGGGCGTTATGCAGCCCAGGATGAAAATTGCTGCGAGGAGAACCAAGAGCACGGTTACCTGCGTGAGCTTCACATTCATCCCTCCTATCTTGCCGCTTTCATTACCTACAAAACCTTTCCTTTCTTATTATTTTTCAACATTGCAGTAGGTTAGTCCCTGCTTCTCGAAATACCGCTGATGATACTCCTCCGCTCGCCAGAATTGTGATGCGGGCCTTATTTCCGTTATGATAGCTCTTTTGTATTTCCCGGATCGTTGCAGCTTCTCTTTTGAGGCTCGTGCCGCAGCTTCCTGTTCTGCAGTGTGATAAAATTTCTATAAACTTTATAAAACCTTAATTGTAACATATGATGAGAACTATAAGAGAGGGGGATAGGTGAGTTCTATGGATTTTATTCAAAATAAAATCGCCACGATACACGATTTTTGTATTGAAGAGGAGAGATTGAAGAAGTTACTTGAGGATATAGTTATCGAGCGACCAGTTGCGGTAGTTATTCCAATGCTTTATAAAGAGATTCATAGCCCTTCCTTGGAAACTATTATCAATCACTTAGGGGGCGTCACAGAATAAGTGTGCCAAGTTCATGACGATGGATAGATAGTATAG
>JASEFB010000078.1 GCA_030019325.1 archaeon | reverse complement strand
GGAAGGTTGGACGAGGAAAAAGGCTATGGAGATACTTGTGGCAATTGGAGATATAAATGATGCTTCACGGTTAATACCAGTAACAAGTACGCATCTCTCGGGCGCATCGTATAAGACTATCGGAGACGCTTTTGAGTTTATAAGCGGTCTAGAAGGCAGGGTAAGAGTCAAAAGCACGTTAAACCCAACCGGTATGGATCGAGAGAGATGGAACGCTATGGATATTCCAGAAAAGTTCGTACTGAAGCAAAAGGAGATACTCACCGCGTATGAGAAATTGGGCGTCTCGTTGGCGTGCACTTGCGTTCCTTATCTCATTAATCATGAACCAAAAAAAGGTGAGCATATCGCATGGGCGGAATCCTCTGCCGTTTTATATGCTAATTCCGTCTTGGGTGCGAGAACGAATATGGAAGGAGCACCTTCTGCTCTTGCCGCGGCGCTTATCGGAAAGACACCTTTTTACGGGCTTCATCAGGCTGAAAATAGGGAACCGGAGATACGGGTGTGTGTGAAGTGTAACCCTGCAGATGCGGACTATAGCGCTCTTGGATTCCTGATAGGTAACCTTGTAGGGAGCAAAATACCACTGATAGAACTTCCCACCTCTTCTTTTCCGAGCAAAGACGAACTGAAGCATTTATCCGCCGCGATAGGTGCTACCGGCTCCGTAGGAAGGTATCATATAAAGGGAATAACTCCTGAAGCTGATGCAAGGGGATTACCCGGTGAAAAAGTAGAGATAGAAAAAGGCGATCTAAAAAAACTTTATGAGAGGAGGGAAGAAGTCGACGTAATCGCGATAGGATGTCCGCACTGTTCGGCGCTTGAGCTCTACCGTGTATGCGAGCTCTTGAAGGCAGAAGGTAAAGGGAGAAAAGTAAGGAGAGATTTCTTCATATTCACCGCACGAGCAATAAAGCAACGCATGCATGGGGTGGTAAAAAAGATAGAAGAGTACGGTGTGAAGGTGATTTGTGATACCTGTTTCGTGGTTTCACCAGCTTTTGAGAAATACAACTCGGTGCTAACAAATTCAGGCAAAATGCTGAGATATGTGCCTCTCCTCTGTGGTGGAGCAGAAGTGAGCTTGGGCAAGACGGAAGAGTGTGTTAGGCGAGCATTCTGAGATGTAAACGGATTTATATACTTATATTATCTTTCTAATGTAACGTAACTGACCACATACAAAAATAAGATAAAATGGCCAAAAGACACCGACCGAGGAGGGGGTCACTTGCCTTTTCTCCGCGGAAGCGAGCACGAAGTGAGATTTGTAGGATAAAACGAGAAGAACTAGCTGTTGGAAGGAAAATACAGGGCTTTGCAGGATATAAAGCCGGAATGACACACGTTATTCTGACAGATGACCGCCCTCACAGCCTGACGATAGGAACGGAAATAGCTGTTCCTGCAACAATAATAGAGACTCCGCCTATGCGGGTAGAGGGTGTCCGTCTTTATAACAATACGTACTACGGTAAGCAAGCGGTAACGGAAGCATGGGTAAGAGCTGGGAACGGAGGAGACCTGGGTGCGATAGAAGAGATCATCAAGAGAAATGGCACTGAACTCGCGTTAAGCCTGCATCTCATAGCTTCTACCTTACCAGAGGTCGTAAGCGGGGTGCCAAAGAAGAAACACGAACTGATGGAGATAAAGATGAGCGGTGATGTAGAGAAAGACCTCGAATATGCAAAAGAAGTGTTTGGTAAAGAGTTAAGGGTGAAGGATGTAGTTAAGGAGGGCGATTTTGTGGATGTAACCGCGGTGACAACGGGCAAGGGCACGCAGGGACCTGTGAAGAGGTGGGGAGTAATGACTCAAATTGCAAAGGCGGCGAGGTCTGGAAGAGGTCGCCATGTTGGTGCTATCGGCGGCTGGAAACCTCGAAGAGTCAGATGGCGAGTCCCTCAGCTCGGGCAGACCGGATATCAACAGCGGACAGAGTATAATAAGAGAATATTGAAGATAGGGGATAAGGGGGAAGAGATAACGCCAGATGGGGGTTTCTTGAGGTATGGCATCGTGAGAAACGAGTATATTGTACTAAAAGGAAGTGTTCCCGGGCCGAAAAAGAGGCTTGTAAGAATCTCTCACGCGATAAGAGTTCATCCCAGGATGGGTATACCTGAAATTGTTTATATAAGCAAGAAATCACAGCAAGGGAGCTGAGAAAACAGAGAAGGAGAGAAATGGTCAAAGAGATAAAAAGGAAAGCTAAAGTGGTAGACTTGTCAGGGAATTTTGTAAAAGAAATAACGCTTCCTCCGGTATTTATGGAAGAATACCGACCTGATTTGATAAAGAGAGCAGTGCTCGCAGTGCAATCAAGCAGGTTGCAGCCAAAAGGTTCAGACCCCTTAGCTGGAAGGAGAACATCCGCAGAGAGTTGGGGGGTCGGAAGAGGAGTATCCAGAGTTCCACGCATAAAGGGTGGAAGAAGAGCAGCAAGAGCGCCACAAACGGTCGGTGGAAGAAGAGCGCATCCTCCAAAGACTGGGAAGGTCTTGAAGGAGAAGATAAACAAAAAAGAAAGGAGGAAAGCGATAAGGTCTGCTATCGCATCCACTATAAACCCCGAACTCGTAAGAAATAGGGGACATAGGTTCGGCGAGGAAGTAGAACTACCAATAATAGTTGAAGATTCCTTCGCAAACGTGGAAAAAACCTCCGATGTGGGTGGATTTTTAATGTCCGCGGGTGTCTGGGAGGATGTAATCCGTGCAAAGGAAAGGAAAATAAGGGCTGGTCGAGGAAAGATGAGAGGCAGGCGATATAAGTCCAAAAAAAGTATTTTAATTGTTATTTCACGTGAAGAAGGAACAAGCGGGGATAACAAACTAAAGAAAGCGGCGAAAAATTTACCGGGTGTGGATGTATCCTCTGTGGAGGAGCTCAATGCTGAATTGCTTGCACCGGGAACGCATCCAGGCAGGTTGACTATCTGGACGGAATCGTCTCTCAACTTTTTCTCTAAAGAGAAAACGTTGATTAAAAGAGAGGAGGTTAAGGGAGATTTTTAAATGTTTCCGATAAACCGCTTTCTTTAGAAAGGGGTTTGGTGATGAGCAATGGCAGAAAAACTAAAGCATATAGTCCCGAGCGAAAAAGCAACAAAGGTGATCGATTCGGAGAATAAAATCCAGCTTATTGTTGATATAAGAGCGACAAAGAGCGAGATAAAGCGAGAAGTGGAGCGGGTGTTTGAGACACCGGTGAAAAGCGTGAGGACGATGATAACATTTAAAGGTGAGAAGAAAGCAATAATAGAATTAGAGGAGGAAGGCAAGGCGAAGGAAATAGGGACTTCACTTGGAATATTATAAGTAAGTATAGGTAAACATGGGGAAACGAATCATAGCGCAGCGGAGAGGAAGAGGCTCGTCCACGTTCAGGGCACCCTCACATTGTTATAAAGGGAATCTCGAACACGTGAGGGTGGATAAGAATGAAACGGTGTCAGGGGAAATCGTGAAAATAGAGCACGACCCCGCACGGAGTGCACCGATTGCTCGTATAAGGATTGAGAGAGGGAATGGAGGAGAGAAAAAATTCGAGGAGAGATTTATCGTTATACCTGAAGGAGTGGGGGAAGGAGATGAAGTGTCGTATGGTGGATCAGCAGCGATAAAGACCGGAAATACACTCCCTCTCGGCGCTATACCTGAAGGAATTCTGATTTGCAACTTAGAAGCAAGACCAAGCGATGGCGGTAAGTTCGCAAGGTCTTCGGGTGATTGTGCTACGGTGTTAGCGCATGAGCGTGAAACTGAAAGAACGCTTGTTGTGCTGCCCAGTGGGAAGAGGAAATGGCTATCATCGGATTGTTTTGCCACTATTGGTGTTGTTGCTGGGGGGGGCCGTACCGAAAAGCCTTTTGTAAAGGCGGGAAAGAAATATCATAAGATGAAAACGCATTCAGGCAAATACCCGACGGTAAGAGGAGTGGCAATGAATCCCGTTGACCATCCACATGGTGGAGGCAGTCATCAGCATGTAGGGAAGTCAAAAACGCCTGGTAGAGGTGCACCACCGGGAAGGAAGGTGGGGAGCATAGCAGCAAGAAGAACCGGAAAGAAATGAGGTGAAAGAGGAGAATGGCAAAGAAGAAGGCTAAAGCTAAAACAACCTTAAAGAAGGAGGAGGAGTTTACGTACCGTGGATATACACTGGCGAAGCTCAAGAAGATGAAGCTCGAAGAGTTAGCCGAATTACTGGGTGCAAGGCAGCGAAGGAAAATAAAGCGGACGTTGCGAGCTGAAGAGGAGAAACTGCTGGAGGAGATAAATTCGGGTAAGGAAAACATCAAAACGCATCTGAGAGATGCTATCGTTCTGCCGAGCATGGTAGGGAAGAAGATAGGGATACACAATGGAAAGGGTTTTGAATACGTAGAGATAAAGCCAGAGATGATAGGGCATTATTTAGGTGAGCTTGCGTTGACACGAAAGAGAGTGGCGCACGGGGCTGCGGGTGTAGGGGCTACGAGGTCTTCAAAATATGTGCCACTGAAGTGACGTGAAGAGAGAGGAACATGGGAAGGGTAAAGTTTTGCGTGGAAAACGAGATTGATCCTGAAACGACTGCAAAGGCAATGGGTTCCGAACTTCATATATCCCCTAAGCACGCACGCGAGGTATGCAGGGCGGTAAGGGGGAAAAAAGTGGAGGATGCGGAGGCATATCTGGAAAATGTACTGGATATGAAGGATGCTGTTCCATTCAAACGTTATAAAAAGAAAGTAGCGCATCGTAGGGGGCTCAAGAAGTGGTATGCGGGGCGATATCCAGTGAAGGCAACCGATGAGATATTAAAATTGATACGAGGTGCGAAGAGCAATGCTGAATACAAAGGACTTGATCCTGAGGCATTGCGAGTCTGGCGTGCAGCCACGAAGAAAGGTCGTACCATACGAGGGATAATACCCCGTGCTTTTGGTCGCGCTACACCTAAGGATACCGAGACGGTCACCGTTGAGATCGTACTGAAAGAAGAGAGAGGGTAGGAGAAGGAAGTGGTAGAGAGAATATTCGTAGAGGAAGGGATAAAGAAAGTAAGAATGAACGAGTACTTCAGGAATGAGTTAGAAAGAGCGGGTTACGGAGGGATGGATATAAAAAGAACACCTATGGGCACGCAGATAACGGTGAAAGTTGAAAAGCCGGGGATGATAATAGGGAAAGACGGTAAGAGAATAAAAAGGATAACAGATGAGATAACCAAGAGGCAAGAACTGGATAACCCTCAAATCGATGTTCAACCTATAGAGGTGCCTGAACTGAATGCACAGTTGATGGCAAATCGACTTGCAAAGCTCATCGAGCGAGGCTGGCATTTCAGAAGGGCGGGGAGGTCAACCCTCCAAAGGATAATGGATATGGGGGCGCTTGGCTGCGAAATTACTATGTCCGGGAAGCTTAAAGGACCCCGTGGTCGGATGGAGAAGATGGTGGATGGCTATATAAAACACTGCGGTTCTATAGCTGAGGAGATAGTGGATAAGGGGTATGCAATAGCGCGGAAAAAGTCAGGAGTCATCGGTGTGCAGGTAAAGCTAGTAAAGCCGGATGTAAAGATACCTGATGCTTTCCACATAAAAGTTGTATGTGGGGCTCCGCCCCACGACCCCGCAAGCCCTGTAAGGGCTTATGAGAAAGATGAAGGAGAAGAAGAAAAGGAAAGCGAAGAATGAGCATATTTAGAATGGAAGATATAAGAAGGATGAGTGAAAAAGAGAGGAGAGAGGAATTGGAGAGTTTGATGAAAGATTTGTTACGTGAGCGAGGGATAATAGCGACGGGTGGATCCCCTGAGAATCCAGGAAGAGTAGGAGAGATAAGAAGGACAATCGCGAGGATAAAAACGGTTCAAAGCGAAGAGCAGAGAGGTGAAGAGGTGGCGCGCGAAGAGAGGAGCAGGTAGCAGATGCAAATCTGTGATAAATGTGGATTGCCGGTTGATTTATGCATTTGCAAGGAGATAGCAAAAGAGCAGCAATTAGTAAAGGTTTCTACGTCAAAAAAGAAGTTTGGGAAGATCATCACCGTGATAGAAGGGATAAATGAGAAGGAAGTCGATTTGAAAGCGCTTTCAAAGTCGTTGAAGTCGAGATTCGCGTGTGGCGGCACGGTGAAAGGGGGATGCATTGAATTACAGGGCAATCAAAAAGAGGTAGTGAAGAAGACGCTTCGGGAGATGGGCTACACGTTAGAGGGTGAAGAATGAAGGGAATGCGAGAAATCCCAATGATAAATACTACCAAATCCAAAGTAAATCCCAATTACCAAATCCAAAAAAGGAAAAATAAAGCAAAAATAGAGCGCGAAATTGGTAGTATTGGAGTTTGGGATTTGTTTGGTAGTATTGGTATGTATTGGAACTTGGGATTTTTTAGAGGTAAATACAATGAAAATAAATCCGCATAATTTATTGCAGCATGAGCTGATAGGATTGAGAATCAACGTGGAGGAGAGCAGTAATAGTACTCTTCGGGGGTTTGGGGGGACGGTTATTGATGAGACGAGGAATATGCTTGTTATAGAGAACGAGCAGAAAAATGAGAAAAAGATACCAAAAGCTGGAAATGTATTTATTTTTAAGTTGAACGGAGGAGTACAGGTGAGAGTAAAGGGTGACCGGCTCGTTTCAAGACCAGAGGATAGGATAAAAAAATGAAAGATATAGGGATAGATGTCAGGAAGCCTGAGAAGGAATGTGAAGATGTCAATTGCCCGTTTCATGGGAAGTTGCCAGTACGGGGGGAAATTTTGGAAGGTGTCGTGGTGAGCGATAAAGCACCGAAGACGGTTGTTGTTCTAAGGTCTTATCTAAGGAAGATTAGGAAATATGAACGGTTTGAGAAGAGGAGATCGAAGATACACGCACACAACCCGCCCTGTATAGATGCCAAAGTGGGGGATGTGGTGAAGATAGCGGAATGCAGACCGCTCAGCAAGACTAAAAGCTTTGTAGTAGTGGAAAAAAAGTGATGGGGAGAAGAGATTGCGTCTTGGATTTTTTTTTAAAAAAGTGAAAAGTATGAGGATAGGAAGATGAAGGGAGTAAAGGCGAAGATAACAAAGGCGTTACCAACCGGTGCTCGCTTAGAATGCGCGGATAATACCGGTGCGAAGGTATTACAGATAATTGCAGTGAAAGGATACCGCGGTGTAAAGAACAGGTATCCAAAGGCTGGGATTGGCGATGTGGTCATTGTAGTGGTGAAAAAGGGGAGACCGGAGATAAAGAAGCAGATGGTGAAAGCAGTGATAGTGAGGCAGCGTAAGGAATTCAGACGCCCGTCTGGGATACGGGTGAAGTTTGAGGATAATGCTGCGGTTATCGTGGATGATAAGGGGATGCCAAAGGGCTCGGAGATAAGAGGACCGGTGGCGAGGGAAGCGGTGGAGCGGTTTTCAAAGATAGCTTCTGCCGCTACGATCATAGTATAATATAATAAGCAAGCGGGGGTTACCGAGTGGACAAAGGTGGCAGACTCAAGATCTGTTCCTGTAGGGGTTCGCGGGTTCGAATCCTGCCCCCCGCATGATTTACCTGTAAATTTAAGCTGAAATCCCGGGCAGCACTTCAAAAAGGCTCGAATTTTTTCCACTTTTATCCCAAAAAACCAACCCATCAAATCCGAAAGGGCTATTTATTCCTCTTTCTTTGTCGAAAGCATAAAACTAATTACCCTTGGAGGTCCAGGTGATGAAAAAGCCTCGAAAGTTGGTGCTGTTCAGGACTACTGGAAATTAGAAAATCTTATAGAATATAATCACCTTTCCATGCCATGGAAATACATGCGAGAATAATAATTTTCATTCAAGACCATGCGATTGGTTCCTTTTTTCCAAATCCTGTTATTTTTAAATTTGGTTTTGGCAAGTGGCTGCCGATTTAATTCACTATAAGAAAAAGAATGGGATAAATATGATTTAAAAATGAAGAGAAAGCTTTATAGAACGGGAAAAATAAACGGGTTATACTCATCTATACAACCCTTTTCCTCGCTAACGCTCGCAAAAGCGTTGACGGAAAAGGCTTTGCGGATGGGAGCGCTAAAAAGGGGCGCTATATAAACAACCCTTTTAGAAAAAGCGTTGACAAACCTTTCTTTAGAAAAGAAAGCGTTACCAAAGAAAAAAAGGAGATAAAAGGAAAAAATAAATGCGACATAAATCAATCTCCTCTTATCACTGACAAAAGAGAAGGAGGTGATGGAGGAGTAAAGCTATCATAGCATAGCATAAGAAGGGGATATATAAAAAAAGTAGAAAGTTTTATATTAACACTTTTTCTTTATACAAACTTTAGGAAAGTTTGCTGGATGAAGAAAAAACGAGGACTGAAAAATCAAGATGACAAAAGCAAGATTCTATATTAAAGATAAGCCCTTACAGGGCTTGCAGGGTCGTGGGGCAGAGCCCCACACGCGGGAACGTGGGCGGAGCCGAAAGTTTTATATACCCCCTTGAAGAAGTATAGAAAAAGAAGAGAGGCAAGGCAAAAGAAAGGAATGAAAGGGAAGACGATGGCGATATCTCTGGCTGTGGTATGGACGGCGGTAATCATTGCGATATTCGCAGGGATAATGCCGGTGAGTGCACAAACGGAAAATAGAAGCTTTCAACTAACATTATAGTCATTCCGAGAAATTTATGCGATAATTGCTAGCACACGGGCTCCGAATGT
>JASEFB010000077.1 GCA_030019325.1 archaeon | reverse complement strand
AAAAAACGCACCTGGCGCAAGATATAGCGTTCCCATTCGAATGGAAGTATGGTGTAATTACCGAATTGAGCGAAGAAGAGAAGGAAGCAGGGATTCTCAGGGGGTGTGATCTTTGCAACCAAAAAAAGATTGAATTTCAGAAGGTGAGCGCCGGCATTAGATCGTTACTTTGCCGGTCATGCGCGGAGAACTATGTGCGAGACGCGATAAGGCTCAATACAATCTTCTAAGGTTATCCCCATATCTAGAGACAATGACCTCCGCAATTAATGGCGAATAATAAAAGTTGCATCACAATTCAAAATCACAAAATCATACTATAGGATCTCTTTAATCTCTTCAGAACGCATTCAATTTTAGTGACCACTTAATGGTTCTTCTTCTATTTAAAGTTTTTCCTTCTCTTCAAAAAATTTTACCATTACAAAAAAACGCTCTCAACTCTATTAATCAAAGAACCTCAAAAAATAAAAAATAATAAAATCTCAAAAAATAGACTAAGGAAGGCTTTTAGCTCCCACCATAAATAAACCATACTAATTTAGATATTTTTCACCATAAACGGCCCTTCGCGTGTGTAACCAAACCGTTCATAATACTCTCGCACACCTATCCCGCTCATCACTACTATCCTCCGGTAGCCCTCATCACCTGCGATCTCCTCTGCTTTCCTCAACAATCGCGCGCCGTAGCCACGATGCTGCCAACTGTGCTCCTTCCGTTCGCCCAGGCCAACTAATTCGCCATATACATGCAGGTCACGAACCAGAGCAGCATGCTTCAACTCCTCCCGGTGAGGCTGGTAGGGAAATCTCAACCTCAAAAGCGCGATTAAAATATCGTTCTCAACGTCTTCATAAGAGAGGAAATATTCAGTCCCCTTGCATGCTTCATAATCCCCGGATAACAATTTTATATCACGTTCATCAGCAACCCGCCCTCCCAACCGAGAAAGACCTGCCTCCCTGCACCGGATACACCGGCATTTATAGCCCAGCTCGTGCAGCCGCTCAGCCACTAATTGCCGCAGGTTGCTCTTCTTCACCCCCGCTTCTATAAACTGCACAGGAATATCGCGCTGTATTCTTTGTATCCTCACCCACGTCGGAATTATTCGTTTCGCATGAGCGATTATTTCAATCGCTTCTTCCTCACCAATCGGCTCATAGTCTCCCCCTTTCCACTGCTCATATAACTGCGTCCCTTTAACCACCAGCGTGGGGTATATCTTCAAATAATCAGGCTTGAAGTTTAAATCGTAAAAGAGGTTTTCAAACATCTCTTTATCATCATCGGGAGTTGCGCCAGGCAAGCCAAGCATCACATGAAAGCCTACTTTTAATCCGCTATCTCGTGCTCTTCTGTTCGCCTCGATCGAATCTTCTACCGAATGCCCTCTTCTTATATTCTCCAAAATCGTGTTAGAGACCTGCTGCACGCCCAACTCGACTTTAGTGGCACCCATCTCCAGCATCTGGTCTACCTCACCTTCTCTCGCATAATCCGGTCTCGTCTCAAACGTAATGCCAGTATTTCGTATCTCTCGCCCTCTCTCTTCCCCGAACTCCTTCATCGCATCAAGGCACCGTTTCACAAACCATCGCTGGTAATCCACGGGTCTCGCAGTAAGCGTACCGCCCATCAAGATCAACTCAACCTTTTCGAAATCATGTCCTATCTCCTCGAGCTGATAGAGTCGCGCTTTCACCTGCCCATAAGGGTCGAAACCATGTTGAGCAGCTCTAAAAGCTGCTGGCTCCCGCCCTACATAACTCTGCGGCGACTCGAAATCCGAGAATGGTCCTCCTGGACACATTACGCACCTTCCATGTGGACAGGGATAAGGAGAAGTCATCACCGCAACGGGAGCAACGCCAGAAGCCGTTCGCATTCGCTTCCTCTTTAATCGTTCTTTTAATTCGTTCCGGGTTAATTTCAGCACATCAGAATTTCGCGGAATGCTACACAACCCGTATTTCCTGCTTATCTCCTTTTTTACCCTATTTATGCTCTCTGCTTCGCTTAATCCTCTTTCCGCTAGGACATCTGCTATCTCCCTGCATGCATCCTCGTATGCATTCGTCGTTGTTGCCATCGCTCCACAAATAATATTTGAAGTGTAATATCAGGATGTAGGTAAAATTTAAAGTAGTTTAGCGGACATAAGAGTGGAATTTTATCGCCCCTCTCATGCGTATCCGCTCAATTCTTCTCTTCTCCGCTCTTTTTCTTCTTCTACCTCCTCTTTCATCAGCTCCTTTTCTACTCGCCTACTCTCCTCCAAATCTGATGTGTCAACGCTAAGGTTTAATACCTCACCTACTTTCTCCAATAAGTTCTTCGCCGCATTAAAATCAGGATATTCTGGGTCTACTACATTCTGCGTTGTGTTTGCGAATAAACAAACCCCTTTTATCCCCTTCTCTCTCCCTATTGCAACCAAAAGCCCGGAAAACCCTATAAATCTATCTACATTTGTTTTCTTAATTCCATATTGAGACATCTCTTCCAATAATTCCAAATCGGTCACACAGCAGCGTATTCCCTCCTCTATTACCTGTGCACCAAGCGAAATCATGTTTTTTACGTGAAGCTCCTTGAATAAATCCGTGATTTTATCAGCGACCATATATTGGTCGAGGACATCATAAGCCTGATAACCTCGTGTTATTACGATATCTCGGCCTTGGACTTGCTCTTGGGTTCGATTTTCAAATATATATATCTCCACTCGTGGGAGTTCCACTACGTTGCCTTTCTCTACTTTTACACCCGCGCTGCTGGGCGCACCGAGATAAGAAGGGCCGTAGTACATACCAGGAAAACCATATGAAAAGAGTTCAGCAAATAATTTTGGATTTAATTTCTCAACAAGCGCATCTACTGCGAGTTTACCCACGGACCTGAGTCCGGGTGATCCTACTATTGCTATCGGCTCCCTCAGCTCGATCTTACTCGTATCCCTGTAGTTTATCCATGCTTTCTTCGTTATGCCCATGTTTTAAGAAGAAGATGTTTCTTATTAAAAAGAAAGGGTTGATGAGAATAATAGCTCATCGGGGAGCTCGGTTCGAGGAGCCGGAGAACACGCTAAGAGCCATAAAAAGAGCCTTTGAGTGCGGTGCTGATGCGGTAGAAGTTGACGTCAGGTTGAGTAAAGACCATGAAATAGTGGTCATTCACGATGATACGCTGGAGCGAACGACCAATGGTTCTGGAAAGGTCGGTGAGAAAACACTCAACCACTTGAGATCACTTGATGCAGGAAAAGGAGAGAGGATTCCGGTGCTCTCTGAAGTGCTTTTACTCGCCAAGACGCGTGGAATTGAGGTGGTCATCGAATTGAAAGAGGTGGCTATGGAAAAACTCGTCCTGCAGGAAATAGTCGAGGCAGAGATGGAGCAAAGCGTTACAATCTCCTCTTTCTTCCATCATTCGCTTCTCAAGATCAAAGAACTCGCACCTACCATAAAGACCGGTGTAATAATCTCTTCTTTGCCTGTTTTTCCTGTTAAATTAGCGCTTGATGCAAAAGCTGATATTATCTTCCAAAAATATCCCAGACTAAACAGAGAATACATTGAAGAAGCATCAAGAAACGAGATAGCAATCTATCCATGGACTATAAACACGATCGAAGATTTTGAGAAAGTACGTGAACTCGGTGTGGCAGGCGTCGTTACTGACAATCCGTGTCTTTTCAAATTACTTTGAAAAGGAAGAGTCAAACCTTTTGAGTTTCCCTTTCGGCACAGGGGTAGGACTCTGTCAGCTCTCGGTCCAAATAATCCTTATAAGTGACGCAAATAGATAAACCTCACTGAAGTAACGACGAAAATGAGAGTTGAATTCCACCCGACTATCTTATCTCGATGAGTATACCACCTTTATTATATCATCGTTTTCCAACGCGTATTTCTCACCCAGTCGGAGTTTGGTTCTCGCATCAACCGCGAAAAGAAAACCTTTACCGATGTCAGAATGAACGGCAAAAGCTAAGTCCCTTGCGGTACCCCCTCTCTTCAAAAGAAATGCATCCGGCAAGATTCTTCCCGCAGAGTCACTGAACTTGTGCTCATCCTCCACTGGATACGCAACCACGTAATCCAACAAGTCAAATACAACACGATTTATAATATCCTGGACACCCGTGCCGCCATACACCTGAATCAATTTTCTTATTATTTCCAGTCCCTTTCTTTGCTTCTCCGTGAGTTCACGTAACGGCTCAAAATCTAAATCACCCGGCAGATACGTTATGATTTTATTCTTTGCCGCGGTTCTCAAAGCAAGTTCTGCCTCGGCTGAACAGGGAATAACCGGCTCACCATCTTCTGCTCCGCTCTGCGCTTTCAGTTTTTGTATGTTCTCTTCCGGCGCTATGTCTGCTTTGTTCGCCGCGATAATCATTTTTTTACTCCGGTTTATAATATGCAACGCTAACTTTTTCAGGTCCTCATCATTCCATAACTTAAATTTACTCTTATCTGAAAGGTCAGATTCTGATATCGCCATCTTTATGTGTTCTTCGGTTACTCCCACACCGGTTAATTGCTCTGAAAGCAACCGTTCTATCTTCGTTCCTTCTAATTCCGCCTTCCGCTCCAATTTTCTCCAATTCCTCTTTATTATCCCATATACCCACATATTCAACTCCGCTTTGAAGAACGTGAGATCTTCCAGTGGGTTATGGCTCCCGATTTCCACCACATTACCATCCGCATCTGTTCCCCCTGATGCATCGACGACATGTATTATCGCTTCTGCCTGCCTGAGTTCATCTAAAAATTCGTTTCCCAACCCCCTCCCTTCGTGTGCACCCTTGACCAGTCCCGCAACATCGATAAGCTCCACCGGTACGAAGCGAAACCCCTCAATGCAATTTCCACACCCCTCAGGTCCGATCTCCTGCAGGATCTTCTCTTCTCTACACGGGCATTTCACCTTCACGTATGCGATCCCTCTGTTAGGGGAGATGGTAGTGAATGGATAAGCGGCTATTTCAACATCCGCGAGTGTGGAAGCCTTGAAAAAGGTTGATTTACCCGAGTTTGGCTTCCCTGCGATCGCAATTGTTATCATTTCATTCTTCAACAGAAATCGTTTCTAACTGACTTACTATGCTCCACACCAACGCCCTTGTATGCGAAGGAATATTAAGACTGGTTGTTAGTTCATCCAAATCAGAAATCACCCTTGCCACTCTCACGGCCAGTGATTCATCCCCGTTCAGCAAGTTATTTTTCACTTCGCTAGCCGATCTCCTTATGTTTCGCGGAACCGTTATATCGCCCATCATTTCATCAAGCATCTCTATGCATCTCTTCATGATTTCTTCTTTATCCGCCCCTTCCATTCGTTCTTGTCACCCCCTCGATTTCTCGTATGTATTATAGAACAAAAGGAGACTGGTAAACTGTAAAAGAATTTCCCACTAAAAATATTTTACTCAGCAATAAAAATAGCTATGTAATATTGAAGGACATGCGAGCTATTGAAGAAGCAGTGCAGGATGAACTGAGACAAGAGAAAAAGCCGTTAACTCTGTTCATGCTCGGCGGTGTTGATGTAGGAAAGACGTACACCGTTACTTCTCTTGCAAACAGATTTTATGAGCACGGACTAACCGTAGCAGTTGTGGATGCTGATGTGGGCCAGAGTGATATAGGTCCTCCCTGCTGCATAGGAATGGGTATTCTGGATAGGAAAATCCAGAAGCTTTCAGAAGTGCCTCTTCACAGCCTCTATTTCGTTGGGAATACCTCACCTGAGAGATGTATGCATGAATGCATAACGGGGGCAGCAACTGCTGTGCAGGAAGCAAAAAAGTGCGATGCGGATCTTATACTGGTGGATTCAACCGGATGGATCGAGGGAGAAGATGCGAAGATGTTCAAACTGCTCGAGATAAAAGGGATAGACCCTTCTCTTGTCGTTGCGATAGAGAAAGAGGATGAATTGAAGCATATCCTACCGCATTTACATAAAAAGGTCATTAGGTTGCGAATTTCACCTGAAACAAGGAGTAGAACGAGGGAAGAGCGAAGAGCACTGCGTGAAGAGGCGTATAAGAGCTATTTTAGAGCGGCTCAGAACAGCGTTTTTGAGCTCTCTCTTAAGCCCTTACAGGGCTTGCGGGGTCAACGGGGCAGAGCCCCGTTAGCATGGCTTCCAGAACGAGGCACGTTATTAGGTCTTTTTGGCAGTATATGCGAGGATAACGACGAAGGTGAGAGAACTCTGGGACTTGGGATATTGCGAAAGGTAGATTACGAACGTGGCAAAGCAGTAGTATTTACACCGGTAAATGCTGATACTGGTGATAAGGCAGGTATAAAAGGGATAAAACCGGGTGGTGTGAAGCTAATAAAGGTAAATGATGAATTTAAAGAGTTTAAATCTTTTCATCTAAGCCCTTACAGGGCTTGCGGGGTCGTGGGGCAGAGCCCCACACTATCAAACCCTCAAACCACCGAGAATAGTGATAAATAAGGCTGCTGCTATTATATCTGCGGTAGACCCGGGATTGAGCCCTTCCCGTATGAGTTCCCTATCGAATTCCTCTATCTCTTTATGTTGGTAGCCCCTATCAACAATCCACTTTGCCCTCTCCTTCACGTATCTGCTCTTTTCGGGACCGAACTTCATTTTAATAAAGGTATCCTCCTCTTCCGAAAGCAACCTTAGATAAGCGTGAGTTATCGCATCATTTATTCGCGCCTCCCTGGCAAAATCCTTTATCAGCGGCGCATACTTGAAGGTTATCTCAAATCCCCTTACCAGCTCTCGTGAGATCAAATCATACGATGCAGAGATGGTAAGTATCGCATAAAAAGAGAGCTTCTTCTCTCTTATCTCATGTATCGAAGCTTCATCCATCACATCAAGTTCTGGCACATCTCTTCGCACTTTCACTTTTGCTCTGGGAAAGGCGGTGTAAACCTCTATTGCATCAGCCATACTGGTTTTCAGCATAATCTCCGTTGCTTTCCGCTTTAGCTTCTCCATGTCATAGCTCTCACAAGCTCCCGCAGCCATCGCTAAAGGAACGAACAATAGTAGTGCACCGAAATGGGTATTTCCTCCGCTTTGCCATGTGACGCTTTCTTCCACTCCCCTTCTTATCAACTCACCCACACCCATTCCGTTGCTGCTTCCTCGTGCTGCAGCTTCTCTCAAAATTGGGTACAGGGCAACCGAAGATGCGAGAAAATGCTCATAGCGTGTATCTATAAAGTCATGCGTTCGGTCCACATTACCGGGTTTGGGATATGCGGATACTTCCAGAAGCAGAGCCAATTGTGCACTTCGCGCAACGTAATCCTCATTCATTATCTCTGATTAGCTTTCGACAATGTTTTGCTATGTAAGGTTGTATACAAAGGAAATAAAAGGTTACAAGTTAGGTGCTGGAGGCTTGAAGTAATTTTTCCTTAATACCTTCTGTTTCCATCCTTAACTCAACCACACCCTCGTATACGGTTTCCGCAGGACCTGTAAGATATGCACCTTCCTCCTTTAGCTCCACGATCAGATCCCCGCCTTCTGTATGCACGATAACCGGCACACCTCTATCTACATACCCAAGCGCATTCAGCGCAAGCACGGACGCGGTGGATCCGGTTCCACACGATAACGTTTCCCCTACCCCACGTTCATACGTCCTCACACTGATCTCATTCTCTTTCTTCTCTGTTTGTACCACAAAATTAACATTAGTCCTGTAAGGAAACGCCTTATGTGATTCTATGCTTTTTCCTACAGTATCGATATCCAGCCCCTCAAAGGAGTCAGCAATAACAATGGCGTGAGGATTGCCAAGACTTAACAAAGTCAGCTTGATCTCACCTACTTGCTCATTCACATAGAACAGCTCATCTATTCTACTAAACACCGGCGTCCCCATAAAAACCCGAGTAGAGGTTACCACGCCTCTTTCATCAACTTCCACCTCCGGGACAATCAATCCCGCTAACGTCTCTACGTTTATTCTCTTCTTTTGCACGACTCCTTTTTCGTATACATATTTGGCAAAGCATCGTATTCCATTTCCACACATCTCCGCCTCTGAACCATCGGGATTGAAAATGCGCATCCTCACATCATAGGAGCCCGAGGTGGGTTTACAAAGATATAAAACGCCGTCAGCACCTACCGAGAATCTTCTTCGGCACAACAATCTGGCGATTTCTCCCTTCCTTTCATCTGGTATTCCCTCTTCTAGGTCGTCTATCAGAATGAAATCATTACCACAGCCGTGCATCTTGGTGAATTTAATTTTCGTCATCGTTTACTCTGTTGCCCCTCTATAAGTTCAGTCCTTTTATCCGTTCACACGCTTCCTTTAGCCTTTCTACACTCACACAAAGAGAGAACCGAATAAATCCTTCCCCATGCTCTCCAAACCCTATACCCGGTGTTACAACCAGACCTGCACGTTCCAACAAGAACAGGGAGAACTGAATAGAGGGTGAAGAGGAGAAATCTCTAACCGGGGGAACCTTTGCCCAGAGATAGAACGTAGCTTTTGGCTTTTTCACCTCTATACCCGCGGATCTCAACCCTTCAACTAAAATATCTCTTCTTTCTCGATAAATCTCCACGTTTCTCTTTACACAGTCCTGTGGACCGGTTAATGCCGCTATTCCTGCTACCTGGACAGTCTGGAAAGTCCCGGAATCAACATTGGTTTTCACAATCCTTAAACCTTTTAATATCTCAGAATTACCTACAGCGAAGCCTATCCGCCATCCCGTCATGTTATAGGCCTT
>JASEFB010000076.1 GCA_030019325.1 archaeon | reverse complement strand
CTTTGCAAGTCCTTCTAAACTTTTACAAAAGTTACATATCCTCCTTTCCTCCTCTTCCTGTACTTCCTCTTCAGTACCACAGATATCACAGGTCTTTCTCGTTCCCCCTCCGTCCAATGGTCCAAAAATTTCTTCATGCAGTTCAAAAATCTCTTCGAATTTTCTCTTCTTCTTCCTCGCTAGATTGATACCGATACCCTCCCAAGCCTTGCCAAACTTTTCCTTCTGAAAATCATCGGCAGATAAATGACGCCAATCAAGCACCAAATAGAGTTCCCCTCTATGAATTTCCAACAATCTTTTAGCAATTATCTTCCGTATTCTTCCTAAATCGCCCTCTAACACGCTGGGAGCGAGGATGTAAAAATGTCCCCCTCCACAATAGAGCAGATTTGTAACTGGCAAATTCAATTCTCGTAAAATATACTTTGCAATGCTTTCAGAGAATAACTCCAAGTAAAAAGACCTGCCACGCAAACCTTTCACAGCTCCTTTTGAGGTTATGGAATAGATGAACTTTTGAACGCCAGAAACATCACCCCCTATAAGAAGAAATTTGTTATCACATAAGGCACCTTTCTCTTCCTCGCTTAATTCTTCCTTTCTACGTTCTTCCTTTCTACGCCTCTTTTCAAGAGCTTTTAAAACATTGTCAAGGTATATTTCATCGGTGTCATACAAACATGAAGCAATCGCGCATGTCGTCTTCAAATGGTCGAACAGCGAAACATCCGGCTTTGAACGCCAGACCGCCGATGGCACGCACCAGGTATACTTCTGCAACAGATAGTACAGTGTGTTGAAATAAGCATCAAAGTCCGTTATCTCCTTAATTCTCTTGACCTCGTCTACAAAATCTTTCCAGAGAAGATCATAATCCCTCGTTAGCCGATCTTCTTCTCTTCCCTCTAACGGCTTTGGAAATATAACCTCCTTCTCTAATTCCAGCTTCTTGATAGGATAATAGTATTGAGCAGTTGATTTGCCTTTACCAATATCAATTTCCAAAAAAATGGACCTTAATGGTGTATCTTTCCGCCTCCCTCTTTCTTCTTCCCCGGCTAATTCTCTTCGCTCGCCAGACGAGAGCCAATCCGCACATACAATCGTCTTTAACTGTTTATATCCCTCAAAGTTATATTTTGTAGGATCATGATGCAAAGAAACTATCCCAGCAGCACCTCGCCACTGCTCCGGCACATACTCCCGGATAAACCTGTTACTTAATTCTGCATGCGTTCCGCTTTCACCGGTACCCTGCCAGAACTTACCGATATCATGCAACAATGCCGCAAGTCGAATAATTTTCTCGTCCATTCGGAATATAGTAAGACAAAGGCATATTCCTCATATATAAATCTTTCTATTGCTTTTCTCTTCGTGCGAACAAAATTACTCAGTCTAAACAATCATCCAATTTTCCCTATCCACGCCTTTCTCACTTCTTCCAACGAAAGATTCACCAACTTTTTATCACTATCACGCATGAGAACTCTTTTTTCTCCTATCGTCTCGCCTATGTTGGCTATACAAATGCCGCGCGTATTCATCAACTCCTCAAACCTTCTCGCTTCTTCGCTCCACACCTCCACCACCCATCTCGTGTTCGATTCCGAGAACAACGTATAATCGTTCCTCATATTCCGAGTTACACCTGCGATATCAATTGAAGCGCCAATATCACCACCGAGTACCATCTCGCAGACCGTGACTGCAAGACCACCCTCTGAAACGTCATGGCAACTTGCTATTAAGCCCTTACCCATCGCTTCCCGTAACGCTTCCATGCTCCTTCTCAGCACCTCTGGGTTAGTCCTCGGCACAATTCCTCCCTCTACACGCCGTAACTTATAATACTCACTTCCCCCGAACTCCTCTTTCGTTTCCCCTATCAGATATAAGAAATTCCCTACGTCCTTTACGTCCACGGTAATGCATTCCCTCACATCGGCGCACAGCCCGATACCCAGAATAGTGGGCGTGGGAGGAATAGACTCTCTCATCGCTGCAGATTCATTATAAAAACTCACATTACCGCTCACAAACGGTATGCCCAATGAGGAAGCCATGTAGCCGAGACCCCGACAGCATTCGTAGAACTCCCCCATCCTATCTGGCTTCTCTGGATTGCCGAAGTTCAAGCAGTCCGCAAATGAATGAGGCACTGCACCTACTGACGTTAAATTCCTGCACACTTCGTCCACCGCACTCGCAGCACCCCAAAACGGATTTAATTTGCAAAAGGACGGATTTACATCCGAAGTAATCGCAATTCCCTTATAAGATTCTTCTAACGGCTTTATCACCGCGGCATCTCCATGCGTCTCTTTCCCTACGCGCCCTTGCATCGGCTTTAATACCGTAGAGGCTCGCACTTCATGGTCATATTGTCTTATAACAAAATCACGAGATGCGATATTCGGAGAGGCGAGCACCAGTTTTAAAATTTCATTGTACTCTTCGGGCTCTTCAATCTCCACGAGTCCCTCCCGCTCCTTCATCCTCACCTCCCTCGGACGCACATACACGGGACAAGAGAGTAGAAAATCGGTTTCCAGCTCAGATACCTTCTCTCCTTCGTGGAAAATCCTTATCTGCGGAGTATTTTCCTCTCCGTTAGTAGCTGTTCCAATAACTGTGGCATCTACATCCCATTTCTCGAATATTTCCAGCAATTCATCCACTTTATCGGGCTCCGTAGTGATTAAAAACCGTTCCTGTGATTCCGAGACCCATATCTCCCACGCACTAAGCCCCTCTTCCTTTAACTTCACGCGCTCCAAATGAATCTCAGCACCGCAGCCACCGGCATGGCACATCTCACTTACCGCACATGATAAGCCACCGCCGCCGAGATCCTTCATCCCGCTTATTAATCTCTTCTCATTCGCATCGAGTATCGCATGCATCAACGGTTCCTTTGTTATCGGGTCACCTAATTGAACCGCACTGCGGAATTCCTCCTCACCGGTTAACTCCACCGAAGCAAAGGTAACCCCGTGTATGCCATCCCTCCCTGTCTTCCCGCCAACCAGAACAAGCACTTCACCGGTTTTCGCCATGCTCCTTCTCAAGTCAGCCTTCTTCATTATTCCCACACAGCCTACATTCACCACGCAATTGCCCACATAGCCTTCGTGGAAATAAATCATACCTGCACACGTTGGGATGCCAATTCGATTTCCATAGTCGCTTATCCCGGCAACAACACCAGTAAACAAAAACCTCGGATGCTTTACCTCCTCAGGAAGTTTTTCATCAGGATAATCCAGAGGCCCGAAGAACAAAGGATCAACTAATGCGACCGGCTGCGCGCCCATGCAGACCACATCCCGTATAATCCCTCCTATTCCAGTTGCGGCACCTCCGTAGGGTTCTATAGCAGAAGGATGGTTATGGCTCTCAAAGGCGAGAACATACGCATGTTCCTCGTCAAATTCCAGGACTCCTGCATCTTCTTTTATCACCACTATATTTTGCGGCGCTTCTATGCCAAAAATGAACGCTTCCAATACATTTTTAGAACTCTTGTAGCAACAATGCTCGGACCATGCTTGTGCAATACTTTGCAACTCCACATCAGTTGGTTCTCTGTTTTTCATAACGAAATACTGCTTTATCCTTCGCATCTCTTCCAAACTGAGTGAAAGCCCCATTCCTTCGCTTACTCGCTTCAATTCTTCGTCTTCCGCGTCCGTTATTCCTACCTCAACCCGTTTCATCAGCCTTCTCTTTTAACAAAAAAAGTTTTATGTACATAAAATAAATGGGTGTGCGTGCGTATGCCTGAGCGAGAAAGCGTGTTTGAAAAACTGGATATAACAAAATATCCCGTGAAAAAGTTGGTTGCAATACCGTTAATCATCTTGCTCATCTCTTTAGCCATGCTCACGTATACGCAACTGAGCATCGATTCACCAGTCCGGTTAGGAATGGACTTCAAGGGCGGCATAATCGTAACGATAATAACGGACGAGACGAACGAGGAACTCACTGCAAGATTCGCTGCTTATCCAATTGCCCCTATCCGGGATACTGGCAGCGCGAACGAGAAGAGTATTGAATTCGGACCAATGAGCGAACCACAAAAGGATGAATTGATAACCATGCTTAAAGAAGAATACGGCTCGTATGAACTGAGAGATATCAGCCCGTTGTTTGGTGAGGAATTGCAACGTCAGGCAGTGGTTGCCGTGATAATCGCCTTCATGCTGATGGCAACAGTCGTTTTTGTGGTATTTAGAACGGTTATCCCGCCGTTAGCAGTAATTCTTTCAGCATTTTCTGATATCGTCATCGCAGTTGCCTGTATGGATGCAATAGGGATGGAATTATCGCTTGGCACGGTTGCCGCATTGCTTATGCTCATCGGCTATTCGGTGGACTCCGATATCTTGCTGACAACAAATCTGCTTCGTAAAAAGGGTGAAATAAACGATAAGTTACGGGGCGCTATGAAGACAGGCATAACGATGACGTTCACTACGCTCGTCGCGGTATTTGCAATGTTCCTCGTCTCCTCTTCTCTTCATGTAGTCTCCTCGCATTTCGCACCTATTCCCATCTTACGAGACATATCACTCGTGCTTCTCTTCGGTCTCACGGTGGATTTGATGAACACTTGGCTCCTCAATGCGGGGATTTTACGGTGGTATGTGGAGAAGAAGGAGAGGAAGAAATATGGAAAACGGAGTGTGAAAAGAGGAGGAGAAAAAAAGAAAGAGAAGAAGAAGTAAAAGCGTCATAATCTGATCTTCTCGTGTTAAACTTTTGTTAAAACTATCTCTTAACTTTTTCCTCTCCAGGAATCCTCTTTGTATCCTTCATATACCTCATAAGCATAACCTCCTTCTATTGCTTCTTCTATCTCTTCTTCGTCTTCTTCTAAATCCTCTGCCTTTTCTTCCAGATCTTCCATCTCTTCTTTTGCACCAATAACCACCACATCGCTATCCTTTCGTAATGAGATTTGTAATTCTCTATCATCTCCCCTGACGTATTCACTGACATATCCATTTTTTACCACAATTCTATCGCCCACATTTATATCTTCTGCTATTTTAGTGTTCTCATTCCATAAAACGAGCTTTATGCTCCCTGTTTTATCTTCAATTGATAGATGATTCAGTTTCCAATTTTTACCAAATTTCGATACACCTTGACGCAGTTCCCCTTTATCTATGACTTTAGCATCGAGTTCACTGAATCGGACACCTTTCTGGAGGTCTTTTATCCTTATACTCCCCACTTTTCTCTCTGCGTAAATAAACCACCTATCACTCTCTCTTTCACAATTTACTATTTCAGCTTCTGAAATTTTGCCCGTTTCAATTAAATTCTTCAGCTTCTGGTTATCCACTGTAACCACTTCATCCCACAAGCCTTTAGCAAAAAGGACGGATTTGAGCTCGGTTTCTTCCCAACTCAATTTCGGTCTATTCACCCTATATACCCTTATATCCCCGGCGTAAATCTCGTCAGTGTTCCGGGCTGAGAAAGTATTAAAAATGGTTTCTCTAAGCTCTTGTCGCCTCCTTTCCAACCTTCTAATCTCCTCTTTAATTTCATAATATTCCCTCGCTATGCCTTCAAGGGTCATCTTGCCTCCTCCTCTGATTTGATCTTTTGAATTCTTGTCGATCTTAGGACTATGATAGACAACATTTAATTCACCTCTTCACTTGAAATATAAAATAGCTTGACTGCCTATTATATTAAAAGGTATTCTCTTGCCTTTGTCCTTTACCCATGGATAAACTTCTTCATAATCCCTGAATGTATCATTACTCACTACTCTCAATCCTCTATCATTTGCAAATTTCAATATCGCATCATCCGCTCTCACCTGTGCAGGTGCCTGAATTACTTTCTCTTCTTCTATCCACTTTTCAAATCTTTCCTTATCACTCTCTGGAACATTATGTCGCAAGCTTGCATCCACAATAATTATTGGAACATAACCGTCCTTTTCCAGCTCTAACCTGAGTATCTCTATATTGTCTATATTCGGCTTTCCTTCCTTTTTTGCCACCCATGCGACATTCGTGCCGTCAACAACAATCCTTTCCCTCTCGTATTCTATATTCACCTCAGAGCCATATTTCTCATCACAATTTATTTGAGGAAAGACCCTGTCGCCAAAAGGGAAATTTTTTGCTAACCCTTTTCTGATATTCAAAATATCCCCCTCTGCCAATTCGTTCACTAAAGGAGAAAATTTACCCCACAAATTCACCCGGAACTCCATTTTAACTTCTTCTTTATGTTTTATGTTCCCTGCTGTAATATACCCTAAACTCCACCTATCCCCCTCCCTTATCCCTCTCTCTACCGATACAACTTTAACAGTTGTATTCACAAAGAATGCCTCGCCTCGATTGGATATTAACCTTCTGATAACTTCTTCCACGTCCATATCCAGAACTTCGTTCTTCATAACCAACGACGATATATTTAGTTAAGTATCTTTACCTAATTTATATGCCGACAGAAAACCTAAATAAGGAGTAGGTGAAAGAAAAACCATGAGCGAAATAAGACCGAGTATAAGAACATTAAGAGATGTCGGGTATAGGGTGATTAGTAAAAGTCCGGATGGAAGTCCAAAGACGGTATGGCGGTGCTTCGTGAAAGAAGGGCAATATGGTAAGTTTATCTCCATCGAGCGCCACTTTGTGCGAAAGATGGAAGGCAAAAAGATAGTAGAAAGTGATCGGTCAGGAAAGTTTATCAATTTTCCTTATGACAAGGACAAGGCATTTCCAATGTTGGAATCCATAAAGGGACTAGTAGAGGATGCTTTAGGTGCCTGTGCTGCTGAACTGGAACGAGAAGTGGAGGAGGAATTCGGCGAGGAACTCGAGGGATTCGAGGAGGAGTTGTAGTTCTCTCACAATCACCTCTGAAATCTGAAATAGGCAAATAGTAACCGAGTGCAAAGTGCAAATTGAAGAAGCACTTTGTTATTTCTTTTTTCACAATATTTCAAACTCTATCGGCACTTTCCTGGGCTTGGGTCCTTCGGGAGTAAATATAACGTCCCATGCGTCTATTTCTGGTCTTCCTATAATTAAATCCACACCTTCTCTCAGATTTTCTCCAACCTCGAACCTCGCCCCTCCAGGCACTTCAACACCTTGAAATATTACGTCATCAATATTACTAAACCCCGTAATCTTCAGTTTACCTTCTCTATCCGCGGTCCTAAGCGCATAATGCTTCTTTAAAGGTGTGAAAACATTAAGCTCTTCAGAAAGCCCCTTAGAAATCACACTCCTGCTTGCTCCGGTATCCACAAGGCTCTTCCGCTTCACAACTTTACCCCCGTGCCTGAGTTCAACATCTGCAATCGCCTGTTCTGTTTTCATATTTCTTCCAGTATTATTTTTGTAGCCTCACTTTAAAAACTTTTCACCCTGTTCAGTTTTAGTTAGAGTTTATTTGAAGAAGGCTTTGCAAAACTCTTCCGCTCGATCGGTTAAAGTCACCTCATAATCCGAGGGGAGGCAATTTTTATACGGGCGGTGTGCAAACCGGTAATCCATCAGAACAATGATACATCGGTCGTGCTCGCTTCTTATACCCCTGCCAGCCGCTTGCAGCACCTTTGTAATCGCCGGGTAGAGATAACCATAGAGCCTTCCCTTCTCAGCTCCGTACTTCCCTGCATAATAACCTTCGATCGTTTTTACCTCCAGCGTTGGCGGACTTAAGGGCAATCCGACCACGATAATCGCCTTGAGCGTGTTGGATTCGTAATCCATGCCTTCGGAAAATGAACCACCCTGCACGGCAAGCAATATTCCCTCGTTATCATCCCTCAGTAGTTCATATAACCTATTCTTCTCCTCCTTTCTCAGTTCTCTCCTCTCTACGAGCGTCCTTCTCCGTACCTCATCAGGTAGATACGCAGCGATCTCTTTTAGAAGCTCATAAGAGGGAAAAAAGACAGCCATGCCTCCTTTTACATGCTGAGCCACTTCACTAATCTTCCCCGCCACTCTCCTATACATCTCTTCTCCCCTCTGCGTATATTTCGTTGTAAGGTCTTTTGTAACCACAATCAGGCGGTTCTCCTTTGGAAAAGGCGATTTATACTCCCTCATAACTATTTCCTTCCCTCTGATTCGATCAGGAGTAGCGCCGAGCACATCGGCATACATCTCTGTTGGACATAACGTGCCGCTCATCATTATGGTTGAGTGCACCCGCTGGAATAGTGGCTCGCTTATTACCGAGGGGTCGAGCAGTTTGAAGTAAAGCGTTGGATTCTCCCGCTGCGTGAGCGAAAATATCCGTAAACATTTCTCGCGTGTTCTCCACCCATCTAAGAAATCCGCCACGCTGAGGATATTCCTTTGCACCGCCTCGGTCTCTTTTTTATATGGTGAAGTCTCAAAGCCTTCAGCAATGCTTTGAAGCGCGTTTACGAACTCATCATAACTCATCACTTCTATTCTCCTCCTCAATACCTTCTCCATTTCCTCAAGCAGAACATCGCGCTCCACAGGTAGCTCTGCACTTTTGTTTTCACGCGCTCTCATAGCCAATTTTGCAAAAATCTGTTCCAATTCCATAAGATTTCCGTGCATCTCACGGTCTATATACCTCAGTCCCCGTGCTGCACTTGTTACCGTGCTCATTCGCAATTCGTCGCTGAGATTGTTGCGTATACGGTCTGGAAGGTTATGAGCTTCATCAATGATCACAATGAGATCCTCCAGCCCCGGTTCTATTTTCTCCAATACCTTTTCCGCGATCTCTGGAGAAAAGAGATAATTGTAGTCACAAACGACCACATCAGTACTCTCAGCCACCTCCAAAGCCGCCTTATAAGGGCATACTCCTCTACTGGTGCACCAGCTGCATAACTCCTCCACGTGCAGTAGCTCATTTTTAATCCGCTGCAGCGCTTCTTCGTCGTGTCCCAGGGAATAACGGCATCTTTTATTCTTCTGTTCAGATTTGCAAAATTCGTTGAATAACGAATAATATTCCCTATATATCGG
>JASEFB010000075.1 GCA_030019325.1 archaeon | reverse complement strand
ATACTTTATATTTTCATGCCCATGGGTGTCCCCTTGGGTCATGGAGGTTTCTTTTAAAAAAGAAAACCTGTACTAAAAGAAAACTTTTTAATAAAATAAAAGGGACTGAACAGATAAAAATAAACAATGAAGATAAGAGGTAGGAGTATCTCAAAAGGATTAGCTACCGGAAAAGCACTGATTTCAAAGCAAAAAATCTCATTCCTCGGTGCAGTAGATCCGCTCACGGGGATCATCGTTGATAAATCCCTTGACATCTATGGGGAAAGCATAACGAATCGAATTTTGATATTCCCTAGTGGAAAAGGCTCAACTGTTGGCTCTTATGTATTATACCAGCTTAAGAAGCATGGGAAAAGCCCGTATGCACTAATTAACCGCCGTGCAGATACAATAGTAGCAGTTGGTGCGATTATAGCAGAGATACCTGCGGTTGACTCGCTTGAGATTGACCCGATTGAAGGCGAACTGATAGAGGATGGTGAGGAGGTGCTTGTGAATGGAACCGAGGGCTGCATTGAATTACCATGAAGAAACGAGAAAAATATTGGAACGGCAGGGATACCACTTCGTGGGAACACACAAGCACAGTGCCGTGAAAACCTGTTTGTGGTTAAGGAAATCGATTAGAGGAGAGGGGAATTGTTACAAGGGTAAATTTTACGGCATTAGTGCGCATCGGTGCATCCAAATGACGCCCTCTATCTTCTGCAACCAGCGCTGTGTTCATTGCTGGCGTCCTCTTGAGGCGTTTAACATAGCGGCAGAAGAAGAGCCAGTCGTTTGGGATTCGCCTGAAGAGTTGGTAGAAGCATGCTTAAAAGAGCAAAAAAGGCTCATCTCCGGATTTAAAGGCTCTGAAAAAACCAGCATGGATGCATTCACCGAGGCTGAGGTCCCAAAACATGCCGCTATCTCGCTCATAGGCGAGCCTACACTCTATCCTTATTTAAAAGAACTCGTGCAGGAATTCCATTCGCGCGGCATGACCACCTTCGTGGTGACCAACGGCTCGAATCCCGATGTGATCCGAGAAATTCGCCCTTATCAGCTGTATTTATCCCTAAATGCGCCTGATGAAGCCACTTACAAGAAAGTCTCACATGCTCATTACTGGTCCCGTATAAAAGAATCGTTAGAAGAGATGAGAAGGTTAAAATCGAGAACGAGAACAGCCATACGAATCACCTGTATTGAGGGATTAAATATGAAAAGTCCAAAGGGATACGCAGAGTTATTAGGGATAGCAAATCCGGATTTCATCGAGGTAAAGGCGTACATGCACATCGGCTATTCAAGAAAACGGCTGAATAGAGATGCTATGCCCACGCATTCACGAGTAAAGGAATTTGCAACCGAAATTGCAGAACGTTTAGCAGCAACGTCTCACTATGAGATTATTGATGAATCAGAGATAAGCAGGGTGGTTCTTGTTGCGTCAACAAAAAATAGGCTAAAATTATAATGACCCGAAGAAAATTCGTAGATTTAGTTTTTTGACACTGTCATGTGACTTACGTCTCTGCCTTCGCTTTTGAAGCCCACTTCAATTTTCTGCTTTTCCTCCCCAGCTTTATCATATTGCGTTCGCACTTAGAACTACAGAAATAAAAAACGGTGCCATCTCGCCTCACGAGCATCTTCCCGGTTCCTTGCTCTATCGGTGTATTACAAAAAGCGCATTTCTTCTCCATCATCTCTTCACCTTCCTCGATAGTTTCCGCACTTCCCTCGCTGTCTCCACTAAAATGATGATATCCCCCACCTTTATCGGACCTATACAATTCCTCGTGAGGATTCGCCCTTTATTCACGCCTTCCAGTATCTTACACTTTATCTGTGTGGATTCGCCATGCATCCCGGTTCTACCCACTACTTCTATTATCTCTGCAGGTGTCCCACCCTCTTCGCTCATTTCCTACCTTGCCCTTCACATTACTTCCTTAGCTTCTTTAATTCCTCTACGATCTCTTTAATTGCTTCTTCCGCTTTTCCGGGGTCAACAATGGCAGCAGCGGCACAACCCTTGTTTATACCACAAGCAGCTCCTAAGTCTCTCTGACTTTTCACATACAGATAAGGAATACCTTTTTCTTCACACAGCGGTGGAAGATGCATTGCTATCTCCTCCGGAGTGACGTCCTCACTTATCAGCACTAACTTTGCCATCCCTCTTTCAATGACCTTCGTGGTTTCATTCGTCCCCTTCTTCACGGTGCCCGTTGTCCTCGCCAACTCCAGCGCCTCTAAAGACTTGCTCTGCAACTCCTCCGGGACATCAAACTTGACATACACCGAAACCGACTTTTCCTTTGCCTTCCCTTTTGCTTCTTTCCCGCTCATCTTTCATCCCCCTACAATGTACTCTGCGTTCTGACTCTAATAGCAGATATCGCTTTAAGTTTATAGTCTTCAAGTATGACCGGTTGCACACACTCTTCTGGTACACTGAGTGATATCTCCTTTGTCCTGCCATATCTGCCTTTGCTCACAATCACCGCATTCACCAACCCCAAAATGTCCAATTCAGCAACAAAATCAGTAACACGCCGCTGCGTCAACGCATCCATGCCCAAATGGGTACACAATCTCCGATACATGTTATAGACTTCGCCGCTGGAGAAGCGTCTTTTGTTCCTTTCGCTACCTAATAGGAGCACACTGCTGAGCACAATCTTTGATTGGAGCGGTAGTGTTTTTACCACCTCAGCCACCCTGTTCATTTCGAGCTTCTCACATGCGAGCCTTACATGCTCCTCGCTCACCTTTTTGGATTTCAAGCGCTCGGCAACTTCTCCAGATACACGTAGGAGGTCAAGAGCACGCCTTGCATCTCCATGCTCCGAGGCTGCGAGAGCAGCGCAGAGCGGTATCACCGCATCATCAATCGCTGAATCAGTAAACGCCTTTTCCGCCCTCTCGTCCAAAATATCCTGCAACTGCGCAGCATTGTAAGGCGGAAATATTATTTCTTCCTCGCCTAACGAGGACTTTACCCTCGGGTCCAGGAACTCCGTGAAGTTAAGATCATTCGAAATCCCTATCAAGCTTACCCGTGCATTCTTGAGCTCACCGTTAATCCTCGTGAGGTTGTAGAGGGCTTCATCTCCTTTGCTTACTAACTTGTCAACTTCATCTAATATCACGATTACGCACCGCTTTTCAGCATCTATACCGTTCTTAAACTCTGAATATACCATATCAGTTGGCCACCCTATCATCGGGACACGCCTATTGAACACCCTCGCGAGATAAGCAAAAAGCCGATACTGCGTATCAAATACCTCGCTGTTGATATACAGGAGAGAACAATTACTATCCCTCTTCCGTGCCATCTCCTCTAACTCATTGCTCACATATTTTACCGTGGAGGTCTTACCCGTTCCGGTCTTACCGTAGATCAATATATTGGATGGTGTCTCCCCTTTTAACGCCGCGGATAGTATATCAGCCAGACCTTTTATTTGCTCCTTCCGATGTGGGAGATTTTCGGGGACATAAGTAGGGCGAAGCACCTCTTTATTTGCGAATATCCCACCATCGCTTATCAGGTCTTCGAACAGGTTTTCCATGTTATATCTTAGTTCTCCCCTACCCTAAGAAAAATATTTCGGTTTTAGAACTTAAGAATATCCTTATATACAACATGATATAACAGTTGCGGATAAGTTTCGGGTGGACTCACCGCGAGAATATGTGGACGACAGCGGTTCCTCCCGTTCCGCCTATATTATGCGTCAGTCCGAGTTCCGCATTGGGAACCTGCCTTTTACCCGCTTCTCCTCTCAGCTGCTGTGCTATCTCCACTACCTGCCTTACGCCCGTTGCGCCAAGCGGATGCCCACACGCTTTTAATCCACCAGAAGGGTTTATTGGTATACGACCGCCTATTTCTGTCTCTCCTTCTTCGGTAGCAATCCCTCCTTCGCCTTTCTTAAAAAATCTTAAATCTTCGATCGCTATTATTTCTGCGATCGTATAGGAATCGTGCACCTCGGCGAGGTCTATGTGCGAAGGATCTAAAGACGCCATCTGGTAAGCCTTCTTTACCGCAAACACCGTTGCATCCATCGTTGTTATGTCACGTCTATCGTGAAGCGAGATGGTATCACTCGCCTGTGCGGATGCCTTTACGTAGACCGGTGAATCGGTATATTTTCTCGCTTTCTCAGCGGCACACAAAACAACCGCGGCTGCACCATCTGCGATGCTTGAACAATCCAGCACATGAAGAGGATCAGCAACGAGCGGGGACGAAAGCACATTCTCTAAGGTCATTTTACTCCGGTATTGTGCATATGGATTGTGAACTGCATTGGCATGGTTCTTTACCGCCACTTTTGCCATTTGTTCACTTGTAGTGTGATATCGCCCCATATGTATCCTCGCCATCTGTGCGAATAAAGAAGGAAGAGTCGCGCCGTAAATCGCTTCCCATTTTCTATCAACAGAGGAAGCGAGTAAATCATCTGCTACATCTGATTCAACATCGGTCATTTTCTCCACTCCCGCTGCAATCACCGTGTTGTACCATCCGGAAGCCACTGAAAGAACTGCTAAATGCAATGCAAGCCCACCGGAAGCGCAAGCAGCTTCTACTCTCGTTGCAGGAATGTGAAATCCGGCTAATCCCGCATAATCGGCTATGAGCGCACCAACGTGCTCCTGCTCGACAAATCTGCCTGCTGACATGTTCCCTCCATAGAGCGCCTCTATCTCCTCGCCGCCTATCCCTGCATCCTCTATCGCCTTTAATCCGGCTTCTACTGCGATGTCCCTAAATGACTTCTCCCAGAGTTCTCCAAATTTCGTGGTCCCTACCCCTATTATCGCTACCTCTCTCATCACACTTTTTCTTTTTAAAAAAGAAAACCTGTACTAAAAGAAAAACGTGCCAATCTTTTCAGTTATAAAGGCATGTTCTACATCCTTATTTTCCTTTGATGTTTTGCATACGCAGCGTAGTCCAGATATCTTTTTGAAAGAAGAAACTCCTCGACCTTTGGTGCTTTTTCCCGCACCTCATCGATAAGGTCTGTAACACGAAATGCAAATGCATCTGACCCTGCGCCTGAGCCGAAGGAGGTCACCAAAATTCGCTGCGAAGAAGATGCCATGTCAAGGGTTGCCGCGAGTCCTATCAGCGATGATGCTGAATACGTGTTTCCGAAGTGCGTTACCATCAGACCAGGTTCTAGTTGTGCCGTGGTGAAGCCAAGGGTCTTCGCAGCCTTGAGCGGGAATTTCCCATTAGGCTGATGAAAAACGGCAAAATCGAAATCGGTGGGTTGCAGTCCAGCTCTTTCCATCAATGCTTCGGTCGCTGCGATGGTATGACGGAAATATGCGGGTTCGCCGGTAAAACGACCACCGTGCACGGGGTATTTCTGCAGGTCTCTGCGCCAGAAGTCCGGTGTATCGGAAGTAAAAGACGCATACTCCTCTATCTCGGCGACTATCTTGTCTTGCCCGATGACAAAAGCTGCACCACCAGCCCCTGCTGAGTATTCTAACGCATCTCCAGGGCTTGATTGTGAAACATCCGCACCTACCGCAAGCCCATATTTTATTTTATTGAGCGCAACAAGCCCCATACACGTTTGTATAGCTGCAGTCCCAGCCTTACAGGCGAACTCGAAGTCCGCAGCGGTGATCAAATGCGGAGCACCCATCGCTGCCGCAACAATGGTTGCAGTAGGCTTTACGGCATAAGGGTGACTTTCCGAGCCTACGTATACAGCGCCGATAGCTTTTGGATCGAGGTTAGCCCGACGGATAGCAGCACGAGCGGCCTCCACTGCCATGGTCGCGGTATCTTCATCCAAATCAGGTACTGATTTCTCTTCCACAAGGAGCCCTGATTTGATATTCGCAGGGTTTTCACCCCACTGTTTCGCTATCTCTTCCACCTTTATTCTATACAAGGGCACATACACGCCGTACGAGGCTATCCCTATCATAAGAAATAGATTTAAGGGGTCAGGTTATAAAAGTTACTTTTGAGATGAAGAACCAGCTAAAAGAATATTGGGAGAAGAAATTCGAGACTCCTGTGCGGATAGTAAGTGTAAAGGAATTGGGGTTGGGGCGGGAGTCAAAGGAAGAAGAACATGAGATAAAGGGGTTTGGGTATGGAAAACCTTACTTCGTGAAGTTTGAAACGGGGGATGGGGAATTAAAGGAAGTTGTCATCTCCACGATGAAGGGAGATGGATTTGGGCATGACCATGTATCAGACCGTGCACACGCCTTGATCTGGCAACATCATGCGTTCAACACGCTGCCAAAACATGTAAAATCCCTCGATGTCGGTTACTTCACGAAGGATGGAGGGATGAAATCGGTAAGTGATGCCGAGGAATATTTCATTGTCTGCGATAAGGTGGAGGGTGAAGAGTATGTTAATGATTTAAATAGGTTAAAAGAAGGCGGAAGAGTAAGTGCGGTGGATAAGGAAAGGGTGTCTGCTCTGGCTTCGTATTTAGCTGATATTCACGCGGTGAAGAAGGACGATGCACCACTTTACGTGCGAAGGATAAGGGAGTTAGTAGGGCATAGTGAATGTATATTCGGCCTTACGGACAGTTATCCACCGGGAAGTGGGCTCATAACAAGCGAAGAGCTGAAGGGTATAGAGAAGAAGAGCATAGACTGGCGGTGGAAATTGAAAGCGCGCACAAAGAGGTTGTGTATGGTTCACGGCGATTTCCACCCGTGGAACGTTATTTTCCGCAAAGGAACGGATTTTACCGTGCTTGACCGAAGTCGGGGAGAATGGGGAGAAGCTGCTGACGATGTATCCTCGATGAGCATCAATTATCTTTTCTTCGGGCTTCTCAGAACAGATGGCAACGAGCTTGATAATGATTTCAAGGAATTATATGACCTTTTCTTTGAGGTGTATCTCAAAAAGACGAATGATTACGAGTTATTAGAGGTTATACAGCCGTTTTATGCGTTTAGAGGACTTGTCATTGCCTCTCCGATATGGTATCCACATATCTCACTGGATACACGGAGGAAATTGTTTAATTTTATAAAGAACGTGCTTGAGGAAGAGGTGTTTGATTATAAAAAGGTAGATGGGTATTTGGAAGGATAGATAGAAATACGACAACATGGCTGCGTGAGAGTATAGGAATGATCTGAAGCACCAACGAGCAAATTGTAGGATCAATACCAGAGATGTAGCTAGCGATTATGCGTTATGTACGGGGAACGGCGGGAGTTCAGCGGCATGGCGGCTGATACGACACGCCCAACAATCACCGAAACGACAGCAAACGAAAACAAGCAACAAGTGGAGCCTCGATAGCCACGTCCGCTGCAGCGACTTGTTGGGCGGGTGCAGCCCTGTACTCACCCATTGAATTCAAGGCACTGTTCATAGAATCCTCCAAGGATATCCGCGGCTGCCGATTCTCGCTCTCTAACCGCGGCAATCAGTTCTTCCCAGCTTATGACATCGATCTCAATTTGTTCAAGTGTGGGCTGAAACCAATCAGAATGCCACTCGTCTCTTGCCCCTTCATACTCTTGAACTCGTCTCTCAACCTTCCGTTGTATCGAGCCGCGATCCATTGCCTTGACAAAGATGCCTTGCCTGATCCGCGAGTCAGGGGCCAACACATAGAAGCCCAGACGGGATACTTTCGATGGAGACCTGTTGGCACGACTCAACACCTCGGCCATACACGCCACGGTTCGAGCCGCCTGATCAAAGTACCTGGAATTCTTGACGCCAGATGCAAGACCACTGTGCAATTTGGCTTCAAGTACCACAAAATGTGTTGCCGCGGGCAGCAGCGACAGATCCGCTTTGCCCTCGCTGCCAATCAGAAAATGCCCCACCACTCCATCTGCGTGTGTCCACGACTCCGCCAATGGGTCTCCTTTGTGCCGTGGCAAAAAGGCTGAAGGCAACAATGCCTCAGAAAACCATCGCGCATCCTCGGAGAAGTTGAAAGGATGGCGAGGAATGTTGTGTGTTGAGAACCAATCAAGGACAAGTCGAAGCAGCCAACCCTCGTTGTACAACACCGTTGGTGGGAACAATGACGAGTCGGTTGTGCAGGATTGCAGCATTGCACAGATTCTTTCAAGTATCATGCGAACTCCTTCGCGCCCGCCCAACGTAGAAATCAGCCGCGAGTGTAACGAGTCGGCTGGATTGCCTTGTTCAATGATCATCTGTTCTTCTCTATCAACCATCCTACGAGACCCCCATCGATGACCAATTTGGCGAGCTGTTCCGCGAAGACCAGTTGAGTGCGAGCCGGAGCTTTAGCATATGCAAGTGATTTCTTAGGAGTATGCACCACATAGAAAAACGCGACAAAATCCTTCATTCGAGAAAACTCTTGGCAATAGTATTCAAATTCCTCTTTATCCGATGCCGCTTTGATTTGTACCATGACGCGCTCTCCCGTCACAGGCGAGCGAAGATCAAGGTCGATGTTCTTTTCTGTTTTTCCCAATACGCTGATTCTCTGCCAGCCGGCATTTGAGAACACAAGGTCAACAAGTAGTTCAAAATCCTTCCACGTCAGATTCTGAATCAATGGTATCAAGGATGAGCGCAGAGCCTCTAAACAATCCATAGATCGCGCGACTTCTGGTGGCGTGATGCCATTGATCTTGTTTGTAACATAGGCGAGATCAACCGAACAATTGGTTCCTCGAAAACCTCTGACTTGAAGGAGTTTTCCACTTATCGTTTCAAACGAAAGTGGGCACCCATGAATGTCGGTGTCTCGCCACTGACCGATCACTTTTCTCGCTTTGCTCCCGTCAGGGAGTCGTTCCACTTCTTTCTGTGCGAAGCACCACCACATACGGTTGGCGTAAAAGGTAATCCAGAGCGTTTCCTCGCCTTCTTCATAAAAACGTCGAATCTCATTGGTTATTTCCGTTGCCTTTCCTTTCGCGCGCCCGTTGTTCAGTTCATCGTTGCGGATTTTGTCCCACTTGCCAGCCAGACAGGCTTCGTGGTCGGTTTCGTTAAAGCCAAGACGGATCGTCTGGTCCTTCTCAATGCACGAT
>JASEFB010000074.1 GCA_030019325.1 archaeon | reverse complement strand
AAGCCCTTAGAATCTTTCACTTTATTGGCGTGAGATGGATTGGCTGAATAGTTACAAATTCTTTATCAAAAAGGGTAGCTATGGCTAACTCTTGATGAGAGAAAAGAGATCCGCGATGTTTGCCGGTATCCACAAATTTTCCATTCTTTTCTTCATACAATCTTTCCCGTTTGAAATCTATGAAAATGAAGTATTCTGCTTCAGTCAATTTTTGAAAAGTAATTTCTTTCACGTCCTTAAGGGTCGATTCTCTCGCAGCGAAATAAGCAACAAAGCCCATATCCTCGAGTTTACTTACTATATCATCAGCTATTAGAATCTCCTCGGTACCTTCTCGTTGCCCGCAGCTAATAAATACTCTTGCTGTAAGATTCTTTTTCATGTTCATCACCTTTTCATATTTTCTTTTAAGCTTTTAAAACTTCCTAAAATGTCGCCTAACGTCAGACTGTGTGAAAACCCCAAATTTTGCGAACTGGATACCTTATTTTTCGATTTAAAGGTCTTATAGGGCTTATTTTTCATGCCAACATTACTTTTAACACAACCTGACGTTTTGCATGTTTGCGAAGTGCCGAAGGCATTTTGGGAAGCGTAGCTTCCCGCAAACACGCTGTTAGATGAAGTGTTTGAAAGTTTGATCATATTCCTACTAATTTCGATGAGTATTTTTTACTTATCTCTGATAAGAATTTAAGCAACAGAGGTTTCTTGTCCAACGAACTTCTATCGACAAATTTTTCTATTCTTTGCAAATTTTGTTCTATCCTTCTTTCTGTTTGACGAATTTGTGTGTTAAGCCCCAAAAGAGAAAGAACATTTATAGTAAGTTGAATCACGGACTCAATAGTGCCATAAAAAGTTAAGAGTGCCCCAAGGCTTGTCAAAACTTTTAACCCTCTTTTTTGTAGATCTATTCTCTTCATTTGATAAACTTCTGTAACAATGTTATCTGTAAAAATCAAGTGCAGTTCATTTTCAAATTGAGCAAGTTCATTAACAGTTAATATGAGTTGCTCTGTATCAGTAATCTCTACCCTCTGTTTCGTCTTTTCCATCAATCTATTATATTTCTCAACAAAACCACTATGAAGCAATGTCTCACGCAATTCTACGATGTCCTCAAAAGTTAGTAGATCCAAGATTTCTATCGGGAAAAACTTTTGGGTTTTGTCCTTTATAATTCTGAGAAATACTCTGTAAAAAATCTCGTAGTCAGATAGTTTGGTTTCCCCACGAGCAAAATCGGCAATACTAAAGTCGATGAGATTCTCTTGTGGTAATACGCCTTCTGCATTAACAGCGCGAGCTCCAGATAGATAGTAAACAAAATCAGTATAATCACATAATCGTGTCCAGAGAATTTTGTTCCCTGAATTCTTTGCTATCTTATATATTTCCCCTCTTGAAGGGGGCTCTAACTCACGTATGCGAGAAGCTACATCTGCAATAAGTGGCGGGGGCACAGTGGATAGGTTAAAGCGTAATATAGACCTTTCATCTTCCAAATCTTGCAGTAAACGTTGTTTGAACCATTTTGTACTTAGATCCACATCCCACTTAATTACTGCATCAACACAATTGGAAAGCAATGTGTTAATTTCATCTTTATCGTTGCTCAAATATTGCTCTCGTTCTTTAGATTCTTCGCGTTTGGCAGATAGAAAATCAGAGAAATTCTTGTATTTGGAAATAAGAGCGGGCAATATTATACCTTCCTCTAAAACGATATGATTTTCTCTAATAAATTCTTGAGCAAGTTCTGATTCAAACAAATGCGATGTAGCGGTAATTACTACTCCCTTGATAAGACCAAGCAACTTAACTTTTCGTTCAAGATTGCGCTTTATTTCTTCCACATCTTCCGCTGTCCATTTAACTTGAGAGTAAGTAATGCGTTCAAATTCTGTGAAATAGACCCTTGGTATTTTGAGGTCTGTTGGATCAATGTACTTCATAACCATTGTCTCCTTTCAAACATTTCATATAACGGCTGACGCATATCTGAAGTTCCGAGCCGAAAGCGAGGAATTTGGACGAAGGCACGAAGTGCCGAAGCCCGATATGCCCTGTTATACGCACCCGTTAGGGTCGAAGCGACCGAAGGGAGCGGAGAGTCATGGAGGAATATATACTCCATTTCTTATTGCCTCCTTATTGTTGATAAAATGAAACCTCTCGAAATTCTCTCTTCAATTTTTTTTATGAGAGCCATTGATCTTTCTTTAACAGATTCGGCATACCATATAACATTTTTCTTGTCGTCGGGATGACCAACAATTCCATGTCTGAGAAGGAAATTATTTGCGATAGTAATAAATCTCGTATATGCATCAATTTCTAAACCTAGATCATCATCCAAAAAAAGTCCCCGATCTACGAGATAATTTACAGAGCTATTTTTAAAGCACCAAGCAGTTTTATGAACAGTTGTCATCTCTCCTAAGATTATGTCTGATGTTTCGATATTCCATTTTAATTCTTGAATTATGCTCCTTAACAAATCGAAAATATAGTCTATTTTTCCGATTGGGAGATCAAAAAGGTGTTGAAGTCGATTTCTTAATTTTGGAATTAAATCCTCGATGGTTGAATATGGTAAATATCCCTCACTATTTTTTTGAATTTCCTCAACAAATTCGATTATTCTGGCGTCATCTATAATCTCGGTCCTTATTAATCTTTCTTTTGTTAAATGCTCATTCAATTCGTTTTTATATTCCTCGATGAATTTTTTAATTGCCAAGACATCTTCACGTATAAAGGGAATAATAACGGCATTATTCTCTTTAGCAGTTCTATATTCTTTCCAAGTAATAGATATGTTTTCATTTTTATATTCATTTCCAAATTTTCCACTAATAATTAGAATAAAAATGCTACATTCTGAAGCGGCTTTAATGCATTCATCTATAACGTCTTTTGAGGGATTGATTACAATACTTCCCGCTTCAAAAGCAATTGGATCTAATCCCCAACCATATAGTCGTTCATATAACGAAGAACGCAAATCTTTTAAATTCGAAATTGTTGAACTAACAAACACTTTTATTTTATCGATAGTATTGTTATTATCAGTACAAGTTTTCACCATTAATTATCCTCCTCCATGATTGCGTATAACGTCAGACTGTGTGAAAACTCCTATGATATAATAGCATAAGTATTTTTATGGGTCTGCCAAAGTACCGAAAGTCATTTATATGTTATATATATTAAATATATATCATGAAGGAAGTAAAACTCGAACTAGCAACGGAGCTTACGATAAAAGGCATCGTAGGCTTCATGAAAAAGAAGGTCACCCCTTTCGGTACGGGTGCCAAGGTTGACTGCCCTAAGGAATACCTGGGAAAGAGCGTTTATCTGGTAATCATAGATGAATAGGCATTGGAGGAGGATAAAAAATGAAACACATTCAAGGTATTGATAGAATGCAAACGGTCTTATTCCCCGAGGTTATTGATGATTATATCGAAGATGATAACCCTGTCCAGTTTATAGATGCCTTTGTGGATGGCTTGGACTTAAAGGGGCTTGGTTTTAGGCATGCTGAACTCAAGTCCACAGGTCGCCCCCCTTACAACCCTGCTGATCTGCTGAAACTCTATATTTACGGCTATTTAAACCGCATCCGTTCCAGCAGGTGGTTGGAGAAGGAGAGCAAGAGAAATATAGAGCTGATGTGGCTGTTAAAGAAGCTAACTCCGGATTTTAAGACCATTGCGGACTTCAGGAAGGGCAGTCACGATGCTATAAAGCGCGTTTGCAAAGAGTTTGTCATTTTGTGCAGGAAACTTGACCTATTTGGAGGAGAACTCGTGGCAATCGATGGCAGTAAGTTCAAGGCGGTGAATTCGAAGAAGAGGAATTTTAACGAGGCTAAACTGAAGAAGAAGCTCAAAGAGATAGAGGAAAAGATAGAGGGATATTTCAAAGAGCTGGAAGAGAACGATGAGCGTGAAGCCCATGCGACTTCCCCTGATGCGCAGGAGTTAAAGGAAAAGATAGAAGAGTTTAAAAATCGGAAAGAAGAATATCTGGAGTTGTTAAGAGAGCTAAAAGAAAGTGGTGAGGCCCAGATATCTTTAACAGATCCAGACAGCCGTGCAATGGTAAATAACCAGAGGATAGAGGTCTGCTACAATGTGCAGACGACGGTGGATTCGAAGCATAAGCTCATCCTCGACCATGAGGTGACCAATGAAGTTAAGGACAGCAATCAGTTGAGCACGATGTCAAAACGGGCGAAAGAGATCCTGGAGGTGGATGAGCTGGATGTATCCGCGGACAAAGCTTATTACGATGCGATGGAGATAAAAGAATGCATTGATAACGGGATAACTCCTTATATTCCTGAGCCAAATCCTACTGTATCCCGGAAGATAAATGTCCCTGAGCCCCCCTTTTACAAAAGAGAATTCAGATACGATGGGGAAAAGGACGTTTATATCTGCCCGGCAGGTTTTGAGCTAACGTTCAGGAATAGAGCCGAACACCATGGGAAGGTGATGAAGCTGTATAAAACCAATAGGTGTGCTGAATGCCAGTTTAAAGCCAAATGCACCCGTAATCCAGGAGGGTGGATCATATATCGGTGGGAGCATGAGGAGATTCTGGAGGAGATGAAAAGGCGGGTTGAAAATAATAGGGAGAAAGTGAAGAAGAGGCAATGGCTTTCGGAACATCCGTTTGGAACGATAAAAAGAGCTTTCAACCAGGGATACATGCTGATGAGGGGGATCGAGAAGGTGGGTGCGGAGATCAGTCTGAGTGTTCTCGCGTACAATATGAAGAGGGTGATCAATATAGTTGGGCTTAGAGGGTTGATTGCTGCTGTGTGATAATATTTTATTCTTTTTTGATGGAGAGAGTTCTGGTAGGGATGCAGCAGAGGGGTGTAGGTGAAGTTTGGGTTGGGGGTATGATGATGCCGGGAGTGAATTTATCACTTTTCACACAGTCTGACGTTATACGCAATCGTAAGGCTCAGCAAGAAAGAAAATAAATAATGGTGGAAATATACTGCAGTATAGGAGAATGCGATGGCAAGTAACTGTGTACTCATAGGTGATATAAAAAGATCAAGGGATGTAGAGAATTGGAGCACTCTGTTCAAGAAGCTGGAAGGAACTCTGAACGAGATAAATAAAATGTTCTCTGAGGATATTATCATCGATTTCAAGCCCACTGTTGGTGATGAGTTCCAAGGTGTACTCAAAAACCCGAAAAACGCGTATGTGATTTATGTTTCTATTAAATCCAGATTACCGGTTGATTTCTATTGCGGCGTTGGTATTGGCGATATCGAAAGACCACTTGAGGAAGAGGTTGGGATGAGAGGGACCGCTTTCTACCGGGCGCGAAGTGCCTTAGAGTTATGCAAGAAGAGCAACAGAAATCTCCTTATAAAATCGTCGGATACGACTATTCAGACCGATGAGATACTCAACACCCTACTGCGCTTCATCGAAGTGTTAGAAAACTCGTGGACAGAGAGACAGCGCGAGGTGGTCAATTACGTGAGGTTACATCCAGGTTCTACCTACGAACAGGTGGGAAAACATTTTAAAATATCAAGACAGGCGGTATCGCAGATTTTAGGAGCTGCGGATTGGGCTGCAATCTCCGAAGGTGAAGCTCTCCTGAATAACCTGTTAGGGAGCCTTAACTAGTGCGAAGGCGGTGTAAAGTAAATTAGCTTTACAAATGAAAATAAATCAAATATGCTTTACGAAGAGGAAAGGTGAATATGAAGATGATTAGTGAACTCATCACTTCAACCACCTTGATTTATTTCAGCTCGTATATCCTCGCCGTGGTAGGAGGTCATTTTTTCGTACGTGTCATCTTAAAAAAGTACCCCTTACCCGAAGAGGGGGGATTGGAAGGAGCAGGCGCTATGATCGGGATTCTCGAGCGAATTTTTACCTTAACATTGGTATTGGTAGGGCAGTATATGGCGTTGGCATTAATCCTCGCGGCAAAATCAATCGCACGTTTTGAAGACTTGAAGAACAGAAAATTCGCCGAGTATTATTTGATTGGAACGCTATCAAGCATGCTCTGTGCCATGTTTGTCGGCATTTTTACTCTATGGTTAGTGAATTAGTGAACATAGTATGATGAACAGCCTAACGAATCGCTACGAAACTCAAGAAATACGCTAAAGAACCTCTAAGATATGCTCGAAAATTACTAAACCCTAAGATAGGGACATTTCGATTTAGAATTGGAGATTACAGAGTTATATTTGAAGATGGGTCGATGCGCAAAAAATAGAAACTAAAGTGATAAGTGGAGTACAAAAGGTTAGTAGCGGAGGTGAATACACATGTACGTTGACCTCTCGAATAAATTAAAAATGACTTTGGGGCTCGAAAGTGCTCTGATTGCTATTTCGTTCTCGAGTGAAGCCCCGGAAGGCGTTGAACCGCTGAAAGGAAGAATGAGATTATGTCAAATGCTCGATAAAGTAAGGCTTGGAGGAGAATCGTTCTATACAGACTCCGAGAACCATGAGTGTGATGGAGGAGCTTCGAGTTGTGGGTTGAGAGAGCTGAGTGAAAGGCTCAAGACCGGTGAGTTCCTTGTTAAGGATTTGGGTCTCTTTGGCTCTCAGCGAGCTGCGAGGAGATTTCTCAACTCGAATCCGAGAATAGAATTTGGAACATTTACCGTAGTTTCTTTTTCGCCATTGGAGAAGGCAACATTTGAACCAGACGTTGTGGTTCTCATCTGCAATGCGATACAAGGGATGAAAATAGCAGAGGCATTTGCATACGACTCAGGGAGGAGAATAACGGGCTTAACAGGTCCTCCTATCTGCTCAGCAGTGGTCGCTGCCCCGTTTTTGTCTAGAAAAGTTGTTTATAGTTTAGGTGATCTTGGTGCACGAAAGTTTATGAAAGTCAAGGACGAGGATATTTACGTTGGAATCCCGGCAGCGCTACTGCCTGATATCGCAGAGAATCTCGGAAAACTGAGATCTGTATGATTAGGAAGGGGAAGGAAAAATAAAAAGCCGAAAAATTCATGTCTGCTCAGCGACTTCAGCAACAGCAACAGCCTCTTTAGATGGAACGATGGATACAATCGTTCCGAACTTACATGCTTCTATACATGCACCACACTTATTACACAGCTCATAATCAATGATTGCAAGGTTATTTTCCATCCTTATCGCTTCTTGTTCACATACCTTCTCGCAGAGCTTGCAGGCAATGCAGCCCGTCTCACATATCTTCGCGACTATCTTACCCGGATCGAGCGAATTGCATCTCACGAACACGGCAGCATCCTTATCCACAATCTTTATCAAACCCCGTGGACAGGCATCCACGCATGCACCACACCCAATACATTTCTCGAAATCCACGAAAAATTGGTAACCCCGCTTCTCAATAGCACCAAACGGGCATGCCTTCACACAATCACCAAATCCTAAACATGCATATTTACAGGCTTTGAACCCACCTCCGATAAGGGCAGCTGCTGCACAACTCTTTACACCCTCATATTCAAATCTATCGATCGAGCACAAGCTGCAAGCGACGAGTGCAAGTTCTTGCTTCCGTTTCCCTGCCTCTATACCAAGCGTGTCACAAATTTTCAACCACGATTCCTCAACACACACCTTACAATTACTGATCAGAGAAGTATCATTGACCAAGGCTGATGCAAAGTCCTCGCAGGAAGCAAATCCACATGCTCCACAATTAGATCCAGGAAGAGCATCCAAAATACTCCCGACTCGCGGGTCCACATGAACCTCAAATCTCTTGGACGCGTATGCAAGTCCAATGCCAAACAATACTCCTAAAATCCCTACTATAGCCACTGCTATCATTTTACAATCTCATCCCACTAAATGCCATAAAAGCGAGCGCTAACAGAGCAGCAGAAATAAACGCTATGGGTAAATTCTCGAATGATTTTGGCACATCGGCAAGTTCGAGCCGCTCTCTTATCCCTGACATCAAGAGCAGGGCAAGCGTAAACCCGATTCCTGCTGAAAAGCCATCCACCACGCTTCCAATCAAAGAATACCCCTCTTCCACGTTAAGCAAGGCAACTCCCATCACTGCACAATTCGTCGTGATGAGCGGTAGATAGATACCCAACGCCTTATATAAGCTGGGCTTGTGTTTCCTTATCACCATCTCGATCAGCTGCACAAAGGTTGCGATAACCAGTATGAAGGTTACCGTTTTCATAAATTCTATCTCAAAGGGAATGAGGAGATAGGTATAAATGGGCCATGTAATCGCTGATGCACAGGTCATCACAAAGATCACCGCAAATCCCATGCCGAGTGCGCTGCTCGTCTTCTTCGATACACCAAAAAAGGGACATAATCCAAGGAACCTGAACAGGACGAAGTTATTCACAAATATCGATCCCACAGCGATAGCGAGCAGATTATCCATTTTATCTTATCCTACCTCCTCTCCCTTCTTATATTCTTATAATTGATCAGAGCCATGATGATTGCGATCGTGAGAAACGCGCCGGGCGGAAGAAGCATCACCATAGCGGGAGTTTGGGTAAAACCTGGAATGACTGTATACCCAAAAATGGTCATCGCTCCTGTGCTTAAGACCTCCCTGATCAACGCAATCGCCACTATCCCAAGCATAAAACCGATACCCATCCCGATTCCGTCTAATAAAGAATGGGAAACCGATTTCTTGGATGCAAACGCCTCTGCCCTTCCTAATATGATACAGTTCACCACAATGAGCGGGACATATATTCCCAGACGTTCATGAAGTTCAGGAGCATAGCCATGCATGAACAGGTCAACGATGGTAACGAACGAGGCGATGACCACAATAAAACAGGGGATTCTTACTTCTGGTGGAATCCACTGCCTGAGAAGAGAGATGATAACATTTGAACCTACCAGCACGAAGAGGACACCCAAACTCATCCCAAGCGCATTATCTACCCGCGTGCTTACCGCAAGCAAGGGACAGAGTCCAAGCACCAGATAAAATATCGGATTGTACTTGAACAGACCTTTTGTAAGCTCATCGAGTTTCATTCACCACCACCTCCGATCTGGAACGAACGATCTCTGTTATCGCTCGAGAACTTATGGTCGCTCCGGTTATCGAATCGATAACACCCCCATCCTGTCTCAATCGGATATCCTCTATTCGCTTACCTCTGAACTGGTTCGTGAAATCAGGCTCTGCTATCCGAGTTCCAAGCCCTGGTGTTTCTAACTGGCTGATAACATAAATACGGTTGATCGTACCGTTCTGATACATGCCAACCATCGTTTTAATCGTGCTACTATACCCCTTCCCCTGAGCAATAAACGCATATCCTATCTCCTCGCCATTCATCAGTGCGGTATAATAATCACCCGTTTGGTTAAAACTTGCACCGGGAAAGATAATCGAGAGCGACTCGTTTACTTTCATCTGCTCCACCCCCTCTATCCTCTCCTCTGTCAAGTCATTTGAGACCGTAAGTGTCGCACCAGATACGATACAAATGAGTATCAAGGGTATCGATATCCTCAATATCCGTT
>JASEFB010000073.1 GCA_030019325.1 archaeon | reverse complement strand
GGCTTATTGGTATATATTGGATTTTTGGATTTTCTACAGAGCTAAACAAATACTAAATAAATAAGGAGAAGGAATATGAAATCACCATGTGAAGTAATCGTTTGGGATGTATTGCCGAGCATACGGGCTGCACTCACAGAAGAATTGATTGAAAGGGGATTATCTCAGAAAGAAATCTCTAAAAAGCTCGGAATTACCCCTGCAGCAGTCTCTCTCTATCTATCAAAGAAAAGAGGTTATAAGATCGACGTTAAAAATGTCATGAAGGTTGAGATAAAAGAGCTCGCAAACGATATAATACAAGGAAATGTAAATAATTTGGTTCTCAAGACGTGTGAGATATGCATGAAACTAAGACGTGATAAAGTGGTTTGTGAATTGAACAAGTGCGGTGTTAATGATGAATGCGATATCTGTCTGAATCTCAATTCTTCGAAGGTGTAATATATGTGCGATCGAATTGAGAGAGATGGACTGGTAAAATTTCCGATAAGATTGATGATGACGCTCCGTATAAGAGAGGCGGTGTATGGATGATGTATGAACACTAAAATACGAGCTGATTTTCCTATATTGAAGGATATAATCTATAGTGGACAATGCAGCAACGAGCCTCACACCCTTCACCTCACCGTTCTTCACTATCACCCCCATTAACCGGCATATTCGTGATTATCCTTGCACCGTTTCTTTCAGCCTCATTCACAAAGCTGAGAGCACTCCATTTTGCAGCCTCTGGACAGCCGAACGAGCACCTCCCGTCAGATTTGCATTTATTCGGGTCTATAAAACTTTGGCATCTTCTTCACGTCTAAGCCGAGATTCTCCGCAGCGTCCATAATCCGTCGCGTACCTTCACCAAATAGAGAATCGGAAAAAGAAAAAAGGATAGCAGATAAATAGAGTTGTGTGAAATCGCCTTTAAAAAGAATAACAGGAGAAACAACCATGGATAAACCAATGTCTAATTATCATTCCAAAGTCATGTCTTTCAGCTACAAATTTCGCGATCTCTTCTTGCCTCACAAGAATATCTTGGAAGTAGATGTAGTTCTATTGTACGATACCTTTCACACCTTGGGTGATCCAAATGGAGTACTAGAAGAGCTACATCGAGTATTGAAACCAGATGGAATCCTATCCTTCAGTGACCACCATATGAAAGAAAATGAAATAGTGTCTGAGGTAACAAGTACCTATAGTTTCTCGAAAGAGGGATAATAATGGCATGATTTATCACTTTTTCCCGATTTCGGTAGTCCTATCCATCGTGGAGTCCTACTTATATATTCACGATAGGCGTCGCCGTACTTCTCCAGGCAAGACCGTTCCTCAGTAATCGCATGAACGACAGAAAGAACGGTATAAACAACCGAAAACAGGAGAAAAAGCCACGAGGCCGATGTGATACTTACCCCACTAAACAGCACAAATGTCGTGACATACATGGGATGGCGTGAATACCGATACAGGCCTGTGGTCATCGGTTCTTTATCCAGAGGGGTCGTCGCAAACGTCACGATCACCAGCGTGTAGGTAAGTACACCTACGAGAGCAAGGGGAAGCCCCATGTAAAACCATATCGTCCCCATCTTTAATGGCAGGAAAAAGGAATAGCCGAAACCGAGCAGCCAGATGATCCACATAACCGTATTGCGCTTCCTATCAGGCTTGTTCTGTCTCTCAGGGTGCTTTGTTGCCGTCGGACCTTTATGAAAGAGCATCAGTAACGGTGTGGGCGAAAAATGATAGAGCATAAAAATCCAAGCGTTCCACAGCCCTAGCTCAAAAGCTGGTATGAGTGCCATGTTCACTCCTTCTGTTACCTCTTTGATCCGTAGTGAGCATTTCGTAATATCGTTCCCAGTGTTAATGAATTGTCAGCATATGCGTTTTTGTAAGTATTCGACTGCAGCAATGGCTAGCTCACTCGGTCCTTCTAATCATATAGATTCATCGCGTTTGTGTTCAGTATCCCGAGACACAGTTCATATCTCCCCTTTTTAGGCAGATCATATACCGTACCACGGGTTTATGAAGTTATCGGGCAAAGCGAGTTTATTTAGGCGAAAGTACCGATGGGAGCGAGTCAGATTATTGGATGATTTTAATAATAGAAGAGGAAGAGTTAATTTACTTCTTAAGCTCTTCCAATCGCTTCTTTATCTGCTCTAACTGCCCCCCAAGCATCTTCGCCTGCGATTCGAGCATTGAAATCTTCTGCTCCTTCGGCATTGCTGGCACCACTGGCGTAACAGGCACTCGAACAGGTACTTGCTGCTGTAGCCAGGAAGCAAACCGCGGTATCTGTCCTGTTTGGACGAGATACTGAGCGGCTGGCGGTAGTCCAGTTGGACTTCTACCTACCCAACCTGGAGAGTACCCAAACCTCATCCAGCCTGGCAAGCCTGTTAGATAATACATGTTTCTCCTGCAGCGTCCTGCCATTTCATATCACCTCCGAATCAAACTTTTTAACAAAAAGTTTGATTTACGGTCTTGTCATTGTAGACCCGCATTTCGGGCAGGTTTGTTGATAGCACGGCACTCCGGCTTGGTGGGGCATGGTATATCCACATTGTGGGCACCGGCACTCTCCACCTGGACCTAAGCCTCTGCCACCCATTCTTCCTCGTCCTTGACCGCCTCTTCCTATATCTTGGCCTCTTTCTCCACCTCTACTTCTTCCACTCATCTAACTTATCCTCCAGTATGAATATATATTCACATCATATATAAAAGTTATACCTGTGGCTTGGTAACAATGGTCGCGCATCGCATTCATCTTCATCGGCTCCCGCCAGATAATGAACAGAGTCCTTATTAAGTTAAGGAACTCGACCTCGATTCCGCCCTCTCATCCAGCCAGGTGGCACTCTTGGAGGGAACCCAGGGGCTTCATCCTTAGCCCTCATTACTACGTAGTCACCTCCTTCAACCCGTATAGCTTTCCCCTCGATGAAGGCTTCTGCTATTTTTCGACGCGCTTCACTTAATATCCGATGGAAAGTGGGTTGCGAAACGCCCATTCTTTCCGCAGCTTCCTCCTGACTCAACCGCAGATAGTCTTTCAGCCGAATACTTTCCAGTTCCTCGACTTTCAATACGCTTTCCCACACATCGGTGCGAGACATCGCATCTCCTTTCCGCGGTTCGAAGTAGAGGAAAGGTGGCTGAAAGCCTACGCACCTACATCGTTTTCGACCTGGCATATATGGATATATATTCGTAATCCTGATAAATTTTTGGTGCCTTGTTCAGAAAATTTTACTTAACAACGGTCTCCAAGGTGGTATCTATCACCGTATCGAACTTTACCTTCTCCTCCCAACCTGCACGCTCAAACATGTCCATGAAGCAAACGCCAATGATCTTCGGTTTCTTTTCACCCGCTATATCTTCAATCAACCGATTCACATCCTCGGGCGGGACCCCAAACTTTGGCATCGCTAATCCACCAAGCACAACTACTGCATCAGGGTTTTTTGGATCACCCTTTTCATCCACAACGCTAAACCCTATATTCTCTATCTCCTTTATCTTCCTTGCCTCCTTTGCATCTGCTCTCGGCACATAGAACATATCAAAACCTTTGTCTCTCACGGTGTAAGCGAGCAATTCGATAAATGGCGTGCATACTGCTACCGAGCCTGTGAAGACCACCTTAGAACCTTCTTTTATATCCGCTATGCTCTCCCTAAAAGTTCCCGTAAAGCCAACTATCCCACTTTTCTTTTCCATTTTCTCCCCCCAAATATATTTTTAGATATATTTGTTCATATCATATAAAAGAGATTGCAAGATGATGAACACGCCGTGCAGAAAGGAGTATGAACACTAAAATACGAGCTGATTTCCCTATATTGAAGGATATAATCTATATGGACAATGCAGCAACGAGCCTCACCCCTGAACCAGTCTTAGAAGCGGTTTTGAGCTATTACCGGGAATATAATGCGAATGTGGGGCGTGGCGTTCACCGATTAGCACAGTTCGCATCACAGAGATATAAAGACGCACACCGAAAGGTTGCTGAATTCATTGATGCGAAAGAAGGAGAAGTTATATTCACAAAGAATACGACCGAAGCGATAAATATGGTTGCGTATGGGTTAAAATTTGAGCACGGAGACGAAGTAGTAACAACCATGCTCGAACATCATTCCAATTTCCTCCCCTGGTTGAGGTTGAAAGAGAGGGGCATCACCATGAAGATCGTGACGCCAACTAGGAATGGGATATTTGATCTCTCGGATTTTGAGCATGCTATTGGTGCGCGAACGAAATTGGTTGCAGTTACCCAGGTATCAAATGTCTTAGGCACAATTTCACCCGTCAAAGAAATAGCGGCGATTTGCAAGGAAAAGAGTAATGGTAATGGTGCCTTATTCCTCGTTGATGGTGCTCAGTCTGTTCCTCATATTCCTATAGATTTGAAAGCGCTTGATTGTGACTTCCTTGCCTTTTCAGGGCATAAGATGCTTGGACCGACCGGAACAGGTGTCCTTTGGGTGAAGGATTTGTATGAACTTGAGCCTACCTTTTTGGGGGGAGGTATGATAGAAGCGGTTTCCCTTGAGGATTACAAATTGGCAGGTGGCTATGAGGGGTTTGAAGCAGGGACACCACATATCGCAGGGGGAATCGGCCTTGGCAGAGCTGTTGATTATTTGAAGGAAATAGGAATGGGGGAGGTAAAAGCTCATGAAGAGAGATTAGTAAAGAGACTCTTAGAAGGGTTGCTGGATATTGAGAAGGTACAGGTTTATGGCTCTACGAATCTGAACGAACGGGTTGGTTTGGTCTCCTTTACTATTAACGGTTTACATCCCCATGATGTTGCGTTAATGCTCGATGAGGCTTCTGCTATAATGGTGCGGTCTGGACATCACTGCTGTATGCCGTTGATGACCTATTTGGGGCTCAAAGAGGGAACGGTCAGGGCCTCTCTCTATTTGTACAACACGAAAGAGGAAGTTGATACCTTTTTAGAGACGGTTGAGGAGATTGCAAAGGTGATATAGATGCTAAAAGAGTTGGAATGCCTAAAATTCCGCGATGGTGAGTTTGTTGCCTCGAAGCATGAGGTCATAAAAGAAGAGCCATTATCCATCTCCATCAATGGCAGGCACTTTGTAACTGCGATGATAAGCCCACAGATGAAGAAAGAATTTGTTATAGGACACCTCTTCGCAGAAGGGATTATAAAAAGTATTAAAGAGATAGAATCATTACAGCTCGAAGAGAATACCGCAAATGTGATAATAACTCACCCTCTGAAAGTAATAGCGGCAAGGAAGATTATTGTGAGTGGATGCGGCATCGGATCTTCCTTCTTAGATGAATCAAAATTACCAAAGATACATTCGACCATGAAAATTGAGGCTGGCGATGTCGTTACCGGGGTAAAATCCCTTTTACAATATTCAGAGCTGCACCAGATCACCGGCGGTGTGCATTTAGTTGGGCTCTTCGAGAAATACGTACACAAATACGTCATAGTTTGTATAGCCGAGGAGATAGGGAGGCATAACGCACTTGATAAAGTGATAGGCTATGGATTAATCAGGGCCATAGATTTTGAGAAGACCTTTGTAGCGTGCACCGGGCGAATATCATCAGAAATGGCATTGAAGTGTGCGGTAGCAAATATTCCCGTCATCGCATCGAGGGGCGCGACAACGAGTTTGGCGATCGAACTCGCGGAGAAGACAGGGTTATGTATTATTGGGTTCGTGAGGGGCGAAAGGATGAATGTTTATACGCATGCGGAAAGATGCGGTATTGGTCAGACTCATAGTGATGAGAAATGAAAGGAATCGAGGAGTGGGGAAGAGGATTCAAGAATTGCACGCTCTGCGAGTGGAACTGTGGTGTTAACCGATTAGAAGGAGAAGTCGGGGTTTGTGGTGTTGGTATGCCCGAGATTGCCTACTGTAACCTTGCACTGGTTCTTCAGAGTTATTCGGTGACGATGCTCGGGTGCAGCTTCAAGTGTATCTATTGCAACGCTTACCGGCTCTCACAGTATCCCGGCACCGGATGGTTCTATCGTGGTTATGTTGCTCCTTCGGAGCTCGCTTCAGAGGCTATTTATCGGATTAACTCACGAGAGGGTAAAATGATGGGTGTTGATAAGCTGAGCTTCACGGGAGGAGAGCCGACCATTCACCTACCCTATATAAAAAAAGTGGCAGAAGAAGCGAGGAAAAAGATACCGGGGCTGGGCGTGGGGTTTGCCACCAATGGATTTGCTTCGTTAGCGACACTCAAAGAGATCATAAGCTTTTGTTCTTACGTCACGTTTGAGATAAAAGCGTTTAATGATGATACGCATAGAGCAATAACCGGAGCTCCGGTTGAACCGGTATTGAGGAATGCGGAATATCTGATAAGAAATGGGAAAGAGAGGATAAGGGCGATACGGACAATAGTGATACCAGAAATTAACGATAAGGAGATAAAAGAGATTGCGGAGTTCATCGCCTCGATTGACCCTTCAGTTCCGTTCCGAATTATTCCATTCAGACCTAACTACCTCTTATATTACCATCCGGGACCCACGAAGCAGGGAATGGACGAAATAGGGAAGGAGGTTTTAAAAACTGGTCTTGAGGATGTATGGTGGGCAGGTTACTATCCGGTAGAGGTGTCTGACCATGTGAACGAGATAGCAAAGGAGTTAAAAGGTACTGAAGGGGCAAAGATCGCCTTTGCCTACTCCAAACTTGCTGGTTGTATTAAAGAGGATAGAACCTGTGGTGAATGCCCGATGAAGTTGAATTGCCCTGCAGTCTTAAAAGAGCCGTGGTTGTTGGATGTGGACTAAAAATTAAAATTGTATAGTTATAGTGGAAGATGCATGATGCATGATACAAGATACAAGTTACAAGAGGATGAGGCATTTCAGACGTATAAGGATTTGGAGATATACCAGTTAAGTCATAATTTGGCTGTTGAAATTCATAAGGTAAGCCTTAGCTTGCCGAAATTCGAGTTATATGAAGAAGGGAGCCAACTGAGGAGATCTGCTAAGGCAATTCCTGTAAATATCGTTGAGGGATTTGGTCGCCGCCGATATAAAAATGAATTTATCCGATTTCTTACCTATGCTCTGGCATCCTGCGATGAAACAAAAGAGCATCTTAAAATTTTGTATGAGACAGAGGCACTCAACGATAACGATGTTTTTGATAACTTTATCCGTAGGTATGAAGAATTAGGACGAAAAATCCATAATTTCATTAAAGCTGTGGAATCTGGTCATAAATCATAGTCCCCGCATCTTGTATCCTGCATCCTGTATCCTGAGAAAAAAAGAGTTGGGAGACGATGGAACTCCTGGAGAATGAAGTCGAACTGGTGAACGAAGTGTGTAAGAGGATAAAAAGAGAAGAGGAGAAGCTAAAGCCGAAGAAAAGGCTAAAATTACTGGATATTGGGTGCGGCACGGGAAAATTTGCGCTCCATTTAAGAGAAGAGACGGGATGTGAGGTGACCGGGATTGATCCAGCGCGAGAGAAGATAGAAAAAGCACGAACGAAATCATCTTCAGTCAAGTTTGAGGTTCAATCTGCCGAGGAGATGTCTTTTGCGAATAACACCTTCGATTTTGTGGCATCGCTCAAGGCATTGCATGAAATACCCAATCATAAGGATGCCTTGAAGGAATCAAATCGTGTACTGAAAGGAGGTGGTAAGATATTTATCATTGACTGGGTAGGCGGGGTTACGCAAACACGGAGTCACGCGCATGCGCAGAAATATTTCACCCGAGAGCAGTTAAAAGAAGCGCTATCAGAAGCCGGCTTTGGTACTATACGCATAGAAACGAATAAAAGAGGAGAATTGATGGTAGGTGAAGGGGAGAAGCTGGGGTAGGGTGCCACACGATCCTTATAAAATATCTTAATTTGTATGAATAATATTAATTTTATGTGAAGTATGGCACCTTAAGCTTCTCATTTTTGTACACGCGTGAGAAAGCGAAAAGCTTTTAAATACCCTCATCTCTACTATATACTTACCCTGTATAATGGGGTAGTAAAAATGGGAGGATAAAGAAGTTATGGCTAAGATAGAGGATAAAGTAGATTTATACGACGATAGAGGCAACAAACTGGTTGGCAATGTGCCGATCACTGCGATCAGCCCTTTGAGAAACCCTGCGATAAGAAAGATCTGCAGCCTAACAGCTCGGTCAGCAGCGGTTGACTTAGCGGGACTTGAGAGTAAACTGAAAACAGGTGCAATTGCGGGAAAACAGATGATCATACGCGGAAAGAGCCTGAGTTTAGACATCGTGGGGAAAGCGAAGGACATAGCGACCCAAGTAAAAGAGATGCTCCAAGTCGAGGCTGGCGACGAGACCAAAGTAGATGTGATGACTGGTGGGAAGCGGTTATTGGTACAAGTGCCCCCGGCGAGAATCCTCGCAGATTACTCAGCTGCGAAGACAAATACCTGTGCGGCGTTGACGCATGCAATCATTGACACATTTAAGGTAGACATGTGGCATGCGCCCGATGTGAAAGGTGCCGTTTGGGGAATGTATCCGCAGGATCCTGCCATGACTGGCAGTGTCGTAGCGACGTTAGTAGACGTGCCGATAAGTAACGAAGGGCCTGGGTATACCTTGAGAAATATCCCGGTGAACCACATTGCGGCAACGGTGCGGAAGAGAGCGATGCCCGGAGCAGCCTTATCTATGATACTGGAAGAGTCGGCGTGCTACGAGATGGGAGATGCGGTAGGACCCTTTGAGCGTGGCCATCTCTTGGACCTTGCATTCGAGGGACTGAATGCGAACAACATGCTGTATACCTTGGTAAAGGAGAACGGACAGGACGGAACGCTTGCTGATGTTGTGTATAGTTGTGTAGAGAAAGCGAAAAAGGACGGTTTGATAAAAGCGAAGCAGAAGCTGGGATCAGGTTATCAGGTCTATGGCACGGATGATTTGCAGAAGTGGAATGCATACGCCTCAGCGGGCATGCTCGCTGCGGTGATGGTGAATTGTGCTGCACTTCGTGCTGGACAGGCGGTTCCATCGAGCATCATGTATTTCAATGAGTTGGTAGAGCATGAGACTGGACTTCCAGGCGTTGACTATGGAAAAGCACAGGGAGCATCGGTATCGAGCTCGTTCTTCTCGCACAGTATTTATGGTGGAGGAGGACCCGGCGTATTCCACGGGAACCACATCGTTACGAGGCATGCGAAGGGGCAGTTCATACCCTGCTTCTGCGCTGCGATGTGCTTAGATGCGGACACGTTGTACTTCACACCAGCGAGGACATCTGCACTGATTGGAGAAGTGCTCGGTGCGATACCAGAGTTTGCGGAGCCGATGAAGGCAGTTGCTGAAGGAGCAAAGCAGATAATGTAAAGGAGGAAAAAAAATGCCACAATTTACACCTGGAAGTAGTTTAGTAGCGAAAAACAGACGAAAATTCATGGACCCGAAACAGAAGTTAGAGAAGTTGAGGGACATCGCAGAGGAAGATGTCGTGAGATTGCTTGCACACCGTGCGCCTGGAGAAGCTTACAAGAGCATTCATCCACCAATTGAGGAGATGGAGGAGCCAGAGTGCTCTGTTCGGGAGATGGTAAAGCCCACGCCCGGAGCAGCAGCAGGCGACCGGATACGATACGTCCAGTTCACGGATTCTATGCAGTTTGCTCCTGCAACACCGAGAATCAGACCGATGATGTGGTACAACAGATATCGCGGGATCGACCCCGGCGTATTATCCGGAAGGACGATTGTAGAAGCGAGAGAACGCGATGTGGAGAAGATAGCCAAAGAGTTCGTAGATAATGAGACGTTTGACACCGCGAGGACCGGACTGAGAGGGAGAACTGTCCACGGACATTCCGTTCGATTGGACGAGAGGGGCATGATGTTCGATGCGCTGCG
>JASEFB010000072.1 GCA_030019325.1 archaeon | reverse complement strand
CAGTCCAGCGATATAATTGCATTTAAAGACCCTTCCGGGAGAAAAAATGTTATAATCACTCACAGGGTGATTAACGAAACAGAAGATGGGTTTAAGACAAAAGGTGATGCATCTGAAGACCCTGACCAATTTACGGTTAAACCGGAAGATGTAGTTGGTAAACCTGTTGTTTTGGTTCCTTTTGTTGGCTATTTGTTCGGTCCCAAAGGTTCTAAAAATCCGTTGATTTGGTTATTCCTCGTTATCCTCCCTGCTGGCTTAATCATTGCTGGTGAAATCACGAACATTTTTACATCTCCATTAAAAGCGCGGAAAAAGGAGAAAGAGAAAAGGAGAGCGGAGAGGAAAAAGAGAACTCGTATAGAGTATAAAAAGTTCTTTTTACTCTTCCTTATCCTTTCAATTCCCTTTTTTATCATCTCTGCACCCTATCTGGCTATGAGTGGTAATGTAGATGTGGACACCAAAATAAAGAATAGTGGATTAGTTCCATCCGTTATTGTTTTTTCCGATGAGAAAATAGTTCCCTATGCTGTGTTGCCCACAGGAAATGCTACCGGAATTGAAATTAGCGCAGAAATAGAAACAGAAAATACACCTATCTCATCTGCACCCTATCTAATGCCTGTCTTCTGGATAGTTTGTTTATCGCAGATGAACCTCTTTCTTCCTCCACTCCTAACATCCCTCATCCCTCCTCTCATCATCTCACTTATTTTTTATCCTGTATGGCTTAAAGATATAAGAAGAAAAAGAGGAAGAAAGAAAAAGAAGAAAAAGGTATTAAGATTACGATGAACCTTTCAACCTATAAATTCGCCGGAGCTGTAGCTAGAAGATACAAGCTCATTTTAGTTATATTCATCGTAGCGCTCTGCTTATCCTCTCTTTATACTTATGCGGTTTTTGGGATACCGCATTATGAAACAAGAGCTGAAAGTGAAAGCGTTACTTTATACCAATACAAAGCCTGGTATGAGCACAGTGTCGAGGTTGAGCAGGGAAATCCACTATGGCCTGTAGGATGGACGCTAAGTAATCAACCTGTTTACTTCTCCACTCTCTCCCCTAACCTGAATGGAAGTTTCAATTTCCAAATAAATGCACCTTCTTCCTCAGATATATCTGCAAATTACCTTACTAAACTCGTTCTATCCTCGTCCAGCAAAAACACTACTTACTGGCGTAAAGAGAACACTCTCTCAAGCGGACGTATGGATTTAAGAGGAAGCGATAAATTGCAAAATTATATCAGCTTAAACATCTCAGAAATTATGAAAGAAATCAAAACCATTCAAGATAGCCTTGATTTTTCCGGCGGTATCACCAATGTAGAAGTCATAACGACGGTAAGATATAATGGAGAAGTCGGAGGTGAAAGAGTTGATGAGCAAAAGGATTTTTCTTTGCCTATCAAAATCAGCGGCTCTATCTACGAGGTCCCACGCAAAAGCTATGAGGAGACGATAAAAAAAGATGTGGTGCGTGAAGTGAACGTTTTACTGTCACCGTCAAATCTTGAAAAAATTGTTGCTTCTTCGTCTATTTCCATCTTTTTCTTGCTTATACTCGCTTTCACTCTCGTTAAACTGAAATATAAGCCTCTGGATGACTCCGCTATTCAAGAACTTATTAAAGAAGAAGAATATGGTAAATTCAAAGACCTGATTAGTAAAGGAAAGCTTCCATCAGATATAAATATAAGTATGGTCAGGTTGGAAATAAAATCCTTAGAGGATTTGTACTTGTTTAGCTCCGTAGAAAATCCCAAATCCAAATATATACCAATACTACCAAACAAATCCCAAACCCCAATACTACTAATTTTGCACCCCTTTTTGCTCATTCTTTCTCTTTGGGATTTGGAAATTGGGATTTACCTGGGATTTGGTAGTATTTGTCGTTGGGATTTATTCTCAAGCTATACAAATACAAATCGCCGTTATCATCGATATACACTCATACCCCCCACATCACCAAAACACCCATACATGAGAGCGTTACGATTAGCCCTGCGATTATCACGCCTGCGAGAATAGCAGCAAATGCATATCGGCAGCGAATACCAAAGACAAAAGCGACCGCACACGCCGTCCATGCTCCTGTCATGGGAAGAGGAATCGCAACAAAAGGTATTAGTCCCAAGGAGCCGTATTTCTCTATTCTGTAATTATATTTCCTTGTTCTTGAGAAAAGCCAGTTAAAGAATCCATCAAAGACACTGTATCTTCTTAACCAGTTTGAAACCGGGTCAAGAAAAAGAAGTAAGGGCACGACGGGTAGCATATTCCCGATCACCGAGAGAATAAACGCTTGTGATACATCCATCTTATACATGCCAAGTGCAAGGGGTATTGAAGCACGAAGCTCGCTAATCGGGATCATCGCCAGTAATATCACCCTGACGCTCTCAGGTAGCGCAGTAATGCCCGTTTCAAAAGCCATAAGAAACACCCCTCTAATATCTCATGGATTACGTTCCAGATTTTCAATAAATCAGTTAAAATGCAAGAGTATATAAATTACCACCAGGTATAAAACAAATGTGGGGCTCCGCCCACGTCCCCGAAAACCCTGAAAGGGTTTACCGGAGGGGCTTACCCGCAAGCCCTATAAGGGCTTACATAGGAGCTATTGAGAAAGAGCCATGAAATTTGATCCCAAGCAGATAAGAGAAGATACAAGCAAGGATTTTGAAGCTGCATGGATACAAGGCGTGAGATACGCAAGTGAGCGGAGACTTAACAGAGGATATCCACGCTCTTTGCGCATGGTGAGCTATGGAAAGCCTCACCCAGTGTTTGAAACGATACAAAAGTTGAGAGAGGCGTATCTGCGGCTCGGCTTTGAAGAAGTTATGAATCCGGTAATGATAGAAGACGAGGATGTCAAGAGGCAGTTTGGAAAAGAAGCACTTGCGGTCTTGGACCGCTGTTATTATCTCGCGGGATTGCCTCGTCCTGACATCGGCATCTCGGAGGACCGGGTGAGGATGATGAACTCGTACTTGGGTAAAGAATTATCGAACGAGGAAATAGAGGAGCTAAAGAATAGATTGCACCGGTATAAAAAAGGCGAAATAGGGGGCGATGATCTGGTATATGAGGTGGCACATAGTATAGGTGTGGGGGATATGGAGGTAACGAAAGTGCTTGATGCCGTTTTCCCGGAGTTAAAAAGCCTTTCTCCTATCTCCTCCAGAAGCACCTTACGAAGTCATATGACCTCTGGCTGGTTCTTAACACTCGCCGAGGTTTGGAATAAAAAGCCATTGCCAATAAAATTATTCTCAGTGGATAGATGTTTCCGGAGAGAGCAGCGAGAGGATGAAATAAGGCTTCGTAATTATCATTCCGCATCATGCGTCGTCTGCAATGAAGATGGTGAAGCGAGCATAGACGATGGTAAAGAGATCGCAACAGGGCTGCTTTCGCAATTTGGCTTTGATAAAATAAAATTCAGAAAGGACGAGAAGCGCTCGAAATATTACATGCCTGAGACTCAAACAGAAGTTTTTTGCTATCACCCTCGAATTGGCTGGGTGGAATTAGCTACGTTTGGTATCTATTCCCCCACTGCATTGGCGCACTATGACATTCCGTATCCCGTGGTGAACCTGGGATTAGGTGTAGAGCGGTTAGCAATGATACTGCACGAGGAGAGCGACGCAAGAGCATTGGCATTGCCGCAATTTTACGCACCCTGGAAGTTGAGCGATATGGAACTGGCTGAGCTGATAAGCATGGAAAAGACACCAAACACGCCGGAAGGTGAAAATATACTTAAAGACATAGTGCACGTATGCGAGGATAAAGGTAGTGAGAAATCACCGTGTGAGTTCCTCGCGTATAGGGGCACCCTATTCGGGAAGGAGGTTGAAGTTTGGGTACTTGAGCCGGAGGAGAACACCCTTTTATGCGGCCCTGCGTATCTGAATGAGATAGTTGTAGTTGAGGGGTCTATAGTTGGCATACCGAGGAATGAGGAATGGGAAAAGGTGTTTGAGGAGGGGGTGCCAACAAACATACGTTTTGTAGATGCATTTGCCGCTTTTGCTGCTTCCAAGATAGAGGAAGCAGCTAAAAGAGGAGAAATCGAGAGAGAAGATGTGGAAGTAAAAGTAAAGATCGTCAGAAGCGGCGCGGATATAAATATAACGATAGATGATGTGGCAATGCGGTATATCACCGCGATGAAGAAGAAGATAGATATACGGGGTCCTGTTTTTATTACCGTGGTGGGTAAGAGGGTTTGAATAGGTAGAGTTAAGATTTGCTTGAAGAGCTTCTATCAGAGTTTCTACAAGACCTTTCTCATCACGATCGCTCCTTCCCCCTCCTTGTAATAGAATGGAATAAATCCAACCTCCATAAATCCCATACTTCTATATAAGCTCTGTGCTATATGGTTACTTACCCTCACTTCGAGCCGCACGTACCCTATTCTTCGTTTTCTCAGTGTGTTAAAAGCCGCTTTTAACAACGCCCTCCCCACGCCTCTTCCTTTATATCGTGAATCAACCGCAAGTGCAAATACGCGCCCTTCTCCCTCCGGCGTTAATACCAGAACTACGAATCCTATTACCTCATCATCTTTCTCTGCAACTAAGAAACCCGCCCGCCATTCCTCGTATAATTCGAGATACAACCCTGCATCGCCATCCAAGAATGATTCTTCCTCTATTTCCATCACCCTTCTGATATCAGGCCTTTCAAAATTCCTTATTTTTATCGTGAGTCCTTTTGCCGTTCTCACTATGAGTTCCATCTTTACTACTGCTCTTCCATCTCTTTTATTACCGTGTATTCGATTATGAGCTCAGCGATCTTACTCATCATCTCCTCGCTTAAATCATACCCACTGCTTCCTCTGTTCCTCCTTGCCCGCTCACGCCACTTCTCTATCACCTCTCTTTGGCGTTGCCTATCAATGATAGGCTTTTTCAGTCGCACTTTCTCAGCCTTCGTCTCTTTTGCATACTGCATCCTTTGTGAAAGTAAATCTGCAATGACATCGTCTATTTCATCTATCCTCTTCCGTATCTCTTCCAATTTGTCTTCGTTCGGTGACATTTTTATTATTTATAGTATAAAGAATGAGGTAGAGTAAGTAAAGAGCATGATGTCCAAGCAAGGAAGAGATAACGAAAGCGAAGCTGAGCACGAGCCTCCGGATAGCTTCAGCTTGGGCGTGAGAAGAATAAAAGGCTTACGCAGTGGCATGAGTAAGGATAAAGGAGGTGCCTTCTGGTATAAGAAGGAAGGCAGAGATAGAGATAGGGGGAGGTATGAGTATGAGAATACAAATCCGAAGCATGCAGAAGAACGCCTTGAAGACTCCCCTCAGTCGTCTCTCTTCCTTTCTTCACAACTTCTCAGCCTTATTTAGGCAATCTCCATTCTCACTCCTCTTTTGTTCGTTCACCGGTCTTTTGGCCGGAATTGTGTTGAGCTGGATGACCGATATGCTGCAACTCCTTCCCGGTCTCATCATACTCATTCCACCTGCAATTGACATGCGAGGTAATATTTACAGCGCGCTTGTCTCGAGATTAGGAACTTCAATGCACCTCGGTCTTTTCTCCCCAACCTTGAAAAAAGGGGGGATATTACACCAAAATGCTTATGCCTCTTTGCTATTGTCGCTCATCCTTTCTGTTATCCTCGGCTTCTTAGCTAAAATAGCTGCAAATGCGTTTGGAATGCACAGTATCTCTCTTCCCGCTTTCATTCTAATTTCAGTAATAGGCGGTTTGATCTCTGGAATCATTCTCCTCGGCATCGCTATTCTCGTCTCTATCCTCGGATACCGTAGAAACTGGGATATTGATAACATCTCATCACCGATAATAACCTCTGCAGGAGACATGGTAACCATACCATCTTTGTTCCTCGCCGTTATCTTATTATTAAACTTTAACCTTGAAGAAAAGATCTTAGGGGGTTGGTTATCTCCATCCACCTTATTTTTATTTTTATTTGTCTTTTTAGCTTTTGTATGCGCCATAAAAGGACTAAAATCAAACGAATGGGCTGTAAGGCGAATTATTGTAGAAAGCATTCCGATGTTTTTCATCAGTGGGCTTATTGCCACTTTTGCAGGGTTAGCACTGAACATGAATTTGAGTAGTTTAATTGCTATTCCCGCTATTTTAGTACTCATCCCACCCTTTTTGGGTGAAAGTAACGCGTTAAGCGGTATATTAAGCGCTCGCCTCTCCTCCATGCTTCACATTGGCACGGTGAATCCAAAGCGTTTTCCAGATAAGCTTGTCTCTGCGAATTTCGCCGTGATATATCTCCTTTCCATATTCTTCTTTCTCTTTGTTGGTATAATATCATACGGTGCGAGTGCCTATCTTGGGATAGCCACCCCAGATGTAGTAAAGATGCTCTCTATCGCCCTTTTAGGCGGTATTTTATGCACAACGTTTCTTAACTTCGCTTCTTATTACATCGCAATTTTATCCTTCAGATTTGGAATGGACCCCGATAATGATACGATACCGCTCATAACCAGCTTAACCGACATAGTAGGCGTATTATCGCTCCTTTTTGCGATGAATCTGATGATATAACGAGCACTTTTTCTTTTCAGAAAACAGTTTCTTTCTACGAGAAGAACAAATAAGTTCTTTTGATAACACCTTTCTTTTTAAGAAAAGATTGAGAATGCAACTTCCTACGAAATACAGCACGGGGTGTAAGAACATAGATGAGCTGTTAGGTGGGGGGTTCGAGTCAGGTACGGTGACCCAGCTCTATGGAGAGGCAGGCAGTGGAAAGACCAATATCTGCCTTCAGGTAGCGGTCGAATGTGCGAGAAAAGGGAAGAGCATAATTTTTATAGACACCGAGGGGTTTTCTCCGGAACGGTTCTTACAAATAGCCAGTTCTAAGCCCTTACTGAGCCTTTCAGGCTCGCAGGAACGTGGGCAGAGCCCACGATACGGGGGCACGGGCGGAGCCCGTGATGAGGCGGAGCCCCACAGTGGGAGTGAAGAGGTGGAAAGCATAGCACGGAGAATTATGATCTACGAGCCTCAGAGTTTCGAGCAGCAAATGTCCTGTATAAAGGAGATAGATACCGTAATAAAGGAAAAGGAGGGTAAAAACAAGGTTTCACTCGTAATCCTCGACTCAGCCACGCTTTTCTACCGGTTAGAGCTGGACGATGAAAGAAGTATGTATTTGAGGAGAGCGTTGGCAAACCAAATAATGCATCTCTTGGAAGTTGCGCGCAGGTATGACCTTGCTGTCCTTATAACCAATCAAGTATATACTGATATAGAGAATGGTAAATTACGACCTCCTGGCGGATCGGCTCTCGAGCATCTCTCAAAAGTAATTGTGCAGCTCGAGAAAGTGGCAGGAGGGCGGGGTAAAAGAAGAGCTATTTTAAAGAAGCACAGGTCTATGCCTGAAGATACGGCATGTGAGTTTTTTATCACGAGTAAAGGTGTTGAGGATAGCCCGAGATGAGTCATAAATAAAAGTTATAATAAAATTAATGTAGTTTAGGACGATAGAGTATACATCAAATTAAAACGAAGAACGGAAAGGATGGTAGAAGATGAAAGTGTTGGTATATCCGCCAAATAGTTTGATATTGGCGGATTTGGTGGAACGGGGCGGACATGAACCGGTAGTTTTGATGAAGGAAGTCGGTGAACACGTGAGAGATGCAGAGATAGACGCACCACCGCTGAATATTACGGAAGAGGACTTGAAGAGGGCACTGAGGTATGTCTCGGTGGAAGAACCTGCGGGACTCAAAGGGAGAATAGGACTGCTTGCACCGCTGTTGGAGAAAGCAGAAGCTGCAATAATATTGACTGACGCACCCCCCACCTTTGGTTGTATGGGCTGTGCCGTCGCCGACGAATTCTTCAAGTTTTTGATAAGGAAGCGTGGAATACCGACATTAGAAGTGAGGTATGAGGGCGGGGATCGGATGGAGGAGATGGTATCCGCGGTAATGAAATTTTTAGCGCGGTTATCAGAGGGACAAAAAGAAGCGTAAGATAAAATGACGCCCGTGAGAGTTGCGCAGATATCGTGCGGGACAGAATACTGTGGTATTCAATGGTTATTGGACGACGTAGCAGAGCGATTGGGTATTGAACTGGTTTATCCGGAGATGGATTTAGCGAAGGTGGAATTGGCATGCAATGAGATCGGATTCAAGGCAGAAAGCCCCAGCTTGAATTTGATGATAGCACGAGCGGTATCCCTGTTAAATGACCCAATGATAAAAGGCGCTATACTGCTCACCTGCTTCAAGTGTGCGGAAGGAACGATTGTGAAAGACATGGTAAGGACGTTTCTCCATGAGCGGACAGATATACCGATCATCGTCTATTCAAACGTGGAAAAGCCGAAGGAGATAGAACTCTATTCGCGCTTTGAAGCGCTGAAGACGTTAATAACACGGAAGGCGCTCTTGATGCGCGAGAAGCAGGAAGGCGTGACGATCGGTATTGATTCCGGCTCCTCTATGACGAAAGTAGTTGTGATGAAGGACAACGAAATCATAGGGGAGGAATGGTCGCCCACTACAGACCCGATACGAAGTGCAGAGGAGGTGATGGAGAAAGTGATGAAAGACGCGGGGATTTCAGAAAAGGAGGTGGACGCGATCGGTGTGACGGGACATGGCCGGGAACTGGTAAGTGAACATGTCAAAGCGGATCTCAATTTAGAGGAAGTGAGTGTGGTCTCAAAAGGAGCGGCTCTTCTTGCCGGACGACATAAAGGCGAGGCAACCGTGATAGATATCGGCGGGATGAACAACAAGCTGATTCTCATGCGCGATGGGATAGCGACGAGTTTCAGTTTGGGCGGTATTTGTGGCGGCTCTTCGGGGCGGTTCCTGGAAGTGGCGTCGCACCGATTGGATGTGGACATCCCGGGGTTGGGGCAGCTGGCGATGAAGTCAAAGGCAAAGAAGAAGGAGAAATTTGACTTGCAGAGCTATTGCATGGTATTTGGGATACAGAGTCTCGTCGTTGCACTCGCCTCCGGGATAAAGCGTGAAGATGTAGCTGCTGCTGCGTGTCGCTCTGTTGCTGAACAGGTCTATGAGACGATGATCCAGGAGATGGAGATAAGACCCCCGGTTATCTTTGTTGGAGGTGTATCATTAATAGAAGGCGTGAAGCGCGAATTCGAGGATATGCTTGGTGTTGAGATCATCGTGCCACCCTATTCGCAGTATGCGGGCGCGGTAGGTATGGCTACGCTTGTTTCGGGCGTTTAAAAGTCCGTTTCCGTTGGATACTATTCTTATAGAAAATGAGGAGAAAAATTACTGAAGTTAGGCGAAATTGCTCGGGCTCTAAAAAGGTAATTTAAGTTGGAGAAGTTAGACTATTATGATGAAACATTCGCTAAAAACAGGATTTAGTTTTGGTTTAACATCTGGAATAATCACAACGCTTGGGCTAATGGTAGGATTACATTCTGGTACTCATTCGACGACTGTGGTTATTGGCGGTATATTGATAATAGCGATAGCTGATGCATTCTCAGACGCATTGGGTATTCATGTCTCAGAGGAATCAGAAAATAAGCATACTACAAAAGATATATGGGAATCAACACTCTTTACTTTTTTGTCTAAATTTGTTTTCACATTGACTTTTATTGTTCCCCTTTTGCTGTTTCAACTTTCAACAGCAATTATTGTAAGTGTAATCTGGGGGTTATCTCTGTTGGGTTTATTTAGTTTCTATATCGCTAAAGAGCAAAAAGCAAAACCTTGGAACATGATCATAGAGCACTTGGCTATTGCATTGATAGTTATAGTTATAACACATTATGTTGGCGATTGGGTTGGGGTAACATTTGGGTAGCGTCCTCGCAACTCTCGTTCGCTATCGTTCGCTTCGGTGCTCAGCACTCGCACAATAAGGGCTTTGCAGCTTCGTTTCACTTCGCCAAGCCCGGGAATGTTATATTCAAGCGTCGTGTGGCTTTTTTAAAAAGAGTGCCGCCTTCCTCAGTCTCTCGGGGCAATTAACGTGTTTCAAAGTTGTTCTTCTTAGTTCGATGCCGAACGGTTCGAATAGATAGCCTGCCCTCGTGGTTGAAGTCACTGACGTTGCTAGACCCGCTGACCTATGGTGTTGAAGGGATACGGTACGGGTTATCGGGAACCGTTGCAAGTAAATCCGTTCTTTGGCTTTGTGGTGTCGGCAGGGTTTACCATTTTTATGGTGGTCTCAGGCGCTGCGGTATTCAGGAAGATTAATGTATAATTAGAATTTTAGACGCAAAGTATAAATACCACAAATCTTTTATATATCAAGCTTTAATTTCCAATTAAAACGCGGGGTCTAAGACTGTGGAATATTGGGTTTCAATCATAGCATTGGAACTCTTAAAAGTGATTAAAATGAACATCAATTGTTGCATCCATTTATCCTGCGGACAAAAAAGATTTCCGCTCTTTG
>JASEFB010000071.1 GCA_030019325.1 archaeon | reverse complement strand
TCCTCTTCTCCAGCGTCTCCCTCTCCCTTGAAAATGCCTTCTCGGAGAAGACCACTATCCACCGCTGCTTCACACCACCGTATTCTACAAAGGTTCTAAATAGATGATAACCACTGAGTTGAGTTCTTCGCATCTTTTCCATGTCTGAGCTTTCTAACACTTCCTTCGCTTCAGACAGCGTCTCAGGCACCCTTGTTATCCACTTGTTGCTCGAAGAAATCTCTTTTATATTTCTCTCAGAATAAACCGCACTGTCCCATACCCAAATTTTATCCTCTCCCCACTTCTCACGCAAGGAAGTACCGTATCTCTTCACTATCTCCCTGAAATGGTTCTTGTCAGAGGCATTCCCACTAAGAGCCTGTATAAAAACTGGCAGATCATCATCCATGATGAGGGAGATGACGAATTGCTTCAGGTCTGGTCTGCCGTCCTTGGAGTAACCATGGGTTATCTCTATTGGTACGGCGTCCAGATCGCCCTCTTCAAGCTCGTATTCGCCCTGGAGGCTCATCGTGGTGGTGTCGTTATGGAAGAACCGCAAGAGCGAGTTACTGGGTTGGTAAATGGGGAAGTAATAATGGAGATTCCAAATTCTTACTACTTCTACTCTTCTCGCACTGTCACAATTTTCTTCCCGAATGATTCCTATGCTGCTGAAATAGTAGGAACAGGTGAAGGAACTTATGGGTTAGAAGCAACTTCTGTTGAGAATGGAGAAGTTACCACATTTGCTATTATAAATGCTTCTACGAATGTAAATGTAACGCATCAATATCTTATTAATTGGACCGCTTATTCTAAAAGGGAAGAAGGAGTCACCCTTAAGATGGATTCTGATGGCGATGGTATATTTGAAGAGACCACTATAATCCAACCACCAATTGCATTGTTCACTTATTCACCAGAAAATCCAATTGTTAACCAATCTATAACCTCCGATGCCTCCACTTCATATGATCCTGATGGTGACATCAAAAATTACATATGGCACTTCGGAGACGGAAATATCACGAGCACAACTGGAGCAACAATAACATATTCCTATTCTTCTGCAGGAAATTACGAGGTAAAATTAACAGTAACTGATGATGAAGGAGTGTCGAATTTAATATTTAAAGTAATAACAATCTCAAGACCTCCTCAAGATTTAGCACTTAACACGACTGACATTGTTTTCTCGAACGACAATCCAATTCTCGGAGAGAATGTAACGATAAGTGCCACAATCCACAATATCGGGGAAGCTAATGCCGAGGATGCTTTTGTGGCATTCTATGATGGAGAGCCAGAGAGCGGAACAATTATAGGTTGGGATACTATTGATGTCCCTGCCGGTGGAACCGCCGATGCTTCTGTCATATGGAATGCTGCCACACCCGGACTTCATGAAATTTATGTCGTTGCAGAGGTTGGAGGTTTCACATCTGACATTGATGCAACGAACAACATAGCAAACAGAATGATAAATGTTAGGGAAACCGTCGTCACAGGCACAGTAACTGATTACAACGGCGATCCAGTCCCTGACGCATACATACTCGCTATCGGACCCATTACCACATCAACAATCACTGACATTAACGGCACTTATAGAATCACGAGATTACAGAGCGGAAGCTACACGATACGCGTGGAACCTATAAATCCAAACCTGATGACTGCTTCCACATCTATTAGCATAACTGCTGGTCAAACAGTTGTTCGCAACTTCACATTGCAAGCTGCTGGGAGTATTGCAGGTAATGTAACCGATGTTAATGGAACAGGAATATCTGACATAATTGTTTATCTAAGTGGCTACGAGACAGCTCGCTACAGAACCGACGAAAATGGGCGCTATGTTATTCCGAGGTTGCAGGCTGGAACTTACACTGTGAATGTAGATGCCTCAGAGACTGATTTCGAGGACAATTCAACAACCGTTGTGGTCACGCTTGGTCAGACTACCATCGCCGACTTTGTGCTCCAGAAATTTCAAGGAGGCAGCATAGCAGGTAGAGTGACCGATGTGAATGGAATGGGCGTGTCAAATGCTCGTGTAGTTGCTTCAGGTCCAAGTTATGAAGATGGTTATACGAATGAAACTGGTTACTATGCGATACGAAGGTTATTAGTTGGGAATTATACGGTCATTGCGTATCCACCTTACGGAAGCAATTTGGTAAGCAACTCGACAACGGCAAGCGTTGCGTTGGGAGAGACAACGATTGTTGATCTGATACTGAGAGAAGGGGGAATAATAGCAGGAAGAGTAACCGATGCGAATGGAACTGGGATATATAATTCCTATGTTTATGCATCCGGTCCGAGTTATGGATATGATTACACGAATGAAACTGGTTATTACTCCATAGCGGGATTGTTGGCTGGAAATTACACAGTCACCGCGTATCCACCTTATGGAACTGATTTATTGAGCAATTCAACGACAGCAAGCGTGACATTAGGTGAGACCACGGTTGTTGACTTCGTATTGCATCCCCCACCGGATATATGGATTTATCCTCTGTATTTCAATGTAACCTTATCGCAGGGCAATGTGACAAATAGGACTTTGACTATCGGTAATAATGGAACCGGCGTTCTCGAGTTTGGAATAGCAGATGATGCCTTAATTATCACCGATCCAAATGAAGGCACATTAGCTGACATTAAGAATGTTTATGCGGGTGTGAGTACTACACACGTCAACTTCCGAGTGGGAACCTATACAAGTATGACAGAGGCTTGGGGGTATGTGTGGCTTGATACAGATCAGAATTCATCAACTGGCGCTACAGCCGACATATACCCAGGCTATGGATTAAATGATATTGGCGCTGAATATCTTGTATATATGGATTTATACAGCAAGGATGCTTCTCTTTATAGATGGGCAGATTATGGATTTGAGTTTGTATCTTATCTTCCGCTAAATCTGAATGCATACCATTTCACGTTCTCGATGCCGTTATCTGAGATAGCTGATGATGGTATCATGGATGTAACTCTCATGATGGCGGATTATTATGGAGGAATCGACATTGCTCCTGATGAGGGACATGGAAGTATAGGAATTGGAGCAGACTGGCTCTCAGAATCTCCCCTAAGTGGTACAGTAGAGCCAGACAACCAAACAGAAATAACGGTTACGATTAATGCAACCGATCTAGAAGTAGGTGAATACAGCGCAAGTATTATCATAAACAGCAATGACATAGATGAAGGGACAGTAGTTATTCCAGTGTATTTGACTGTGGAAGAAGCAGAAGATACAACACCACCAACCATCATATCCGTAACTTTAGACGCCTACACAACCATTCCGAATGCGACCATCCATGTGACTGTTGAAGCGACTGACAATATAGGTGTTACCTCAGTAACTGCAAATGGAGTTAATCTTGTTGAAACTGGGAGTATCTGGGAAGGAGACATAACTGCTCCGTCCACCACAGGTGACTATACACTCACCATAAGAGCAGAGGACGCTGCTGGAAACTCTGCTGAGACTACGGTAGATTATTCGGTTGTTAAACCAAGCGGGAGCATAGGAATAGGCGTTGACCCAAGACTTACTACGGTAAGTGCAGGTGATACAGCGGTTATCAACATAAAACTCGTCGGCACCGAGAACTTTGATGATATCGCTTATGTATATCTGACGACAGAAGGCGTAGATCCGTTATATAAGGCGAATCTGACGTGGTTCAACTGGACTTCTAAATATGTTAAGGTGCCAGCAGGTGGAGAAGTTAAAGTTCCGCTTGAAGTGAGTATTCCCGGTGGTGAGAGCGGATATAAGGTGTTCTATGCAAAGTTGGAATCAACAAAATGGACGCCAACGGCAATGGATACAGGGGTGTTGTATATAATTTAGGAGGTGATAAAAATGAAAAGCATAAAAACATGTGCCGCATTTGCGCTGTTACTCATAGCAGGAATAGGAATGGTAGGAACAGCTACAGCAAGCCCTGACCCGGGAATTACTATGGTTGTGACACAAATTGATAACGAAGTGCTTCCCGGAGAGACTGCGACGTATCAGGTAAAAATAACTTATTTCATGGCATTTCCACCGACCGAGCACGTGGTTCTTTCAATTGACAATCCTATCTGGAGTTACACATTCGTCCCTAATGATTTTGACATAAATTCTGGTGAGTCGAAATATAGCACTCTAAGTATCTCAGTGCCTACAGATGCACAGCCCGGAACTTATACGCATATCGTTAATGCCACTGCAACCGGTCAGATTGGACCAATTGTTATCACAGAGAAAGTTACCACAACTATTGAAACAACAGTAATCCCAGAATTCACGACAATAGCAATACCAGTGGCGGCGATACTGGGACTGGTATTCCTGTTTAACAGAAGAAGAAGAGGTTAAAAGACCTCTTTTTCCGGATTTTAAAACTGTGCTAAAAGATTTCTTATTAAAGATTATAAGATGTGAGATCAGTGGGAAAACTCAATCTCAAGTTGCACAGGGTTAAGGATAGAGAGGAAGAGAAGATTTTCTTGCCCGTGGAAGACAGAATAGAGTTTGATGGAAAAATTCGGTGGAATCTTACGAGGCGTTTAAGCTCAGGATGATGAAGAGTGATAACTTAAGATTTATAAAGGGTGAGGTTGAAATTATATCTGCTGGAGGAGAATTTTCACTGATGATGAAAACCACCAAAAAATTGGGGGAAGAAATGGAAAGAAAAGAGATAGAAGGTGCGAAAGATAAAGAAGAATACATGAGTTACGAAGACTTCCTGGATTTTTGTGACGAAGACACCTTAGCTGAATGGGTGAATGGAAAAATAGTGAGGTATTCGCCAGCATCCTATGGACATCAAGATCTTGCAAGATGGCTTATCTCGCTGCTATCCATTTATCTGGAGATAAAAAAATTGGGGGTTATCTGCCCTGCACCGTTCCAGATGAAGACCGGGCGGGACTTGCCGGGGAGAGAGCCTGATATAATCTTTGTGAGAGAAGAAAACCTCAGCATGCTCAAGAATACATATCTTGAGGGTCCCGCAGACCTCGTCATTGAGATTGTATCCGAGGAGAGCAGATTGAGGGACAGGGGAGAGAAATTTGCTGAATATGAAATCGGTGGTGTGAAAGAATATTGGGTACTTGACCCTGATTTGAAGCGGGCGGATTTCTTCATATTGAAAGAAAGAAGATATGAGAGGCGAGTAGAGGATGAGCATGGGGTATATCATTCTGAAATCATACAAGGGTTCTGGATTAGGGGAGAATGGTTGTGGAATCCACCACCGGTTCTGGATGTGCTGAAGGAGATGGAGTTGGTATAATAATAGGATTGGATATGCTCGAACTGCACATGCGACAACATAAAGTGTCTCCACCCCCTAATTTCCATTCGTAGATTTTTCCCAATCACCTATCATTAAGAGCTAACATTATTAGCTCTTATTTATCGTTCCTATTTAGAGTATCTGCTAATAGGATAGCAGAAGCCGCAGATGCTGCAATGGAACCTATCTTCCGGCAGCCTTGTTTTGCAGAGTGGGCATGCATTCTCCTTCTCTTTTGCTTTTGGAATTTCACCTACAACATTTTTGTAGAGCTCATAGAAGAAGAGATGCTCTTTATTCATGAAATCCATCCCATATTCCCTTTTTTTCTCCTCGAACTCCGTATCTAAAATGCGCCCCCTGATAATATCTCTGAGCTTTGTTGTTCCTGAACCGAACTCTATTGGGTCTTTCTCTCGCCACGCTACCTCACCCAATTCTTCCTCAAATGCTTTTCTTAAGAGCCACTTCCCATATCTCCTTCCATTTTTCTCTTTTATTTTTAAGCCGGAATCCATCTCGATGGCGAAGTCAACAATTTTTCTACCACAATACGGCTGTTTTATCTCCACACCGAGAATAGCTCCAAGCTTGTTGGAGGAGAACCACATCGTTTTTGAGAGAGCGGTTATGTACGTCTTCAACTCCTCGTGCGAGAGCCCGTGCATGTACGAATACCCTGCGAAAAGCTCGTCTGCACCGTCTCCGGTCATTACGCTCTTTATACCGAGCTTCTTTGCTTCTTTTAACGCAGCGTAGATGACCAGATCATTAGGAAGGGCAGGATCAAAGCTTCTCACCGCTCGAATTACCATCGGTATTTCTCCTAATGCTTCGCTTTCAGTTATGCGAATCAGATGGTGCTCATAATGAAACTTCTGAGCTACCCTTTTTGCATAGCCGAGATCAGGAGCATGAGTTCCATCCAAGGCTACAGTAAGCGCCTTCTTACTTTTAGCCTCATCCTTAGAAAGAGCAGCTAAAATGCTCGTGTCTAACCCACCGGAAAGCAGCAATGCCTCTGCATTGTTCTTTTTCACTGCATCGCTCAATAATTCTCTTAACAAAATGCCTGCTTCTTTCTCATCTTTTTTCATCTTTATCACTTTAAAGGGGGCACCATTCGAAATTGAGAGATTATAGCGCTAACCATCTTACTCACTGGACTCCAATACAAATATGCCTGCGCTGCTAATTTAAAGTAAAGTGGAGCTATTAAAATATAGCGAGACCTGAGAGGAGATGAAAGAGAGCTTCAGGATAAAAGAGACTTTCGTATGGATAACTGCAGATGAAAAGAGGCACATAGAAATTGCAAAAGAGGAGATAATGCAGCGAAGAAAAGAATTGGAAAAGTTCGTGCGCTGGCATCCTTATTTTCTTGTAACGCTCGAAAGTTACCGGATAGATGAAACGGAGGTCGGTAGTGATAGAAAAAAGGAAGGGATCCCAGAGATAGTGAGGAGAATGATAGAATCATCAGACAAATTCGGCATAGGACCGATGTCAGCAGTTGCAGGCACAATAGCTGAGTTCGCAGTGGAGGCGATGCGAGATGCCGGGGCGACCTACGCGATGGTGGATAACGGTGGTGACATTGCTTTGCTCACCGATAGAGAGGTGCTTGCAGGCATATATGCAGGAGAAAGTAGCTTCTCGAACAAAATTGCGCTTCGGATAAAACCGTCTTCCTCTTTAATAGGTATATGCACCTCTTCAGGAACGGTCGGGCATTCTATAAGCTTTGGAATTGCTGATGCCGCAACGGTGATAAGCAAGAGTGCATCTCTGTCAGACGCCGCAGCTACCGCGCTCGGCAATGCGGTAACTGATGCGCATTCTATCCCAGACGCTTTCCGCTCGATCAGCCATGTGGAAGGCATTGAAGGTGCGCTGGTTATCTATAAGGACACGCTTGCGACGTGGGGAAGAATTCCGGAAATCGTCAGAACGAAAGAAGCAAGATAGGGAGTATTTGTTTACCGCCAAGATCGCGGAGAGCACTGAGATGATGGAAAAAGAGAGACTCAAATGTCAAGGTCTTGAAGGACGGCATTCGCCGAGTGGTGAACGATTTTCCTGACTCTCCGGGTTCTTTGTGGGCTCCGCGGTAAACATGGAAAAAAAAAGTTTATACAAACTGCCTCGAATTAATTAAGTAAAGGATAGTGGATAACGGGGAAGGAAAGAAAAAAGCACGTTAAAAAAATGAGCACCAAGTCTTTCGTCGTCAAGTGGGAAGAGCAAGAATTAGAGAAAGTTTCCGCAGTCGAGGGAGTGAGCGTGGAGAAATTGCAGCGACTGCTCGACGCTGGGAGGGTGGTAATTCCGAGAAATGCAAAGAGAGCGAAGAAATCAGGGGACCGAGAGATAGCGCTCAAAGCAATTGGTCCGGGGATGAGCACGAAGGTAAACGTGAACGTAGGAACGTCAAAAGATTATGTTAACCTCGATGAGGAGGTTGAGAAGGCAAGGATTGCGGTACAATACGGTGCTGATACAGTAATGGATCTCTCTACTGGTGGAGACCTCGATGAAATTCGAAGAACCATTCTGAAAGAAGTAGATGTGCCCATGGGAACGGTACCAATATACCAGGCGGCTCTGGAAAAGGCTGGCGTACGAGCAGTAGTGGAGATGAGTTCAGACGATCTGTTCAATGCCGTCAGGAAGCATGCAAAAGACGGTATAGACTTTGTTACAATCCATGCAGGTGTGAATCTCAATTCTTTGGAGAGGTTGCGGAGGAGCGGCCGCATCTTAGATGCGGTGAGTCGGGGTGGCGCGTTCCTCATTGCCTGGATGATTCATAACGAGCGCGAAAATCCGTTTTACGAGGAATATGAGTATCTTCTGGACATAGCAAAAGAGTATGAGTTAACGCTCAGTTTAGGTGATGGTATGCGTCCTGGTTGTATTGCCGATGCTTCGGACCGTGCGAAATTCATGGAAGCCATTACGCTTGGTGAACTGGTGAAGCGTGCTCGGGAAGAAGGCGTCCAGGCACTCGTTGAAGGGCCGGGGCATGTACCACTGGACGAGATAGAAGCATCGGTAAAGGTGATGAAACATATAACTGATTTCGCACCCCTGTATCTCTTAGGACCACTCGTTACTGACATTGCACCGGGATATGACCATTTGGTGAGTGCGATAGGAGGAGCGGTTGCGGGGATGTATGGCGCTGATTTTCTCTGCATGGTTTCACCCTCAGAGCATTTAGCGTTACCCTCCGTGAACGACATAAAGGAAGGGACGATCATCACGAAAATAGCAGCGCATGCTGCAGACCTTGTAAAAGAGGGGCAACGAGAGAGGGCACGACGATTAGACGACGAAATGGCATATGCACGAAAGAACCTCGATTGGAAACGGCAATTTGAACTTGCGATAAACCCCGAGGAAGCTCAGAGAATAAAAAATAGTAGACCTTCGGAAAGCGATGCCTGTTCGATCTGTGGTGATTTGTGTGCGATCAAATTGGTCAGGGAATTTTTAAAGAAGTGAAGTGAATGGAAACGTATCAACGGTATTTGACGCCCGGGTTTGAACCCTTTGACCCTTTAGAGCTTGCAAAGGAAACGGAGAAGATTGTAACGAGGGAAGGAAAAGAAGGGCTGGAAAGGAAGTATGCAGGCATCTATTCAGTCCCGGTGTATCGAGGTATTGCCACGGGCTATGCGGTGGGTTGCTGTTTGCGTTGTATTTATTGCTGGTCCAACTGGTCGAGAGATTTCCCTGAAGGGTTTGGCAAATTTTATGCCCCCAAAGAGGTCGCTCACATGCTATTCAAAGCGGCTGAAGAGGGTATAACCGCTCCGGGTTGGAAACGCTATCGAGTTCTCAAAGTTAACAAGCTCCGTTTATCTGGATGCGAGCCCACACTGGGAAAAGAGCATTTATTATCAGTTCTGGGATATGTGAAAGACTCGAAATATCCTCTTTTTATCCTGGAGACAAATGGCATACTTTTAGGGGCAGATGGAGCGTATGTAAAGCAGCTCGTTGAGCTTAAAGAGAAACTTTATGTCCGTGTTTCGTTTAAAGCAGCCACGCCTGAAGGATTTACTCAGCGAACGGGAGCTATTGGAAGCTATTATGAACTCCCGTTCAAAGCGCTAAAAAATCTGCTGGATGAAGGGATCTATGCGAGAGCTGCTGCTATGACCGATCCAAAGGTTATGCCAGCGGTCGAGAGAAGAATGTTGATCGAGAAGTTAGATGAAATCGCCCCTTCGGCGAATTATTCGAGAACCTTAGAAGAGGAGCAGATTGATGCCTACGATACCACAATCAAACGATTAAAGGCATTTACCGATACAGAATTTGCAAAGAAGCTGGAAAAAGAGATATTTTCCCATTAACCTTAGCAACGCCCAAGGGCATCACTACAACAATCTCTCTTGCATTTAGCACCTTCAGCAACAGCCTTTATCGGTTGAGCTCAGGAATTTCTCAAAGTACAGACTACCCTTTTTAGTGTAATTTTATATCTTAAATCCATGTCCATGGATGCTTCGTCTGCCATCCCAGTTTCGATCGTCACTGCTGAACGTCAATTAATAGCACTGATAAACATTGATTATGCACATTTACATTTCAAAGCATAGAGTTCTTCTTTGACCAACCTTGGATACCACGCCTCATGAGGTATACTTCTATATGCCAAATCATCGTTTTACCAACAACTCTACCATTCTCTCGTTCCTTAACAAGCTGCCCATAGTTGATTGTACTTTCATCAAAGTTTTCAAGTAAAGCATTGCTCTCTTTACTCACTTCCATAGAGATCAAGAAGTCTTGTAATATTGCTTACCACTGAGTTATAATCTTCTGGAAATTCCTTTTTCTGTAAATGCTTTAAGAGCTTCTTCGAATGCTTTTATTGCCTTCTTGGAGTTCTCAGGCTTATCCTCAACCTCTGCAAGCGTTATGTATGCAATTCCAAGATTGGTCTGGGTCATTGCGTAATCCATCGGGAAGCGCTCAAAAGTATAGACTCTCAGGGCTTCTTCGCATGCTTTGATCGCCCTCTTGCAGTTCTCAGGCTTATCCTCAACCTCTGCAAGCGTTACGTATGCAGCCCCAAGATTGTTCTGGGTCATTGCATAATCCATCGGGAAGCGTTCAAAAGTATAGACTCTCAGGGCTTCTTCGAATGCTTTAATTGCCTTCTTGGAGTTCTCAGGCTTATCCTCAACCTTGGCAAGCGTTCTGTATGCAATCCCAAGATTGTTCTGGGTAGCAGCATATTGAATCGGGAAGCGCTCAAATGTTCTGACTTTCAGGGCTTCTTCGCATGCTTTGATTGCCCTCTTGCAGTTCTCAGCCTTATCCTC
>JASEFB010000070.1 GCA_030019325.1 archaeon | reverse complement strand
TCAAAGAGCGGAAATCTTTTTTGTCCGCAGGATAAATGGATGCAACAATTGATGTTTATAATGGCTTGAGTTTGCTGAAGCATAGGGCACCAGAGAATCTCTGTTAACTGATCTAGCCCGCGCATCAAACTCCTCTTTCACTAAACTCTTCAAATGATTTCCTGGTAAAATGAACTTTCGTCTTATCTTTAAAGAAACGTTTAAAGCGTCGTTCCTCCTCATTTTTTCACATTTTATTTATCACATAAATCTCCGGTGTTTTTCCACTAAATCTTTCTGCCTTTTTAAGCAAGTATTTGATATGCATGTCAGAATCAGGAAATGAGTATCCACAAATCAAGATTTTATTAGCGCTTCTCAATATTTCATCTGCCTTAAGAAAGATCTGTTGAATAAATGGATTGACATCTCTTTATAAAAAGTCGGTGGAACTATTACAGGTTCCATTGCAGTACCACAATCTTCACACGGTTTCGGTTTATAAAAGGCCTCGACAGCTTTTCGTGGGGTATGCTCCATGTGATTACATGTTGGACAATATAGCCAGTTAAGTGAACCATGTGGTTTTAAAAGGAATATAGACTTTTTTTGGTCTGGTCTTGTCCAGTCATTCTCTCTCTTAAAATTGACAAATTCGATCCCGTAGTCAACATGGTAGTGTGGATATAAATTTATTAAAACATTATCTATAATTATGTCATAATTCAAACTCAAGAAGGTAGTCTTTTTCAAAGTTTTTTCTCTCTTAAGTCTATCAACTAATTTTTGATGATAAATTATCTTTTCCTTTAATTTTTCATCTAAAACCGTTGCAATAAGAAATATTAGTCCGCTCCTTATTTCATTTATTTTATCTTTTGTGTACCCCTTAAAACTTTCCGCTCTTAAATAAGCCAAATCAAGCACGCTCAAACATTCTTCAAAAGTTGGGAAATTCCCTCTTTGGTCTTTGTAGTTATCAATATCAATACCCCAGAAATCTTTGAAAAAACTAAAAATTGCATTTTCTTGTCTTTCTGTTACAGTCCATACAGACTTTTTTTTCAAAGTTTTATAAATATCAAAGAATTCTAAAAATAACTCATTTTGAAGGGGCGCTCCTTCACTTTTTGATGCACCTGCTCCTAATATTATAATTTGTTTGGGGTTTTCTTTCATATATCGCACCTTTTTGGGTTATAATAGTATAGAAAGGAGCTGCTTCGGGTTTTCGGTGAGCCATATGTGCTGTGTTATAGTTGCATAATCGGGGGTTATTCTTCTTTCCACTCTTCGATCTCAGCACCTATCTGTTGAAGTGTTTCTTTTACCTTTGTATCCAGCGTGGTTCTATCAAACTGCTCTTCAGTTTCTGCCTTAATTTCGATTGTTATTTCTGGTGGCTGTCCCTTATCTTTAAGAGGCCCGATCACACCAGTGATTATAGAAGACAGTTTATCCCACGGGACTTTTGCCCTTAAAGTCACCCTTTTAATTCCTTTAGCTTCCTTTACCCCTGTCACTTCTATTCCGCCGATGTCAACTTTTTTTCTTTCCTTTTCCTCTTCCGCTTTCTCTTCTTTTTCCTTTAATTCCCTCGTCAACTTCTCTGCTACTTCGCCACGCAAAATGACAGAATCGATTATTGGAGAAATAGCTTCGCTGTAATAAACTTTTGAGCCTTCCCTAACTCCAATAAACCCGCTTCTTACGCCTTCTTTTACAGCCTCAAAAAGAACATTATCATTCTCAGGGAGAGGCATCCCTGGGGTCTTGAGAGAAAGTTCGTAGATATCACGCAAAGCCTTTTCATTCTCATCTCTGGCAAATGTTTTGTCTAAGATATACTTGGGAGTGAGACGGGATAGGATTCTCTCCTGGTCTTTAAGATACTGTTTAACTCTTTCCGAAATAATGGCGCTCGTTCCAACTGTTGGGATACCGAGGTCTTTCCAAGTTAAACCACTCTCCACTAACAGGGCTAAATGTCTGTATGCGGTGAGAATCCTGAATGGTATTTCCTTTTCCACCTCTTTTAACTTCTTCTTCAATTCCTCCTGGCTCTCTTTGGTTAGCCTTTCAAGGAGACTTTTATCGCCTTGAATGTCGGAAAGAGCCAAATAACGCTTCAAAGATTTCCAGAGAGTGATATATTGGCCGCTGTCCATTGCGAGGGCGAACAGAGTGTTTTTGTAAACCCTAAATCCAATGCCCGCCTTCTCAAAAAACTCAGCAACAAGCTTCTTCCCTTTTTCCGAGTCATATGTGAACTCAGGGGAGAGAATGGCGAGTTTGAAGTTTTTGTTATCCGGGATATCCGATGACTCTCGAGGCCATGGATACACTTCCAACGCTCTACCTACATTCTTTTGGGTAATTTCTTCGAGTTCATCTCGAATTTTCTCATCGGAGATCGTCTCCTCTCTATCCACAATCACACGATTCAGGTTCGGCTGATTCTTAAATGAGTACTGTTTTCTCTCTGAGTGGAAATACCAGAGTTCCTCCTCCACCTTGCCTATCGCATCGCCTACGATTGTATGAGGAATACCTTCTCTTAGGAGGGCAACTCGGACTCTTGGCAAAGTTGTTTCTTTCTTTCCCGCTCCGCTAAAGGAATAGAGGAAGACGCTTGTGGCTATGCCAGAGGCAATTCCATATCTTTCATACTCGCTCCCCATTTCTTTATCAATCTTAGGTGCTTTTGCATTTTTGCCCGCGATATCAGCAGCGATGACACTATCATATTCATTCCCAATATGCTTGATAAACTCCCTTCGTATTGCCTGATTCTCAAGATTTACCAGGGAAGACGGAATAAGAGGTGAGTGTATTTTTTGCCTGTAAATGTCAGCTACAACGAGCGCTAGAAGTCTTAAGACCCCTCTCGTCCTCTGGAATGTGGGAAAAGAGCCCCAATGCTCGTAGAGAACATCGATAAGCTCCGGGTGAAATGGATAGGCATGTTCTATCCGCTCACGATATTCAATTTCTTTTATCTCTGATGGCACATCTACTCCGAGTTTCTGATACAAGTCAAAATAAGATTGTGCAACATTTCTTCTTGTATTAAATTCTCCCAAATCCTCAAATAATCGCTTGCGAATAACCTCATATATCTCCACACCTTCCACAGGTGTATAAACAGCCTCTACCCGGCCTGAAATCTTTTGTAGCTGCTGCAAAGACCTCTCTGCCTCTTCATCATATCTTTCAAGTATGCTTGCAGGAAGGGAAATAATCAAACAGCAATTCTCAGAAGCCGCGATTACTTCCGAAATCTCCTGCAAGAAGGCGAGGGTCTGGCCCTGTGTGATCCTCTCTACCTTTTCAGCACGATTCGCTTTGACAATGTATTCCAGAATCTCATCCATCAGAATGAGTGTGGGACCTGATGCTTCAAGAATTTGTCTCAGCTTTTCCTTTCCAGGTGCTATGCGTTTTTTATCATGCTCTTTTATGATTTCGTAACAGTCCAACTGCTCAGCAATCTCACCCCAAGGAGTCTTTCCTGAAATGGCATCCGCATGCGTACCCACAAATACCGCTACCTTTGCTTCTACTTTCGGAAGTTCTGTCAGCGGAGGGATGTGCTCGACCTCTTTTCTGTGTTTGATGAGGTGGTATAAAGCCAGAAGGGCATGGGTCTTGCCACCTCCGAAGGGTGTTTGAAGTTGAATCACGGGATCGCCTTTCCCTTCGCTTAATCGGGTGAGCACGTTCTCAAGGAGGTTCTTTAACCCAAGGGTAACATAGGTCTTCTGGAAAAAGATGCTTGCATCCCTGTATTCTAACAGTGCTTTACCATAAAAAACATCTCCTAAATCCGCAGCGAATATCGCCTCACTCAGTTTTCCTTCTCTTATATCTTTATGCGGTGTTGTTACCTGCCACCAAGCTGGTAGTGTCATCTTTATTCCTCCAAACCCTCCAGGATTTGTTCAATAAGTGGTTTAATCTCAGGAAGCCGCTTTTTTATTTTCTCTCATTGTTTTGGGAATATTCTTTGTTGCCTCACCTATTACGTTTATTTTCCAAACTACTGCACTCTTTGTCTTCTCATCTTCTGAAAATGTATTAAAATCCATATCGCCAATGAATTCATCAATATCCTTTATCGCATCGAGTATATCCTGAATGAATAACGTATATTGTCTGGTCACAGATAAACCGCCTCTTTCAAGATAACATCTTTAAGTTCTGGCCTTATCGCGCCCTTTCTTACAAGATCTACTTTTTTCTTCAGAAGTTTCCTGAGATGGTCTTCCAAATCAATCAACTGAAAAATGTCCGGGATTTCATCAAACTCGACGAGGATGTCAATATCACTCCCTCTTTTTTGCTCTCCTCGCACATACGAGCCAAAGATACCTAGTTCCTTAATCTTATACTGTTTCATCAGCCCCTCTTTGTGTTTTGATAAGAGTGATTTTATCTCCTGCACGGTTTTCATTCTCTCCCCACCTCAAACAATGTTCTTTGTGATTTATCAACCTTCGCCCCTCCTTTTTCGTAACTTTCTCGTCCGTAAAGGAAGCCCTGCAGCATCTGCTTCTCCTTATCCCCTTCGGGCAGCACCTCGGAGATCGCCTGCGCAACCTGCCAGAAGTCGTTGTTGTTTATATTACCGGTAGTTTCGAGGAGCTCTGTTATTGCTTTCCTGTTGTTCTGCTCCCAGTAGAGAAGGCAGGCATGAAGTACATCTATTATGCTTTCAAATTTCCTCTTCTCAAGCAAACCTTTACCCCTTTCTTTTGCGCTTAGTACCGAGATGAACTCTTTATCTTTTTGGATAAATCCGTTTCCCCATTGTTCAGTGATTTCTACCCCCACTGCCTGTCCTAATTTTCTAGCGTCGTCAAAATGCACTTTTACAGAGTTGTACGTCCAGCGCCAGAGCAGATAGAACCTCGTCTCCTCGTCAATGCCGCTTAACTGCGGGCTTTTGAGGATTTTTGGTAAGCGCATATTCGCTAACGCTTTTACGAATGAACTCAAGCAGTTCCTTAGCAGAGACCTTCTCGCCTGAGAGCTTCTCAACACTTTCGTATTTTCCAAATACTTCCATCGCAGGCCGATGGCAGAGATGAAGAAATCGCTTCCGCCTATGCCCTCGTTCCAGAACTGGTCGAGTTTTTCTTTGATTCTTTGCTCTATCAACGGTTTGATTTCATTGAAATAAGCGGTTTTGTTCTCAACTCGCTTGCGGCAGACCATGTAGATGGAGGAGGCTAAGGATGCGGTTTCTTTTGCTTGAAGTCGGGCTTTCATTTCTGTACGAACTGGCCACGATGCAGTGAGGTATAAGCCTGAATTTAGAAGTGCATTGATTATTGTTTCCCATGCCTCTGTGGATTTGTGGGCAAAGACGATACAGGCAATACCTTCTGGTTTTAGGACTCGATAACATTCTTTGAATGCTTTTGTAATCATTTCCTCAAAGAACTGCTTTGCTTTTTTATCATCTCCCTGTCTTAAAGGATTTTGAACTATTTCTTCCGTTTTTGGAACAAATGGTGTGGCAAAGAGTTCTGGATACAAATCTCCAATGGTGCGCTGGAGCCAGACATAAAAAAAGTCAGAGAGTTCTGAATAAATAACATTGTCGTAATACGGTGGGTCAGTGATAATAGCATCAAAGAAATTGTCAGAGAAGGGCAGAGAAGTGGCAGAGGATTGAAGTACGGTAGCGACCGATAATATGTTTTCAAGGTTTTCAAAAGGTTCTACTACTGCCTCAATGCAGCTATCCCAGCCTGTGCTAACTTTACCAACCGTATTTACTTCAAAGTAATCAAAAACAATTGGTATCGAATTTCTACCACTGTATATAGGAATGTTTTGTTCAGTGCCACTTTTCCATCTGCAAAGATTTGTTGAAAACGATGCTAGCCTATCCACCCCCAACGCCAGATAACTCACTATCGCCTTTGTATAACCTTCCTCGATGCCATCCATCGCCTCATGCGCCTGCCTCACCTTCTCCACAAAAGTAATCAGCGATAACTTCTGCCGTGAATTAAAAAGGTCTCCCCATTTCGTAATATTATATTTGATGCACCGCGTTCCATATAGCTCCTGTTTCGGATTTTGTGGATTTAGATATTCATCTGGCACTGGGTCAAATCCCCACTTATCTAATAATTCCTGCCTTTTCTTTTCCAGACACTTCTCTGCTTCCCTGAAAATCTCTATGTCCTTTTCTGTAGCAATGCGATAGGTCTTCCCCAGCATTTTCGGATGATGTAGGACAACCACGACTATCCTCTGCCCTGCTTTACCTTCCTGAAACTGCTTTCTTACTTCTTTGTCGCTCAAGCCAGAGCCACAGCATGGACAGATTGCCTTTGCCCTTGAAACCGTGCCAGTCTCAGGGTCAAAGTCTATTTGCTTACCTTCTCTGATTTCAAACTCAACCCTGCTTCCTTTCGGGAGGATCTTGTAAGCAACCTTCTTATTCTCCTTCTTCGCAAGCCATGTCTGCCTTACCAGAGGAATCTCAGCGCCGCAGGCGGCAGTATTTCCGCATTTTACTGTGCGAGCCCAGATGTAGCCGACAGGTATTGAGCCATCAGGCTCATGAGGATAAAACCTGCCGATCTCTTTTTTTGCCTCTCCCAGAACCCATTCTCCCCATTTCTTGACACCGTAAAGAAGTGGATTGATTTCCTTGACATATTCAAACAGTAGATTGATTTCCTTTTCATTTCCGAAAGAATCCTTCACTTTCTTTCTGCCGTACTTCTGTGGATACTCAAGCGTGCACTTCTCTATAAGCACAGCCACAGGATTCAAATCGCTTGCATAGGTCTCGCATCCCAATCTTAGTGCCTCAAGGGGAATTGCGCCCGCCGCCAGCAAAGGGGTCAAGGACTTTCGGCGGCTTGCCGTTGTTCGCCTTCAAGATCTCTTCTTTTGCTCTCCCAATGAGCGCTTTGTTCAGCGAGTTCTCCCACTTTGATAGGTTGCTAATGAACTGCGCCCGCTTCAGCCTCTCCTCTTCGTCTTTTGGCTCAGGCGTGAGCGCAGCATAGATAGACGCCCTTGAGGAAGCAAGAGGTCTGCGAGCCCACCAGATGTGAAGCGTGGAGATATGCCCGTGTCTTATGTTCTTCTCTCTTGCTGATTCTTCACTTACTTTCTTCACAGGGAAGTCGGATTCGATGAAGGATTTAGAGGTCATTGTGCCACCTCTGCTTTTCCTTTCCAATCTTTGACGACATATCGCACTATATCTACCACCTTATCAGGTTCAAGTTTAGCTGCCGGATTATGAACCAAGTAGAGTTCAGGTTTGCTTGCTACATTAACCACGATATAAAGCCAATATTCATCTTTGAGCCTATGCGCCATAAGCCATTCATTAGGTGTCAGGGCCACTGCCCCTTCCTTCGCCCTCGCCTTCGCCTCTATATAGCGATAGTTTGCTCTTTCATCCTGAGAACGGATATCGTAGCCTAAATTTTGGAGGGATATATCCTCCGGAGTTCTCCCGTGACTCCGCTCATAGTCCATTGCAATACGAATCCCAATGTGCTCAATTTCCTTATCGCTAACCATCTCACCAATTTGCTTACCAGCGATCACCCTCACCGCTCCTAAGATTCTTGGTTCGGTAGGATAAAGATGGACTTCAGCCTCAATCTCTCTTTGTAAGCGCTGCTTTTTGCGCTCCAAATCATCTTTTTTCCGCAACTCGTTTTGAATCGTTGGCTCTGGGATAATTTCGCCTTTCATCCTCCTTGTTTCATAATCTGAAATCTTACCCTCTGAGCCAAGAATCATGGATTCAAGGGATCTAATTCCGTATTTCCGCTTTACCCCAGCATCCCTTTGACGTCTTTCCAGCAGTTCTTTCTTATAATGCTCAAGCCCTTCGCCTATAACAAACGATACAACAGCATCTTTATCCAGTGTGATTTCTGTGTGCTCCGAATGCATCGTCCCTGGTTTTAGATCCCAGAGAACCGATGGATTAATAAAAGAAAGCGTGTTGCTTCGGTCTTGATAAACTGCAAACAATCTTTTACCAGCAACTTCGTTCTTTCCATCCCTGATCTCTGCTTCTAAAAACCAGATGAAGCCCTCTTTCTTTCCCGCAGGATCAATGAACGTGGCACCATCTGCTGCGTAGTGAGCATAAAGGGTTAGAATAGAGTTTACAACCGCCTCTAAGAGCGGGTGCCCCATTGCTACAAATTCAGCTTGTGCCTTGAAAGCCCTCTCTTTGTCAAATGATATTTTTGTATATTCCCGTTGAACTTCACCGAATTTTATCTTGAACTCATAGGGTTGGTTACGAATCTCAAAGGGCACCGAAACGATACGCCAGAGACTATTCTCTCGCTTTTCCATCTTAATGTTCAGCATTTCGGCAGCTCGTTTGAAAAATTCCTCAATGTACTCGGGAACAAGTCTATTCTCAAGAGCTCTCCGCTGTTCACCTAGGATTCTGGCCAAATCTATATGCCTCGTTGCAAGAGCTTCGAGGCTCGTCTCCCGGACTCTCTCAATAGCCTCCGCATCGGGAACTCTTTCAAAATCCTTGAGGATATCCTCCATAGTTCTGCGATTAGCAATGGCATCCACGATCAGGTCCTTTAAACTCTTTCCAACTAACACCTCGCCAATCACATCAAAAACTCTGTGGGAGCCGAGATGCTCCTGAATCTGAGAAAGTTTGCTGAACAGGCTATCCAAGATGCGTCCTTCTTTGGTTTCGACTGCTACCAGGTTATAAATATGCACCTCATGCTGCTGACCGTAGCGGTGAATTCTCCCCATCCGCTGCTCCAAACGATTCGGGTTCCAAGGAATGTCATAGTTTGCCATAATCCAACATCGTTTCTGGAGGTTTATTCCTTCGCCACCCGCCTCGGTTGAAACCATTATTTGAACAGGGGTATTATTAAATTCCTCTTCCGCTTTAATTCTTGCATCCAAAGCCATACCACCATGAATATAGGTTACCGAATACCCCCATTTCCTCATTTTTTCAACTAAATACTCAAGCGTGTCTTTTGCTTCTGTAAAGATTAGCAGTTTTGTCCCCGTTTGGTGTAGTTTTTCGGCCTCCATCACTTTTCTCAATTCACTGAGTTTCGTCTCTATCTCCTTCTTTTCAACCTCTTTAGCAAGAGCTACAAGCTCTATAAGTTTCTCAATCTCATCTTTCAGTTCTTCAAGAGTCTCAGCAGAGGTAAGCTTCTCCAGTAATTCTTCTTCCTTCTTCCACCGCTCTTTTTCTTCTAAATCCTCAAGATAATCCTCATTGTATCCATCCTCTTGCAAGAGTTGCCCTTTTTCGTATAAATCTTTCAGCCGCTCATACCTGCGTTCCAGAGATTTCCTTATAGCTCTTGCACTTGATGCAAGCCGACGCTGGAGGATGGTAAGCGCAAAAGCCACATTACGTTTCTCCTTTGCGAGGGCTCTATTGAAGTGTTTCTCAACATATTCAGTTACCGCATTGTAAAGCTTTGTTTCATCCTCAGAGAGATAATACTTAATTGTCTCTACCTTTCGTGGTGGGAAGAGCGGAGCCCGCTCGAAGTCCTTTAAATCCTCTTTCAGCCTCCTCAAAAATAACGGATTATCTTTGTTTTGAATTGATTCAGAAAGCATAGTTGTATCAGCAAAGAATCCAGGATCCAAAAGATCGAGGAGCAGGCGAAAGTTTTCGGGGTCTCCTCGATGCGGCGTTGCGGTAAGGAAAAGCAGATAGTTGGTTATAGGAGAGAGGACTTCTCCTAACGTATACCGCTGAGTTTTGCTAATTTTCTCGCCGTATTTGTAGGCGGGCATCTTATGTGCCTCATCTACTATGCATAAATCCCATTTTGAGTCCTTCAAAGCAAACATAATATCATCTTGTTTGGCAAAATCCAAAGAAATGATAACCTGATTTCTCTCAGTCTCAGTGAAGACATTTTTACCCCATTCGGCAGTCAGAACGTTTCTATCTATAATTGAAAAATTCTCATGGAATCTTTCTTTCATCTCTCTAAGCCATTGATCTTTGAGGTGTCCCGGACAAACGACGAGGGTTCTATCAACGAGTCCGCGATACTTTAGTTCCTTGAGAAGTAACCCTGCCATTATAGTCTTCCCAGCGCCGGGGTCATCTGCCAATAAAAATCTGATACGAGGATTCTGAAGGATATAATGGTATACAGCGTCAATTTGATGAGGCAAAGGGTCAATCATAGAGACATTTACTGCATAGAGTGGGTCGAATTGAGAGGCGTTCCTTATTCGATGAGCTTCCAGATAGAGAAATAAGGATTCGGCATCGGCTGAGAAAAGGAAAGGCTTCTCTTCCAAGATTTCAATGGTTCTTATGTCCGCCTCAGAGAGAATAGGATTATAGAAAGTATGAGTTTCAAGCCCCACGGCTTCGATCTTTATCTGGTTTTCAGCAAGAGTTTGTGCAGAAATCACCCTAACCCTCTCAGGCCAAAACGAGCTTTTTAGGATGCTCCCCTTTTGGATTTGCATTGTTAAAATTACTTCTTTAAATAATGTTAATATCTCGTCAATTGTTTTAGCAATGATATAAAACCTTCGCATTATTTCTATTTTGTGAAGGAAATTTGCATGAGGTTAAAATTAAGCAAAGATTCTACACCTGCCAGTTTTGCATATTGTCGGATTATGAATTGTTGGACCGCCTTTTGATAATGGATAAGCTAAGGGGGCGTCACAGAATAAGTGTGCCAAGTTCATGACGATGGATAGATAGTAT